>BNUG01000035.1 GCA_025997195.1 Clostridia bacterium | reverse complement strand
TTGGCACCGTGCATGTAATCGCTGACCCCTGTTGTCATCATAAAGACCGCACGGGCGACCTCGTCCGGATCTGTACTCGGCTGCGTGATTTGCGGCATTTTTGCCCGCACCGCTTTGGAGGCCTCGGTCATCGGCGTGTTGAAGGCGCCGGGCGTCATCATGCCGCCCGGAATCACGCAATTGATATTGATGCCAAGCGGCTTCAGCGCCCTGGCAAGAGACTTTGTGATGCCGACCACGCCCCATTTGGATGCGACATAGTCCATCAGAACCGGTGCCGGCTCGCAGGAGATACCTGCCACAGAAGCGATGTTGACGATCTTCCCGCCGCGACCTTGCTTTTCCATCACAGAAACAACTTTTTGGATGAAGAAGAACGTTCCTTTCACATTCAGATCCATACTGTAGTCCCATATCTCTTCCGTCATTTCTTCTAAGGCGTTCATGTTCCAGATCGCAGCATTGTTTACCAGAATATCGACCCCGCCGAATTCCTTTACCGTGAAATCGACCGCTGCTTCGATTTGATCGACAAAGCGAATATCCGTCTTGATATACTTGACGCTATAGCCTTTTTCCGCATAGAATTCAAGTGATTTTTCGGCGAATTCTTCCGCGATATCCACGATCACAACACGCGCCCCTGCTTCACAAAGCCGGTATACAACGCAGGAACCTAGGCCCATAGCACCGCCCGTGACGATCGCGACTTTCCCCGTCAGGTCTAGAATATCTTTCATTGGCTTGAGGCCTTTTAATCCGGAGTACCTTCCGGGAACCCCTTCAACAACGGTATCTAACAGCCTCTGATAACCTTCATGAAATGCGTACATGATCTCTCCTCCTTATTCTCGGGTCACTGACAGAACAACAACCTTATTGTCACGTCAAGGCGATTCTTTGTACATACACAGAATTGTGTAAAAATGATCCCCCAGTCTCCCGGCCCGGTTCTATGCGTGCAGGCCGACTGAGGGTTTGTTTGTATCGATCAATTTCAGCAAAAGTTCCTGCCGGTTCGACACATGGAGTTTTTTGTGGATGTTCGCAATATGTTTGTAAATCGTCGCAAGGCTCAGCGAGAGTTTCTTGCTCATGGCCGCAGGCGTGACGCCTTCGCACAGAAGCGCGACGATTTCCGATTCCCGGGGTGTGAGCGGTTCATCCGCTTCCATCTGTGTGTGGTAATTTTGCGCACATACATTGCCGACATACAGATTCTTGTGCAGATTTTCCAGATGGGGATGAACGACATTGAGATACGAGAGTTCCTCGCCTGTGAAACCGGTCTGCCCCGTACGGTCGAAACACACACAGCATTTGTTCATATTGTTTGCGTCGTGCAAACTGAAGCCGACGCTATACCGGATTCCCTGCGGCCTGATATAGCCAAGAAGAAATTCCTTCTCCTGCACACTATCCCAACTCATTTCGTTCCAGCAATTCTGATTCACCAATCCCCGCCAATTTTCACCGCTTGTCAGATTGGAGTATGACCATTTTACACCATTGATCCTTGAAAAATAATCGATATAGGCCCGGCTCCACGCCTTCTCAACACCGAAAAGCGCTTCATCGTAAACCATCCCGTTGTCATTGATAAAATAGATTCGCGCCTGATCGAAAGGAACCAAAGAACTGATTTTTCGAACGATCTCCACACAGAAATCTCTTGGCGCCCGCACATTGCCGCAGGTCAACAGGAACTGATTGACTTGTTCCCACTGTGATTCTCTCAACTGATTCATCATATTCACTCCGATCTGCTGTTAAAACCACTTCCGGCCGGCTCCCATCAGGAGAGCCGGCCTGTCTTATGATGATACTATTTTATAAAAATCGTAACTACGATTTTTTATCAGATAGCTTTACGCCTTCGAACTCCGGCAGTCTCTTCAGCGGCATCGCAAAGACAAAGTCGAGGACGGAGATGAAGGACGTGATGATCAGCACGATTCGGAAACCGATCTCAAGTCCGACAGCGGCGATGATCGCCGTATAGATACAGATACCGACCGTCGATCCGAAGTTCGCGCCAAGCTGTATGACCGAGTTGCCAAGCGGCCGGATATCCTCCGTAAGCTGAACCTGTGGTGCGACCGCCGGTGTGACGCCGCCGACTGCGGAATAGAACCCGCCGATAAACATGATGACGTAAAGCGTAACGACCGACGACGTCTGCGGATGCATGACCACAAGCAGCAGCAATGCGAGCTGTACGGCAAGGCGCAGCAGACCGCCGCTGTACATGACCGTTTCGCGCGCGGTTCCCGTCTTCGCCATGATGCGCCCGTAAATCGGCCCCATGAACAACCCGGCGATGGCATACATAGAGGATGCCAGGCCGGACTCTGTTGGCGTCTTCATCATCACATACATCATGAAGGACGGCAGGAAAGCGCTCACACCCATCGCGGAGAATGTGAAGCAGAAATTGATCAGGAACAGGAATCTCGTATTCCTGTCCTTGAGCACGGGTGCCGGAAGGAAAGCGGCAGTCCCCTTTTTCTTGATGTCATTGGCAAGGCAAATGAAGGCGATGATGACGATCGCGATCAATACCAAATTCATCGGGCTGCCCCACGGGATGAAACTGGTCATCGACAGCATCGAGATCAACGCGCCCAGCATGACCATAATGGAAATCGCGCCGGGATAGTCGAACTTCCCTGTGGAGGAGGCAACGGTCTGTCCCTGTTCCTTCGTGATACGCGCGCCGGAAAGCATGAGAAAAGCGGACAGGAACAAAAGCGGTCCGATCAGGAAATTCACAGAACGCCAACCCAGATTTTGGATCATGATGCCGCCGACCAGCGGGCCGACCAGCAAGCCAATTCCCTGCATCGTCGCAATGAAGCCAAGCAGCGCGGCGCCTCTCTTCGCGCCGTACATCTCCCGAACCATCGAATAGCCGATGACATAGATCGCGGGACTATAGATCGCAAGAAACAACGTCGGGATGATGATGACCCACATATTCGGCGCGACGCCGCGCAGTGTGACGACAAGCGCTGAAATGCACAATGAAATTACATATAATGGCCTTTTGATGTGCGGATTTCTCGCCGTGAGATAGCCGTAAAGCGGCATACAGATGATGCTGATGATCGACCCGAGCGACATGCCCATCGACCACGAGGATGCTCCCGTACCGCCAAGCTCTTCCGCCGCAACCGGCAGCATCATCGACGCAGTCATGGAGATCATGATCGTACTCATGACGGCAATATAGATTGCCACCAGCGACCTTGACTTCCGACCCGAAGAGTTTAGTTCTAATGGATGTTGATTCATTTTCTATTCCTTTCTCCTTTCCGCACTGCACTTTTTGCCGTGACAATACCAGAATTGCTCCAACTTCCTGTATTCCGCCGGAGCAATCCTATTGTCACCTTGCGCAACTGGGATTGAAATACATAAATCTATGTACTTTTGCGCTTCAGGCTCAACCGCGCAGGTCGGCCATCGTCCGGAAAAGTTTGGTTTCCCCGTCCCAATCGGCTGCCCATTTTTTCACGACTTGGCTCAGTCCATCCATCTCCGGATTGAGCTCGATATAGTACCCCGAAGTCGCCCGCGCGTCGATATAACAAAGCGGGAAATTCGGCCTGTCAAAATTGTAGAATTGCACGGTGTTGCCGGCCGCTTCAAATTCCTTGATGGCTTCATGGACGTCGCTGACGCCGAAAGCGATGTGATGGAATCCATACGGATGACCGTCCTCGTTCAAATAGGACTCGCCTTCACCGTTTTGCTGAATGATCTCGATCAGGATGTCCTTCCATCCACCGGTAACGATGGTGAGATTGGTCGTCGTTTCCTTTCCGCGAAACGTATACTTCATGTCGATGTTTTCATTGACGATGAAGGGACCGGATCCGTACAGGTCGTGATGCGCCTGTGCAAAAGCTTTGGCGTCTTTCGCAAAAAATCCCAAGTGGAAGAGGGGGGTATGATCCGGTACAACACTGAATTGGCTCATAAGAGTGCTCCTTTCAAAATGACTTGTGTGTTTGCAAATCCAAAGCGGTCGCCTAGGACGGCAACCGCTTGGTTTTCATATTTTCCCGCGTTATTTCACGTCAGGATATTTCTTCTCGAGCTCGTTTGCAAAAGTATCGAATTCTTTTTCGTCCATACTCCAGCCATGCTCTTCCGCAGGATACACTCCATTTTTGACGTCTGCGTCGAATTCCGCAAATGCTTTGATGCCATCCTCGAAATAGGATCTGTAATGTTTTGCGTGTTTCGGCATTGTCGAGACAGGCTGGAATCCGAGAAGATCGAAGATGACCAACTCAGAACCATCCGCTGCACCGCCCGCGGCGACCTGAATCACGGGAACGCGCAGCTTCTTCGCGACCAGATCCGTCACCTGACGCGGCGACATTTCGATCGTCATTCCGAACATACCGTTCTCCTGATATTCATAAGCCATACGGAACAGTTCCAGTGCGGACTCCGCAGTCTTTGCGACGCGGCGATATCCTCCAAACTGTCCTGTTTGCCAACCCGACAGGACGCCGACATGCCCAAAGACAGGAATATAGTTGTCGGCCATATACTTCAGCGTGTCGTTTGTGATACCCATACAGAGTACGCTGTCAGCACCGTCCGTCAGGAGATAACCTGCCTCTTTGACCGCCGTATACTTATCCGCATGCTGCCATGATTGCATGACTGCATTTAAACAGATATTCGGGGCAAGTTTGCGAATCATCCTCGTCTGCGCAGGCATTGTTTTTCCGCGTATTTCAGAGGTTTCCCCGGGTGCGGTATAGCGAACAAAATTGACTCCTGCGGCCTGGCACGCACAGGTCCAGAGCGGATCGCAAGAAGCCGTGCCGACCATTGAGATTTTCTCACCTTTTTCCTTCATCCTCTGAAGATGCCATATTGTTTGTCTTTGCTGCGACATGGGCATCGCATTCGGAATTGCATCGGCCATTTTCTTTCTCCTTTCAACTCAACTTATCAACTCATCTCAACTGTGATCCGGATAGGATCCGGGTTGGAACAAGGCCATTGTAATCATTGCAACCTGACTGCATAAATACCCAATATTGAGAAGTATGTGCTTGATCGACTGTGAAATCACGCCGCTTAAGCCAGCGCGATCAAACTGTGTTCCGCTTCTGCGTTCTGATGTCCGTGAAGCAATTTCACCACTAACTCCTGACGGTTGGACACCCCCATCTTGGTATGGATATGCGCGATGTGTTTGTAGACCGTCGCCCTGCTCACGAAGAGATATTTCGAAATATTGTCCGGGGTGTACCCCTTGCAAATCAAATCCGCGATCTCGGCTTCCCTTGTGGTCAGCACATCCTCGGATCCGATCCGACCGACTGCGCACTCATCGCTTGCTCCGGTATAAAAATTGCGATGCAGATTCCGAAGATGTGAAACGATGATCGTGATGATACCGCGCTCCCGTTCTGTAAATTCGCTGCGGCCCGTACGATCGATCATGCAGGATCTCTTGCATATGCCCCGTGCGTCAAACAGACCAACACCAAAACTATACCGAATCCCCTGCGCCCGGACATAATCTTCGACAAATTCATCCTCTTTGCAATTTGTCCAGTCATAAAAACCTTCATTCGGGTTCAGGGTATCCAAACTGCCGCTTTGAATCGACCGGCCCTTCAGCGAATACCGCCCGTCCAATATCTGAGAGTAGTACTCATAATAGGCGCGCGGCCATCGTTTGTCGACATAAAACAAGTCTTCGTTGCACACTTCCCCGCTTGCGCTGAAAGAATAGATACGCCCCTGATCGTACGGTACGATTTCATTGATACCTTTGAGTGTTTTGACAGCCAATTCATGGGGATTTTTGGATTTGCCGCAGTCAAGTAGAAGTTCGTGAATTGCGATCCACGGATAATCGGTTTTGTAGTCCATCAGTCGCGACACCTCTCCTAATATTATAAATAGAAAGAAAAAAAATGCAGCTAATTCCCTGAACTCTTGCTTCATTTTAAAAATAATACGATAATAGCTTTAGTACAATCATCAATTTTTTCAGAAATGATGATTTGATTGGCTTTTTTCAGCTATCTGTCCGAAAAATAGACAAAGGGAGAGAAAATGTCTGAAAGCAGAATACCGGCTAAAAACGATTTACGGATTCGTTATACACGGCATGTTTTGAAATCAAGTCTCGTTTCACTTCTGGAACAGAAACCTTTGGAGAAAATAAAAGTGACCGAGCTATGCGCCAAAGCAGAGATCAACCGGTCGACATTTTATACGCATTATGTAGATTTGTTTGATTTGATGGACAAGATTAAGGAAGAAATAAAAGCCGAGATCTTAGAACACATGATCGATCATTATTCCGCAGAGCCCGCGTTGTTCATGGAGTCCACCATTCATTTTTTGAATTATCTAAAGGACAACGCCAATCTGTACTTGCATCTTTATAACGAAACAGATTCAAATTGTCTGCGGGAACAAATGTGGCAAAAAACAAAAGATATGCACCTGAAACAAGGCGGCCATCCGGATATGTATGCAGAGTTCCGACTGCGATTTAAGACTTTCGGCATTACATCCGTCATCAACGATTGGGTCGGAAATAAAAAAAATGTTCCGGCGGAGGATATTGCCGGTCTTATCATCAAGTTCTCGGACATTACGTTATGATCGACATTCCCGTATCGCAACAAGCATACTGCCCTCTTTTTATCCTTTGAATCAGGAATTACGGATCCAAAGATAAATCGAGGGCAATCCTCAATATTTGTTTGTTCGCTTCCGCGCTTACTTCACGTCCGGATATTTTTTCTCGACTTCATTTGCGAATTTCTCAAACTCTTCGGGATCCATACCCCAACCGTGCTCTTCCGCAGGGTAGGCTTCGCTGTTGACTTCCTCCACAAACCCGGAGAATCCTTTCATGCAGACTTCGAGCAATGAGGCATACGCCTTCGAATGTTTGGCCATCGCTTCAGGCGGCAACAAACCCAGCAAATCGAAAATCACCATCTCGGAACCGTCTGCGGCGCCGCCGCCGGCGACCTCGATGACCGGCACGCGCAGCTTCTTGGCAACGAGATTGGTCACTTCACGCGGCGTCATCTCGATTGTCATCCCCGCCATGCCGTTTTCCTGATATTCATAAGCCATTCTGAATACATCCAGCGCGGATTCCGCTGTCTTGCCAACGCGCCGGTATCCGCCGAAACGCCCCGTTTGCCAACCGGACAAAACACCGACATGCCCGAAAACGGCAATATAATTGTCCGCTAGGTATTTCAGGATTTCATTTTGAATCCCCATGACCATGACGCTATCGGCACCGTCCGCGACAGCTATGGCCGCATTTTCCAGGGCTTTCTCCTTGCTTGCGCATTGCTGTGTTTGCAAGACTGCATTCAAGCAAATGTTCGGCGCCATCTTCCGCAGAGCCCTTGTCCACCACGGGACATTCGCGGCGCGCTGCTCAACCGTCTCTCCGGGCGACGCGTACCGGACGAGATTGACGCCGGATTTTTCACAAAGCATCGTGAAGATCGGATCCATGTACGCAGTGCCGACCATCGTGATTTTCTTGCCCTCATCTTTCATCTTTTGAAGATGCCAAATCGTCTGTCTCCCCAGTCCGAGAGGCATCATTTCGATATTGCTGCCTTTTACCGTTGCCATTTTTCTGTCTCCTTTTCTTTTGATATAGTTTTGAGGTTGCTTCAAAACGTCGGAATTTCGACGCTCACACTGCTTTCATTATAGGAATAATTGGATGTCATATTGAATACCCAATGTTAAGTACTTACACAAGACCGCCCCGAATAGAGGCGGTCTTGTGCCGTGCTTCATTTTTTTAACTAATTGGCTTCGACTCTCGGCCCCGGCGGATCCTGCCATGCCGGTTTCTTCATCATCAGACCCGCTACCACCACGCCAAAGGCTCCGATGCAGGCGACGATCAGACCGATCTGCATTCCGTCAACCAACCCATAGGCCGCGATGATGGCTGAGTATACCGCGATACCCAGCGAGCCGCCAAAGTTCTGTCCCAACTGCACGAGAGCGTTGCCCTGCTGGCGGATCTTTGGATCAAGCATGATCTGCGGTCCGGTCGTAGCGATGACGCCGCCCCCAAGGTTGTAGAAACCGGCAAGGAACATGATGACATAGATCACGATAATGTTGGTGCCCGGACGGAGCGCAAAAAGAAGCGCCACAGTGATTACGATTCTCCAGACTCCGCTATACCAGAGCGCAACCGGTTTGGCGGTTCCGCGCTTCGCGACCCACCGACCAAGAACAGGGCTGAGAAATACGCCTACGATAGAATACACGGACAGCGCCAAACTGGATTCCACCGGCGTCCTGGTCAAAACCGTCATAACGAAAGCCGGCAAAAAGAAATTGGTGGACATCGAATGGAAAGGAGACAGGAAATTGGCCATCGTCAAAGCGATCGTATTTCTGTCCTTGAACGCGATATTCGGGATGATCGCGTCCTCTTTCTTTTTTCTGATGTCAAGAATCAGAAGAATCAAGCCAAGCGCCGCGAGACCGAAAAACACAAAGCTGACCGGCGAGCCGATCGGCGCAAACCTGCCGAGAGACAGAGCGAGAATCAGTCCGCCCAGCAAACAGGCAACAGCCACTGTCCCAAAAGCGTCGAATTTTCCATGCACATAAGATATTTTTTGACCTTCCTCTTTGCTGATCCTTGCGCCGCAAAGAACCATGATCACGCATACTGCCCACAAAATCGCCTGGACAAGCGGAACCATACGCCATCCGGCGGCCTGGACGAGCGCCGCGACCAGAAGCGGCGCCACGAGAGAGCCCGCGGACATCATAGTGGAAACGAATCCCAAATAGCCGCCCGCTTGTTTTTGTTCAAAACAGTCGCGAATGATCGCATATCCGAACGTGTAGATGGCTCCGCTTGTAAGACCGAGCAGAAGTGACGGGATGATGATCCACCACATATTCGGAGCGGCGGCGCGAAGCGCGACACTTACGACGCCCGCAATCACAGCCAGCGCCAGTCCCTGTCTTCTAAAATGCGGGATTTTGGCCGCGAAATACGCAAAAAGCGGCATCGCGGCAACACTCACCACACCGCCGATCGTTGCCGCCAGCGAGTAGATATCCGCACCGCCGATTTCTTCGGCCGCCAGCGGAAGAAAAATACCATTTCCCATACTTGTGATCATATTGACAAAAACGATGATATAGATTGCAATGGTGGTCAGCATTTTCCGGGCCATCGTATTGTTTTGATATGGATTTATCGCGATTGTTTCTGTAGTCATTTTACCCTCCTTAGGTATGTCATTCAGCCCATTTTGATTTTCCTAAAAGAAGGATCTTTCACAAAGCGTGGCTTCGGCGCCGTTAATGCTGACGATATCGCCGATGCCGGCCTTGTCGATTTCGACCAATGCGTAGCCGATGTTCTTTTCGACCGTATAGCCGTAGGTGTACTTGTAAACCCTGCCGATTTCTTCATCTCCGAGCAATACCTGCGCGCCGGGACCTCCCAAATTCCGCGGGACAATGTGAACGGCGTCGTATTTTTCGTCGATCGTGAAACCGTACAAGATGCGCTTCGGGCCTTCTTCCTTGATCTTCAGAAGCGCTTCTTTTCCGATGAAATCCTTGTCCCAGTCGATGCCGCGGTCAAGACCCACTTCGAACGGATTCGTCCAATGGATATCGGTCATGACATAAAAGCCCTTTTCTGTCGGAAGCGTCCAGACCTTGATTTGAAATTCGTCGACTTCCCTGGCATCGAATGTTTTTCCCTTTTCCTTCAGTATCGCTTCGATCTGATCGGTGTATTCAGGGGAAACATAGATCTCATATCCGAGTTTCTCTCCGCTGAAACCTGCCCTGGAGATCTTCACGGAGATGCCGTCGATTTTGTTGTCCCGGATTTGGAAGAATTTTTGCTCGTCGATATTGTCTTCCAAAATAGCGTTCAGCAGATCTTTGGATCTCGGCCCCTGCACGGCGTACATATCCCACTCTTTGGTGATCTTCCGGTATTCCGCCTTGTAGCCGCCTTTGTGCGCGTCGAGCCATTTCATGATTCTCTGTGCAAAGAGCGTCGAAATCCAGTATTTGTTCTCCTCCAGACGGAAAATCACAACGTCATCCTGAATCGCCGCATCGTCGTTCAGCATCGTAGTGTACCGCGCACCGCCGATTTTCAGTGTACCGATCGGGTTCGCATAAATGTGATCCAGAAACGCCGTCGCGTCTTCCCCGGTGACCTCGACTAGGTCGTGGGTGAAGTAATACCAGCCGACGGTATTTCTTACTGCCTGGTGCTGTGCCCTTTTGTCGTCATCGTATTTGTATACATGTTTGAACATTATCTTTCCTCCCTGCTGTGTTCATGGATAATTAGCTGGTTACACTGGATTACCGACACTGTTTGTCGATCTTCCTGGCGATCTTGACGCGGAGAATTCCTTCCGGAACGTCTTCTGTTTCGCGCCAGAAGAACCAGCGCGATCCGACGAGCGTCTTGACCATGCCGTACCACATATTCACATAGGCGAATGTCAGCAGCGGCCTTCTGCGTTCGATACCGGCCAGCGTGATGTCGTAGGTGACCTCGTCTTTATTGAAATCCACTACGGTATAGGGGGTCGACAGGCATTGGCACTGCACCTCAATATAGGCGCCCAACACGCGCCCGTCATTGATCTCAGCGGGAACACCCAACCACTCACGCAACCCCTTCTTTGCGAAAAATTCAGCAAACATCATCTTGCCCGCGCCTTCAAACACATTTTCAATGAGGACTTTCACTTTCTCAACGGTGATTTCCCCTGTATCGATCATTTCCTGCAAGAGGCAAAGCACATATTCGGAACCGAGCGCGAGACTTGCTCCGCCGGCTTTGAAGAAATCCGTAGGGGTACATTCAAGATCCGTACCGCTGCGGAACATGAAATTGCACGCTTCCGAAAATTGCTGTACTTCTTTTTCGCTGTTTTCTTCCGTCGTCACCTTGATATAGTCCATGGTGGCGCAGGGGCTCATGTTGTCCCAAATTTTTTCAGGCTCCGGCATCGGATGTTTTTCCTTGTTTTCCGCAATGAGCCGGCAGTGCGCATCGCCGCAGCCCAACGCTTCGACCATGTGGAATTCCACCAGGGGTTCGCCGTAGGCGATCGCGATCCCCGTCTGAGAATACGGGGAAATGCGGCAAATCTCCGAACCGAGGATATCCCAGTCACAGGTGTCAAGCTCTTTCTCTGCCCGGTACGTGCCAAAATCATTGACGCGTCCGGCGTACAGCAAGCGGTCATCTCCGATATCTCCATACAGCGCGGAAGGGAAGCCGCCCTTCATGAAAGGATAAATGCAGTTGTTTTCGGCATGGATGGTCTTGACGTCGCTGTTGCCCACTTTCATGTTGAACGTCTTTATCATCGCCTCCCGATTGACTTTGCAAAGCCTGGTCATACGCTCGTCATAATCCGGGAAGAGGATGCGAATCACTTCAAAAAAGAGCGCCCCGACCGCCGCGTTGTGACGAGTCCCCCAGTGATACGCATCGTAAAATGAAATCAATTTGTTCCATGGCGTGCTGACTGCCGGATACTCCGGAAGAGCCCCTTTCCCGATCTCTCCGGGAAGTCGCGTGTCAACCGTTTTCTTCATCTTTGTTTCTCCTCTCAATGTAATGTAAATAATGCAGATGTAAATGACGCCGACAAATTTACCTTAACACGGCCCTTGCCTGCTCCGTAATCCCTCAATATATATGTTTTATTTTGCTTTGCGTCCTGCATTTTATACCACCTGATATAGAAAAAAAGCGCAGATCGCCAAATCGAATCAGCGCTTTCAAAAAAGCTCTATTCTGTTTGTTTCACATGAGACTTAAATGACGGCAAACACGCGGCTGCTATTTTCCCGATGTTTGTCCTTATGAAGCAATTTCACCAGCATTTCCTGCCGATTGGAAACGCCCATCTTCGCGTGGATATGCTTGTAAACCGCATCCTGCATTTTATAGCATAGCGCGTCGTCGCGGCAACCAACTTGGCAATCAAATACCTGTGATGAAACCGATTGCCTTTCGAAGCAAAATATCTTTTTTCAGCAAAGACAGATCTTCCCCGAAGAATCTCTTGACGTCTTCGACCGTCGTCTGCTGGCGCTCCGCCATAGCTTTCGCTTCCGCTTCCAGCTCTTCCGCCGTGACTTCAAAATTTTCTTTTCGAATCACCTCTTCCAGCACCAGTTCCGTCTTAACTTGCTTTCGCGCTGTTTCCCGGATATCTTCAACGCTGAACGGCATATCGTCCGGCATCAGGATTGTGCCGGACATCATAGACTCGTAATGGCTCGCGTGCGTGATTTCCAGAGCCAGTTGATCGTAAGCGGCATCTACCCTGTCTTTCGGCACCGCGATGCCGCTCTCTTCAATGAATTTCTCAAAAATATCTTCCTTCATCCCTTACCTGCCTCCTGCCATTCAGACTTAAGTATCAGCAATATCGTTTTTATGTCAAATTCTCGGCTTCCATGACGCCGGCTCCGGCGGTCAGGAGCATGGCGGCAGCGGAGGCGGCGCTTTGCAGCGCGAGACGGGAGGCCATAGCGGAGTCCACGACGCCCTCCTCCATCATGATTCCGTATTGTCCCGTGGCGGCGTTGAACCCTGTACCTGCGGGGCGTTTTCGTATTTCGGCAACAGCTACGCTTCCCTCGACCCCGACATTCTCGGCGATTTGACGAGCCGGCGCCTCTAAGGCTTTCAGGATGATCGCCGCGCCGGTTTTCCGGTCGCCGGACAGCGTTTCTGTATACGCCTTTACCGCGGGGAGGATCCGCAGATAGACGATGCCGCCGCCGGGGACGATCCCTTCCCGTGCAGCCGCTCTGGCGGCATGCAGCGCATCATCGGTGCGCAGCTTTTTTTCCTTCATCTCGGCTTCCGTGAAAGCGCCGATCTTGATGACTGCCACGCCGGCGGCCATCCGCGCAAGCCGGTCCTGCAGCTGCTGTCTGGCAAAATCGTAGTCCGTTTTTTCGATGCGTGCTTCCATGGCTTTGCTCCATGCAGCGATGGCTTTCTTGTCCCCTGCGCCGCCGATGATCACCGTGTTGTCTTTGCTAACGGTGACGGAAGCGGCGCGTCCGAGCATCTCCGGTGTAGCGTCCTTCACCGTCAGCCCCAGTTTTTCTGAAAGGAAAGACCCTCCGGTCAAAAGCGCCAGATCTTCCATGCGGGCGATCCGGCCTTCGCCGTGGGCAGGCGGGCGGATCGCCACGGCATCTAGGACGCCGTTCCTCACATTCATGACGAGAAATCCCAAGGCAGCGCCCTCCAGTTCGTCGGCGATGACCAACAAAGAGGCGTTTTTCTCCGCAATTTTTTCCACAACGGGCAATAGTTCCATCGGATCGGAGATTTTTCGGTCGGTGATGAGGATATATGGATTTTCCAGTTCCGCGACCATCCGGTCTTTGTCGGTCACCATCTCCGGTGACAGATACCCCCGCTCGAGCTGCATACCCTCTTTCACGTCCAGCGCCGTTTCTGTGCCGGAGGATTCCTCCACTGTGATGACGCCGTTCACGCCCACACGCTCCATCGCTTCGGCAACCATCGCCCCGATGACAGGATCGGAGGCCGACGCCGATGCGACCTCCGCCAGTCCCTGACGGGTGCTGACCGATATGCTCAATTTCCGGATCGCCGCGGAAGAGAGTTGCACGGCTCCCTGTATGCCCTTCTTTAGCTCCATGGGATCGGCCCCCGCCGCGATATTCCGGTATCCTTCCCGCAGGATGAACCGGGCCAGTATGGTGGCGGTCGTCGTTCCGTCGCCGGCAGCGTCGTTTGTCCGAGCAGCGGCTTCGCGAATCATTTTCGCGCCCATATTTTCTGCGTCATCCGCAAGGGCGATGTCGTTTGCGATCATCCCACCGTTGTTCGTCACGAGCGGCGAGGCGGACGGGCGCGCAAGCAACGCGTTTCGTCCCTTGGGGCCGAGCGTCGTTTTCACGGCGTCGGCAAGCTTGTCCGCGCCGGCTAGTACTTTTTTTTGGAAGGCTAAACCGTATACGATATTTTTGGACATTCTGGATCCTCCTTCGTGCATATTCGTATCGCTCATAAATATACGCATGGATTCCCCGCGTGTCAACGAAAAAAAATACAGAGAAAAAATACATAGAACCATGTATACCAATCGTCATGCATTTGAATCATACTATCCTTATCAGCGTACATTATGCGGCTCTGATATTGCTGAAGACGATAGAATCTGTCGGCAATTGAAGAAGTAATATATTAAGAAATCGATTGCATGAAGAACTGAAAGGAGCAAACAAATGGCAGGCGATGAAATGAACAAAGTTTACAGTCCGCTTCCCAAGATGTCGATGGCGTCGAAGCAACGCAAAACGATCCACTATTTGCAAAAGATGAAAGACGAGGGCACGAAGATCGTGCAGCATTGTCCGACGATGCTGAGTCCGCTCTTCACCCTGGCCGCCGACATAGCCGGCGTTGACATCAACCGCCTGCCGCCGGGCGACGGACCGGATTCTTATGAAAAAATCAAGAACGCCAGACAATGGATCGGTTCATGGAGGCAGATGGCGCCGCGCATCCATATCAACTACGTTGCGGATACACAGGCATTCGCGTCGAAAGAAGCTGCTTTGGCGAACTTCGCGACGTTCCATCAAGCCGGCGCGGATTCCATCCTTCCGATGGGAATCAACAACGAAACACTGAAATATGTCGCCGACAATTATGTGATCGTATACGGGCATGTAGGAGCCATCTCCGGCTGGCAGACACTCGGCGCGTTCGGCGGCTACAAACGGCTCGGCAAGACCTGCGAAGAGGCGATGAAAGTCTTCAAGATGGCGTATGAATATCAGGAGAACGGCATGAAGGCCATGTCCATCGAGCTGGTCCCGATCGAGGTGTCAAACGCCGTTGCAAAGAAAATGCGCGTACCCGTGATCGGTATTGCGGCCGGCGGCGAATGTGACGGAAGTGAGATGGTAGACGGGGACACGTTCGGTCTGATGTCCTCGCCCGCCTCACACGCAATGACCTATGGCAACCTCATGAAATTCGCCATAGACGCTTACGGCGCATGGGCAAACGATGTTCGTACCGGTGCGTATCCCACGGATGAAAACGGCGGCGGCGTCCATATGGACGAAAAAGAACTGGATGATTTCTTGAACGCCATCGAAAAATTCTAACAAAAGACAGAAGCACAAAACAGTGATGCGGCGGTGCGGTCATGCGGCCATGCCGCCGTAGCGGGTTTTTTTTAATGGATTTCTTTCATTACGATCTCCGATCCGGGGATGTTTCCGGGGATCGGATGCGCCTGATCACGGCCGTCCGATTGGTTTGCGTTTGCGCCATGATTCTCGAGGATTTTCAGGATGACCAACAGATGAAGCCGCTGATCGGGATTTTTCAAATCCATTTCCAATAAATTCTCTATGCGTTGTAAACGTGCCAAAAGCGAACTGCGATGCAGGTAAAGATCCTCCGCAGTTTTTGTGATACTCATATTGTTGTTCAGATAGGTGCGCAGGGTATGGATATAATTTGTCGGCGACAGGGAATCATGTTCCAGCAACCGGCCGATACCCTTTATAAAAAAAAGCTCCAGCGGAAATTCGCCGATACTATTGGACATCATATACGGCAAAGCATAGTCGCCGAAGGAATAATAACAATAATCCGGGTGCATCACAGATCCTATTTCGAACGCAATTTTCGCCTGCCGATAATGAAGCCGCGCCATGGACAGATTCGAAAAGACACTGCTTACCCCCGCTTTTAAATGCAGGTTCTGTAATAGTTTTTTCAGTCTGTCTGTAAACAATTTTTCATCGCAATCCAGTCTTTGCAATTCCACAAAGGCGATGATGATCGATTCGTATTCAAAGGCGATACATCCCGCAAAATGATCCTCCAGGATATTACAAAAATATCCCTTCGGTACGGTATGACTGGAACGGGCTCCGGGAATGATGCTCAGGCAGATATATTGTTCGTCCCGGTCGGTTTTTTCCAGGTGGTGCGTCTTTGACAAATTGAGCGGAAGGCCGTTCAGCAAATCCTGAAGGATTCCGCTTAAAATATTCCCACGTCTGCTCGAATGTTTTTTGACCGATCTCTCCACGATTTTTGCATAATATTTGCCCAGGGCAAGATCACTCTCGTGATACGGCCGCAAGATGAACGCAATGGTCATATTGCCGATATAAACGTGCCGGTCAAACAAATTGATGCAAAGATGTACGATATTGTTGTCTGTGATCAAAAAAGGATGATTCGTATTGATATCGATCCCCTGCTTATTGATACTCAGACTTAACTTATTTTCATTAAAATTGCCGCTCACATCGGAACGATAAGTTGCCAGCTCATCCAGGGTATCGATGATGTCACTATGTGCCAGGTGACGAAAATCAGAGCCGATGATGATGATCGGATTCTCAAAGATCGGGAAACTAAGCTTTACCAGTTCATCAAGACTCACCGAAGTATCAAAGATGCTTTGCAATCCGGCCTCCCACGCATCGTATTTGTCAAAGATATGCTGCACGGAATTAAAAACAGAAAAGAGATCGGTCTGATCTTTCAGGACAAAACAAGCGCATTTGCCCCCCGTATAGGGTAAGGGGGGATTTCCGCCAACGCACAAAATGACAACCCCGTCGCCAAAAATCGGGACTCGGGGGAGATGATCGGCAAAAGCGATATACAGTTGATCTGATTTGAATTCGAGACTTTCCCCGCAATAAAACTGCGGCCTGTTGAGGGCAAGTTCTGCTTTTCTTTGCCCATAGCTTTCCATGGATACAGATCGACTGAGATTGTCAAAAATGATATCGGCATTGAGTTTCATAAATACTCTCCCTCGCGATCCCTGTATTTGTTTTTGTATCTATGCTATTGATTACACCAAACCCTCGCTTCGTGTCAAGACAAATACCAAATATTGCGGATTTGGTTGCAGGGGGATTTTTTCGCCATGAAAAAACAGTTTCACTCCATATCGACCAATACCTTGATCGCGATATCGTGGTTATTCGCCGTCTCGAACGCTTCGTTGATGTCCGCCAAAGGGAAATGGTGTGTGATCGTTTCCGGCATCAGGCTCTTTTTGTTCGCCAGGATGTCGATCACCTCCACAAGGTCTGAATGCATATAGGAGCAGGATCCCATGATGTGCGCCTCCGCGCTCATGATGCGCCCGGTCTGCACGGGCATCGGCTCTGATGCCGTTGCCACCAAAGACAGGCGGGACCCGATTTTCCGCATCTGTACGAAATCATCAAACACATTGACGCCGCCCGCGCAATCCACCACGATGTCTACGTCCACCGCCGGATATCCCAGACGATGCACCGATATCCCGAAGGTCTCCTCGAGAAATTTGAGCAGCTCGACTTCTTTGATGTTGCAGACGATCGCGCCCATCCGCTCGAGGAATTCACGCCGCTTGTTGTGGCGAACCACCACGACGGGACGGATGCCCTGGGCAAGCAACGCGCTCGCGCAGCCCAGCCCGATGCCTCCCGCGCCATAGATGACCACATGATCGCCCGACTTTGCTCCCGGCACATTCTTTCCGCGCGTCCCGACCGCAAAGGGTTCGATCAGCGCGCCTTCATCATAGGACATGGAGTCCGGCAGGAGATAGATATTGTGATCTACCTTCGCGTCCGGGACGCGAACGTATTCGGAAAACCCGCCCATCATGTCCGACTCCCCGGGAATGGTACTCGTGACAGGATTGACGAACACCTTATCGCCAACGCGAATCCCTTCGACTTCGGAGCCGGCCTCCACTACGCGCCCAGCCATCTCGTGCCCGATCTCCCTGCCCGGGAAATTGCCCGACAGCATGCCGCTGATGAAATAACCTTTCAGGTCAGACCCGCAAATCCCTGTCCGGACGCTCCGGACGACTACGTCCCGGAGCCCGCAGACCGGATCCGGAATTTCCTCTACCCGCAGATCTTTCACACCGTAATAAATTGCCGCTTTCATGCCGCACTCCTTTCTCAAAAAACCTACTATCCCATGTTTTTATCTTAATGGCGCACACCGGAAAGCAACAATACTTAATATTAAGAATTTGAATTGCGCCGGCTCCAATGTCAATGCCACAGCGGAGATCATGCAAGCCGTTTCTGTACCAGTGGTCGCCACCGGCAGGATATTCTGTTCCGGGTAATACTTAATTTTGAGTATATCAACCTGAAAATGAAGTCTATATAGTTCCTCATATTAGGTCGCTTATTCGGGAGTTTGTGTAGTTTTGGGGTTTTGTCCCAAGGAGGTGATGGATGAAAGATGACGTATTTGTCGTAGTCGGCGGTTCGAAAGCAGGCGGGATCGGAATGGGTGTCACAGAAGTTTTGTCCGGGTACGGCAAGCTCGTGATCACCGGGGTTACCCAAGCCGAGGTGGATGAGGGCAACGAGTATCTGAAAACAAAATCGATCGAAGCCGTATCTCTGGTGTGTGATGTACTCGTCCGGGAAGATGTAGACAAATTGATCGAGACGGCGCAGGGCGCCGGAAAAATCAAGGGCGTCGCGGTGATTACCGGTTTGACGCCGGCGTGTCCGGATTGGAAGCTGATCATGTCAGTCAATCTGCTGAGCATCATTGAGTTGGTAAAAGCTTTCGGCGAGGTGATGGAATCCGGGTCTTCCTTTGTCCTTTTCGGATCGAATTCTCCCTATCAGCTGAAACGCGATATGCTGGATCAGACCAACGATCTCCTGTACGGGGCAGACAGCGATCCTGATTTCATCGAAAAGATTTCTCCGTTTGTTTTGAGTTCCGGAGCGGAAATGGCGTCCAATTTTGCCTATCCGATATCCAAGCGGGGCGTGCAGCTCATGGCGCGCAAGTATGCTGTGATCTTGGGCGAGAAAGGGATTCGCGTGAATTCCGTATCACCGGGTACGGCGGATACGCTTCGCAACCAGGAACTGCTGCCGATCGTAAAAAGTTTGTACAGGATGGTCAATGAACTGACGCCGTCCAAGAGAATGGGAAGCGTGATCGAAATGGGGAACGTGGTTGCGTTTCTTCTGAGCGATCAGGCATCCTTTGTGTCCGGAATCGACATCCTGATCGATGGTGCCCTGGCCGCCAATATGCGCCTGCAGAAACTTGTCGAACAATTTTAGGAGGTAGAAATGGGAACTGAAAACGAACTACTAAATCCATATCAAAATAATACTTTCCGACAGAAAATGTTTACCGTCATCGCCGTATATATCGGCATATTTGTCGGAATGATCACGAGTATCGGAAATGGCATTTTTCTTCCACTGGCTGCCGAGGAAATCGGCGGTGCGGATATATACTCTCTTGCGGCAACACTCAGCGGCGTCGTGAGCGTCGGAGCAATGCCGCTCTTTGCGTATTTGGCGTCCAAGGTGCCGCATTTTAGAAGACAGGGGTTGGCGCTGTCCTTGATCGCGGGCGTCCTCTGTGTCGTACTCCGCGCCATGGCTCCGAATATGTGGTGGATCATCATTCCTGCCGTGTTCCTCGGCATCGAGAGCGCGGCGATCTATACTTTCGGATATTCCATCATTCGCGACTGCTTCAGTCAAAAACAAGCCGGCGTCTATCTGGGATTTGTCGGTACCATGTTTGCCGCGGGCTCCCTTGTGGCACCTGTCGGCGTCGCGGTGCTCATCCAATTTGCCGGTTGGCGTTTGGTTCCGACCGTGCAGGCAGTTCTCTGGGCGATCTGCGTTGTCTTGGTCTTTGCCGGTGCAAAAATCACGAAAGAGGATGGAGAAAAGATCGCTTATGTGAAAGGCAAGTTTGACCTCTTGGGGGCGATTGCCCTTACGGCCGTACTGGCCGGACTGATTCTCGCCTTGTCACTTGGCAGGTTTGCCCCCGTGGGTTCCCCTATCAGCTTTATGTTCTTTGGGGTCGCGGCAGTTGCTTTGGTCATCACGATCCTCAACATCCGAAAAAAGAAGGATGCCGCCATCATACCCGGTTTTGCTTTCAAAGACAGAAATACGCTCGCTATGACATTTGCCAATTTCTTGTCACCCTTTGATTCGATGTCCACGAATTTCTTCCTGCCGGCGTTCATCATGACCGTCCTGAGCAAAACACCCGTGGAATCCAGTTTTGCATTGTCTTTGTATTCCATCTTGGGCGTCATCATCAGTCCGTTCTTCGGCAGATGGATCGCCAAACTCGGCACCTGCAAACCGATCATCGTCTGGTTTAGCGGTGCGTGGAGGGTCATCATCACGGTTGCGTTGATCTTGGTCCTGAAGCCCGGTGCCAATCTGATCGTGATCGATATCATCATGTTCCTAGCCGGTCTTTACAGCACAGCGGGCGGCGTCATTGCCTCCACGGGGCCGCAGATCATGATCGATCCCAAGATTCGTCAGCAGAGCAATGCGCTCGTTCAACTGGGACAGAACTTCGGCGGCACGATCGGCATCGCCGTGTACTCTGCCATCATCGCCGCTTATGGTCTCATCGACGGAATGAGGATCGGCCTGACGGTAGCCTGTGTAGGCGCCGTACTGCTCATGATCTGCGGCCTGATGATGAAGAAGCCGGATTGGCAGGATCAGCCCGGGCCCACACTCGAAGCGAAATAACACATGTAAATCAACGATCTGTAAAACGACCTATAACAAGCCGGCGTTCCTCGGAGGCGCCGGCTTTCTTTGTGATATTACGATTACATAGTTTTAATTATTTCAACTTGCAAGTAAGAAGCGTAAAGTTCCTCATGTTAGGGATCTTTTCGCTTGTTTGCCAGATGAATCATACGAGGAGGTGATGGAGCAAAGGATGATGGACACATCAAACAAAATCGAGCGGAAAAGCATCCATCGTGTTCGGAATCGATATCCTTATCATTTTAGGAGGTTGAAATGGCGACTGAAACTGAATTATTAAATCCATATCAGAATAATCCTTTAAAAAAGAAAATGCTGACCGTCATCGCCGTATATATCGGCGTATTTGTCGGTATGATCACGAGTATCGGCAATGGTATTTTCCTTCCGCTGGCCGCCGAAGAAATCGGCGGTGCAGATATTTATCCGCTGGCAGCAACCCTTGGCGGCGTCGTAAGCGTTGGGGCGATGCCTCTTTTTGCTTATTTAGCGTCCAAGATCCCTCATTTCAGACGGCAAGGGCTGGCGCTGTCACTCCTCGCCGGGGTCTTGTGTGTCGTACTCCGCGCCCTAGCTCCGAATATGTGGTGGATCATCATCCCCTCCGTCTTTCTCGGCATTGAGAGCGCGGCGATCTATACCTTCGGGTATGCCATGATCCGCGACTGCTTCAATCAAAAACAAGCCGGCGTCTATCTAGGGTTCATCGGAACCATGTTTGCGGCAGGACAACTCGCGGCGCCCGTCGGCGTCGCGGCGATCATCCAATTTGCCGGATGGCGAACAGTTCCCGCTTTGCAAGCGGTTCTGTGGGTCATCTGCGCGATCATGGTCTTTGCCGGCGCAAAGATCTCAAAGGAAGAAAGCCAAAAGATATCCTATGCCGAAGGGAAATTTGACACCTTGGGGGCAATCGCCCTTGTCGGTGTGCTGGGCGGGCTGATTCTCGCTCTATCCCTGGGCAGATTTGCCCCGGTCGGTTCCCCTGTCAGCTGGATGTTCTTTGGTATCGCAGCGGTGGCCCTGATCGTCACGGTCGTCAACATCCGGAAGAAAAAAGACAAAGCCATCATCCCCAGTTACGCTTTCAAAGACAGAAATACGATCGCGATGACGGCGGCCAATTTCTTATCGCCCTTTGATTCCATGTCTACGAATTTCTTCCTGCCGGCGTTCATTATGACCGTCTTGCTCAAGACGCCCCTGGAATCCAGTTTTGCCCTATCTCTGTTCTCTATTCTGGGGATCGTTGTCAGTCCGTTCTTTGGACGGTGGGTCGCCCGAATCGGCACCTGCAAACCGATCATCGTTTGGTTTAGCGGCTTATGGAGAGTCGTGATCACGATTGCGTTGATCGTTGTTCTCAAGCCCGGCGCGAATCTGATCGTGATCGATATCCTCATGTTCCTGGCCGGTCTTTACAGCACGGCGGGCGGCGTCATCGCCTCCACCGGACCGCAGATCATGATCGAGCCCAAGATCCGTCAGCAGAGCAACGCGCTCGTCCAGCTGGGCCAAAACTTCGGCGGCACGATCGGCATCGCCGTGTACTCGGCGGTCATCGCCGCCTATGGGCTGATCGACGGAATGCAGATCGGCTTGATGATCGCCTGTGCGGGCGCGGTCGCTCTCATGATTTCCGGTCTGCTCATGAAGAAACCGACCTGGCAGGATGAAGTGCCCGGGCCAACACTCGAGGCCAGATAGCGTTTTACAAAATCCGGCGTCCCTCAGAGGCGCCGGATTTCTTTGTCGTCTTCTTATGGACTATCTGGGAGTAAAATGATCTTTGATGCCTTCGAGTTCCTCGATCGCCCAAACACTCGTCAGGCCGTAGTCGAAGAAAATGACCTGTCCGCTCATATAACTGAACATCTTGCTGCCGATCGCGACCAAGGGATACCCCATCTCTTCCGCAGAAGCCCAGCGGCCGTTCCAGCGTTTTTGGAAAAGCGCTTCGATCTTCTTTCTCCCTTCTTCCGCATCGCCGGACGGGCTCGTGTTCCGGTTGAATTCATCCGTCAGCGCAGTGATCGTATTGCCCGGGCAGATGACATTCAGACGAATCTTGCGGTCGATATAGAGCGGGTCGAATACCTTGTACTGCACATAGGTATTCAGACAGCGTTTCGTAAAACGATACGCATCTTTCAGCTCATCCGGGTGCGCCTCATACCAGGCTACCGTCTTCTCCCAGGTTCCGCAGTCGATGACTTCCTTGCTGATCTCATAATGTTCCTGCCAGCCGAAGCCGCCGTTAGAGGAAATGATCGTAATGGAACCGTTATCCGCAACACGCGGCGCGAGTGCCTCGACCAGATATTTAACGCCGAGAAAATTCACAAGCTGTACGCGCAGATGGTTGTCCTTTGTCTGCGCCATGCCCTGACAGGCGAAAAGCGCGTCGATAGAATCCGGAAGTTCCGTGAGAAGTTGATCGATCGCGTCCTTGTCGCCGAGATCTGCATAATAAGTCTTTTCGACCGGCAGCTGAATCGGTTTGTTCCGGCCGACCGCATGTACTTTCGCACCGAGATCAATCAGCATTTTCGCTGCCGCCTCCCCCATCCCCGAGGCAGCCCCCGTGATGACGACTGTTTTTCCTTCAAAACCGAAATAATCCATCTCCTCCTCCTGTTCTCCGGATTCTGCACCTGCGGCGCAGAATGACAGCACGGCTAAATAGACACTACATTCTTATTATTATTGAATTTTTCGCCTGTCAAATACTTAACATTAAGTATTTCTTCTGTGAATCTTTGGGTGATACGATGATTTTGTAACTAATATTGCACTGTTTTTTGGAGAGGAGAGAGTCATGAAACCCGAAACATACAAGGCGGCGATTTACAGAGGTATCGGTAGCGTGGAAGTCGTCGAACTTCCTTATCCCGAGTGCGGCGACGACGACATTATTGTAAGAAATCTGGAGTCGCCGGTCTGCGGCAGCGACGCCAATGCGTTGGTATACGGGGGAGATCCGAGCCGCATCTGGAAAGACCACGAATTCGGACATGAAATGGTCAGCGAAGTCGTAGAAATCGGCAAAAATGTGACCGGGCTTGAAATCGGCGATCATGTATTCCCGAATATGGACAAGGCGAAGCGTGACCGCAACCGCGTTTCGACGGTCGGAGGATTTTCCGAGTATGTCTTCATCCCGCAATGCGAAGTGGGATACAGCGTGATCAAAATTCCGAATGATATTCCGATCAAAGCTGCCGCCCTGCTCGAGCCGTTCGTGATCGGTACGCGCGGCGCCAAGCACCTGAATCCGGGTCCGGGAAAAACCGCGACCGTTTTCGGCGCCGGTGCCATCGGTCTCAGTGCCGCCATCATGCTCAAATGGTATGGCTGCGATCAAGTCATGATCGTAGACGTCTCTGAAAAACGACTGCAGCTGGCTGCCGACCTCGGCCTCATCACTTGCAATTCGGCGAAAGAAGATTTAAAAGCAAAAGCCATCGAAACCTTCGGCGGAACCCCGGGACTCGCCGGAGAAGCCAGTACTTGCGATCTCTACATAGACGCAGTCGGCGTACAAGCCATTCTCGACAGCTTCCAGCAGATCGCAAAACCCACCGCAACGCTCGGGATTGTCGGCGTCTATCATGAACCGGCAACACTCAATTTTGTACTACTCTGCTACTCGACATGGACGATCACCGGTTGCGGCAGATCCACGCTGGAAGAGCTGGTTCCGGATATCCTCGCGATGATGCAGTCGGGTCAGTACGATATCACAACATTGATTTCACATGAATACAAGATAGACGATATCGTCGACGCCCTCACAATGGCACGCAATTCGGATGAGGCATTGAAAGTCGCCATCAAATACGTCTGATCCACTCGTTTGATAGGAGAAGAAGGAAGCGAAGACCGCCCGGGCCCGGGCGGTCTTCGCGTTCATGCAGTCGGTTTTTCACACTTACTGCCGATGGATGAACTCTATGGCTTTTTTCACTTGAAGATCATACTTCACAGAACGCAGATCCTCCCCGAGGAAAGATTTCACCATTTCGATCGACGTGTTTTGCCTGCCGGCGATGGCGCGCGCTTCCGCTTCAAGTTCTTCGGCCGTCACCTCGAAATTTTCCTTTTCGATGAGCTGCTTCAGAAACAGATCGGTTTTCAGATTTCTGACAACATCTTTCCGGTATTCCTCTATTCGGGCGGGGAATTCGTTATTCATCATGTCAATGTATTCACCGGGATCCATGTCCAAAATCATCCTTTGCTGCAAAGCCGAAACCCAGAGGTCAACCTCTTCCTCGACCTGTTCTTTCGGAACTTCAATATCGCTGGCATCCACCAGTGCGGCCAAAACCGTATCCTGCATCACGTCGGATTCACTCATAAATTTCGCTCCTTATCGCAGAAAAAACAGCCTTTCTTATTATACTACAAAACCGATGATACGATTCCGGTCATGAATAGGATATAAGCTTGTATGACATCATATACGAGATTTTTGATACCAGCCCTTTATTATTGTTCGCCCCGCTCCCTGAGCCATGTCTTTAACATCGGAATATTGAAAGCGATTTTTCCTCTGCCGACGGAAGATATGATTCCTTGTTCGGCCAATCGCCGCTTGTAATGACTCGCCAGTGATGCACTCGCTCCGATTCTCTTTGCAACATCCGAGATGTTGCTGTATTCTTCATCCCTAGACATCGCTTCTAAAAAGTCCATATCCCGATCAGACAAAGCACGGACAGTTGAATCAATGATCATGCGCTCCATGTCGATCTTTGCGATCTCGATCCCGCGTTCTGCGTCTTCCAGCGAGATTTTCTTTCTATCGCTTTGACTGAACATATAGAATCCGACAAGCTGTATCAGAAACGGAAAACCGTTTGTGGCCTCCGACGCGACAGACAGAGCTTCTCTGTCAATGGTGCGTCCCGTCAGTTTGACGGTATCTTCGATCGCCATACGAACCTCAGGTATGCTGACCGAATCCAACCGCTTTCGAAAAGCCCTTCTCAAATACGAAATACTTTCATGTTGGAACATCTGCAGCACATTGTTCGGAAGGCCGGCCATCAAAAGAGCAATCTCACGCCGCTCCCGGATGAAATGCTGAAAGCTGTCGATGAGTGTTATCATTTCAGGGACATCCGCACTCACTTCGTCAACGGTGATCAGAAGCCCGATGTGCTGTTCCTCCAGTTCCTTCAGGTAGCGAGAGGCTCGTGTTCTGAAACTTACGCTTTTCCTATCAGGCAATTCCCTTGTAATACCGAAGCCTGAAACCTGCACACCGGTCACTCCGCCGCTTTGTTCAACACTGAGAAACTCCGCTCCCTTTTCTTCTATCTGCTCGATCAGCATATCCAGCATACCCGGCATCGCGGTAGCGTGGACACTGATCCATCCCATACTTTCCGCTGCCGCGGCAATCGTAGCAAGCAATACGGTCTTGCCGCTTCCGCGAGGGCCGGTAAATATCGTGACACGATTGGGGTCTCCCGGGCCGTTATCGAGACCGGTAATCACATCCTGTATCATGCGTTGTCTTCCGGCAAGAATCGGTGGTTCGTTGCCGAATACCGGTGTAAAGGGATTTTTATACATCATATTTAACTCTTTTCAACATCTTTCAACAGTATTCAACAGTATTCAATAGCTTTCAACTTGTATATTAACTTCTACTGAGTTTTACGCCTAAACGAAGAAATCTACAAATAAATGGTGAAAAAGCCCGATTTTGTGTGTTTCTTGTTGCATGGGATCGGGTTTTGTGTTACACTTTCTTTAGGCGTATT
>BNUG01000034.1 GCA_025997195.1 Clostridia bacterium | reverse complement strand
GTTCCGCCAAAACAAAAAACTTTTGCGCCGACAATATGCTGCCGGGACAAAAGTCTTGTGAATGACTCTGCGGTGCCACCCTGCTTGACGTCTCCTCCTGCCGGTCTTTATCGCGATATGCTTCGTTGCCGCATTTCTCGCTCGACCTTGATTTTAACGTCCACTCGTATGGTTGAAACCTCAGAAAGTCCATTCACTACATTCCCGCCGCTTCCTTTCCACCACCGGAAACTCTCTGGTCTTTGGTACCACGCAGCTACTATTCTCTCGTCACAGGTCTCATCGGTATTTATTTGTAAACCTATTCTATCGCGCACACCTGCGCGCGTCAAGAAAAATCACAAACCATTGTCAAAATCACAAACCATTGTCAAAATATGTCTTGTCTGTCTTGTCCTCGGACCGCGGAGAGCCGCGCCATACGCTGGAGCAGTGTTGGATGCGAATACTCCCAAAATACGACGAGGGGATGGGGATTCAGATTGGACAGAGCCTGCGAGGAAATTTTTTTCAGTCCCTCCATCAGCGGTATACCCAGTCCGAATTTTGCGGCATAAAGATCCGCCTCGTACTCATGCCTTCTTGAAATGAGATTCCGAAGGAAGCCCAGGATTTCCGACAGGGGCGTGTAGAGAAACGAGAAGCCGACCAGACCGAGCTCGAGCGACTGGATCCGTCCGCCCAGTGCTTCGGCAAGCGGCTGGCTCCCGATAAACAAGGATAAGATCCAGAACAGGAGGAAGGTTTGTGCAACGGAAAGCGCCATGCCAAGCGGTATATGTTTCTTCTGATAATGCCCGATCTCATGTGCGAGTACGGCGGTGACTTCTCGCGGTTCTAGTTTTTCGATCAGCGTGTCAAACAATACGATGCGTTTCTTTTTGCCGAATCCCGTAAAATAGGCGTTCGCTTTCGTAGTCCGTTTGGAACCATCCATGACGTAGATATTGTCCAGACGAAATCCCGCCCTCTTTGCCAAATCCTCGATCGACGTCCTGAGTTCACCTTCCGGCAGCGGTGTCTGTTTGTTGAAAAGCGGCACAATCCACTCCGAATAGAAGAAGGACAACAGTACGGAAAATCCGGTGAAAACCGCCCATACCGCCAGCCAGAAATACGGGCCGAGATATTGATAGCACAGCGCAATGGCGGACAGCGCCACCGCACCGATCACCGCGCCCATCAGCATTTGTTTGCCAAGATCGGCGGCAAACAATTTCGGCGTCGATTTGTTGAAGCCAAATTTTTCCTCGATCACAAAGGTATCATAAATACCGAAAGGGAGATTCAGCAGAAAATTCACCAACGCAATCACACCGAAAAAGATCAGCGGAAGCAATAAAAAGTTTTCCGTCACGCAGGCACGCAGCCATTCATCCAGCCAACCGAGTACGCCAAAAATCAGGACGGCCAACATGACGCCGAACGAAATCCACCGAAACAGCATACGAAATTTGTCGTTTTCCCTTTGATAATCCTGCTGGCGCGCATATTCCGTTTTGCTGTAGATCCCCGCCAGCGCCGAAGGGATATCGGGCGACATCTGCGATCGATTCAAATACGAAAGAATCTGATTCCACGCAAAATCCGCAATGAAAAAAGCGATGATGATAATGAAATAGATGTTATACATGGTCTCTGTATGATCAATCAACATAGCGGATCTCCTTTATCATTATTATAGCGTAACCTCTTTGCATATGGCTGTGTCCCGGCGGAAAGATGAAATTTTCTTGACTTTTCACAACCTCATGCTAAAATCTGACTTACAAGGGCGGTTGCCTCTCTTACAGGCGGCTGAACCCTACTACAATTTTCTAGATTGTAAGGAATCGCCGTTCCGTTCGGGGCGGCTATTTCTTTTGTTTGACCCTACATATAATGTATAGTCCTACAATTTCAACAGCCAGCTGCATAGCTTGCAATACGATCTGTATTGTTTCCTTATCCATTCGCTTCACCTTTTCCGTTCGGTGAGGTTCAGCGCGCATCGCCCTTGCTGTATTATTATCCTCTTATTTCCATATTTTGTCAACAGAAAAATTTCTTGCCTTTTCCGTTTTATGAATCCAAACAAAGAGTACGATCCCGATAACGGCAAGCAGCGAAAGGCCGCACAACGTCCACGGAATGTTCCATTTGTCGAACATGAAACCGATCACAATCGGCATGATCATGCCGGCGGAATTGCTGCCGGCCATCATCATACCGGAGACCGTCCCTGAATGATCTGTGAATCTTCGCGTTGCCATTCCCATCAGTGTAGGCCAGATCGGGCCGAGCAACGCACCGGCAATCGCATACAACAGAACCGCAAATCCCGCACTGCCGGAAACCGCCAACAGAATCAGCACAGCCACGATCGGGCCATATAGAATGATTACCAGCTTTTTTGTATTGGCTTTCGCAAGCGCAACGGCTAGTCTTGAGGCTGCCATTGCCAGCCAGAAAAATGAAATGCCAAATGCGCTCAAAGCCGGCGCCTGTAGTTTTTCTTCGAATACTGCTCCCGTAAAATAGGAAAATCCGACTTCAAGACCGCCGTAAACAAAGATGGAACTCACAAAAATGATGAATACTTTGTTTTTCAACAGAAGAAATCCACTCTGTCCCTGTCCCGGATTCTCTCCTGCGTTCACGATCGGTTTTTTGTGAAACCGTGTCACGCATAACAGCGGATACAATACCAGGAAGCAAATTCCGGTAATCAGAAATGCGACGGACCAATCCGCCCCCTTGTTCATGAAAGCAAGCACGATGAACGGTCCTGAAACAGCGCCGATGCTGAAAAACGACTGTGCCATGTTTATGGTTTTTTCAGCCTTATCCGGATCGTTATCGGAAAGCGCCGCACTGATGAGGCTTTCCGAGATGCCATATCCTACACCGATACAGAATATTCCGACGCAAAATGGCACGACCGTATCTGTGAATACGATGATCGCACATCCCAAAATGAGAAAGGGCAGGAAAAATTGAATCACTTTCTTCTTCCCGCGTCTGTCAGAAAAATGCCCGAACAGGAGCGGGACAAATGTGCTCGCGATGAATTGAACGGTTACCAAAGCACCCATCGAAGCGTTATTTAATTCGTAGTCACCTGCGATGTCTATCAGGACCAGCTGAAATCCGCCGCACTCGAATCCAAGAAAAAGTTCAATCAATACCGCCAGCGGCAGGATCCGTTTTTCAAAGGGCATATACCTGACCGGTAATGAGGGATTCATTTGCCTTCACGATCGAATTCAGTACGGTCAGCACGCTTTCTTCCGTAACCGTCTCCGTTTCTTTTCCGCTTTCGATACACGCCGCAAAATATGAAACCTCTTTGCCGTAGGCGTCATAGCTTGTGTACTGCACATCCTTCCCGCCGTCGCCGTCATGGTAGATCTTCAATTCGGAGAGGCTGTTTTTCGTGTCGACATTTTCTCCGCCTTTATACAAAAATTCCATCGTACCCTTCGTGCCCAATACACGCATGTGCATCGTGAAGGTATAACCCACCGTCATTCTCAGACTGCCGTCAACATATACGTTGGCTCCGTTTTCAAATTTGAAAACGCTCAGCACATCGTTATAGATATCGTATTCATCCTTTGCACCCACGCTGTATACGGATTTCGGTTTTCCCAAAAGATAATGCAGGAAATCAATATCATGCAAGATAAGGTTTTCAAGGGCGCCGCCCGCTTTGTCCGGATCCTTATACCAGCCGCCCCAGGAAGGCATCTGCCCCAATCTGGCGGCATAAATCGTGACGATATCGCCCAGTTCGCCTCTGTCGATATAGTCTTTGATCGTCGCGTACTCCGGCCAAAAACGCAAAACCTGCGCCACCATGATGCGAACGCCGTTTTCGTGCGCGACGCCGAAAATACGCTCCGCCGCTTCCGGGGTGAAGGCGATGGGCTTTTCCACCAAAATGTGCTTTTTTGCCTGCGCCGCCCGTATCGCAAATTCCTCATGCAGAAAACTGGGAAGGCAAATATCGATCCCGTCGATTTCATCGTCCGCCAGCATTTCTTCAAAGCTGCAATAGGTTTTCATCCCAAACTTCTCTGCAAGTGTGCCGCTTTTTTTCAAATCCTCATCATACACGCCGATATATTTCACATTGTCCGCTCCGTTTCCCAGGACTCCGTCAATATGTGTATTTGCCATCACGCCGGCGCCGAGTACTCCAAAACTTAACATCTCATTCTTCCTTTCTGTCTTAGTTATGCGGGGATATTTACAAACACCCCTTCGGCGGAGGATTTGTAGGCGGCCTCAATGACACGCTGCACCTGCACCGCAGCGCTTCCGGGACATTCCACGGGGGTGCCTTCCAGAATGGACCGGCTAAAAGATGCGATCTCTTTCGCGTACATATTCCCAAGCTCGACGTCAACGTCATCCTTTTGTGCCGTGACCTTGTCCTGCGCGGCATCGTAGCCCTTCGTCTCGTCCGCAATCAGGACTTCCAGTTTTCCGCCTTCTGCTTGGCCGATGGTCTCATCCCCGATCATACGGCCTTTGGTGCCGTAAAATTCGATGCGCCATTTGGCGGCTTCGTCGGGGATATTGAAATTGGAATTGATATTTCCAAACGCGCCGTTCTCAAACTCCGCCAGCAGAGAAGAGGAATCGTCCACTTCATAATGAAAGGTTTTCGTTCCGTGCAGCGCCGCCACGCGGATGATCTTGCTGTCCATAAGATACTGGAGCAAATCGATCAGATGTACACCCATATCCATCAGGGCGCCGCCGCCGGCCTGATCTTTGTACTGTCTCCAGGCGCCGGCGATGTCCGGATACCAGCAGGTGAACTGTCCTGACACACTTACGATGTCTCCCAGCGCCTTCTGAGCGAGAAGCTCTCTCATCTTCTGATGGTAGGCCGCAAACCGCATCATAAATCCCGTGGCCAGCAGTACGTTCCTCCCGCGGCAATGGCTTACGAGATTCTCCGCTTCCGCGGAAGAAAGCGCCAGCGGCTTTTCCGCCAGTATGTGTTTCCCCGCGTCTGCCGCCGCTCTTACCTGCGCGGCATGATACACCACCGGTGATGCAATGTACACCGCCTGTATTTCTTCATTGCCAAGCAGATCCGCCTCGTGACCATAGGAATATTTCACATCGTATTTCTCACGCACCCGCTCGGCGGCTTGCTCGTCGGCATCCATCACGGCCAGCAATTCTGCATTGTCCGCCAGCAGCAGCCCCGGAATCGTGCGTCTGTCCGCGATGCCTGCCGCACCGATCACGCCCCATTTCACTTTCATATCCACCATTTCCTTATCTCATTTCAGATTCTCTTGAATGACCTGTTTGAAATGGTCAATACAGAACTCGATATGCTCGCGCTCCCACGTCGGATGCAGGAACAGACACACGGTTTTGGAACGCAAGCCCTCTGCGACCGGGCATAAGGCCTTTGTGTAATCCAGATCTGCACGCGTATATTCTTCGGAGAAAAACGGGAAGTTCACTTCTCCGAATCCGTTCTTTCTTTTGTACGCCTCTTCCTTGTACGCCTCGGGCCACTGAATCCCGTAACACGGTACTTCACGTGCCTGTAATTGTTTCAAAAATTCCGGCGCCTCAATCTTCAAGGCATCCGTGTCCAGTATGATCGGGAACCACCAGTACGAATTTTTTCGTTCGGCACTGTCATACGGAAGCCTTCCGATTCCGCGGAGCCCGCCGAATGTCTCCCTGTACATCCCTGCATATTCCAGCCTGCGCTTCAGATTCCAATCGTCAAACCGTTTTAGTTCATGGATTCCGATCTGCGACTGAATCTCTGTCATGCGGTAGTTGAAGCCGATTTGCGTATGAATATACGGCAGCTTTTCTTCCAGCGCCAGCATATTCATGCGCTGCTTGACGTCGTACCCGTGATCGCGGAAGGAGCGGCATTTCCAACCGACATCCTCCGTCAGCGTCAGCACCATTCCGCCTTCTCCGCCTGTCGTAAAATGCTTTGACTGACAAAAGCTAAAACAGCCCACATCTCCGATGGTACCGGTCTTTTTCCCTTTGTACTCTCCGCCGATGCACTGTGCGACATCCTCGATGACATACAGGCCGTGCGCTTTCGCGATCTCCAGAATGGGATTCATATCCGCAACAACGCCGTACAAATGCACGACGACGATGCCCTTTGTCCGGTCCGTGATTTTCCGTTCGATATCAGCCGGATCGATCGTATGATCTTCTGTCACATCTGCAAAGACGGGAATCGCACCGGCCTGCACAATAGCGAAAGAACTGGCAATGAAAGAATAGGAAGGGACGATCACCTCATCGCCCGGCCCGATACCAAGGCCTGAAATACCGGTATGCAATGCTGACGTCCCGTTGGTCGTCGAGATCGCCATCTTTGCACCGCTCCAGGCACAGAACGCTTCTTCAAATTCCATACCCTTTTTCCCGGTCCAGTAATTTACCGCGCCGGTTCTAAGGATCTCTGCAACATCCGCCGCCGTCTCAGGCGCAAACTGAGGCCATGCCGGAAAACTTTTCATCATTGTACATACCTCCTCAAGTAATATTCAGTATGGTATCCAGCGATAGTTTTGCATTGATGACGGACTGGTAAGGAAACTTCTTATAGTTCGGAAGAAATTCCACGACGGCCCAGTCGTCATATCCGATCTCTCTTGCCGTGTGCATCACAGCTTCAAAATCCACATCTCCTTCCAGCAGATCTACAAACATACCCAGCCCGTTTTGATCCGCTCGGCAATCGCAGAAATGCAGCTTCTTAATACGATCCCTTAGAATCCGCATCCACTGATCCGGATAGCCGATATATATGATATTTCCGACGTCAAAATAGAAGCCGACGTATTCCGCATTGATCTCATCCAAAAACATCTTCACTTCAACAGGAGACAGCAGGAATTTGTTCCAGACATTTTCAACGCCGATAAAAACTTTTGCCGCGGCTGCATATTGCCCAAGGATCCGCAACCGCTCCTGGGCCCGCTCGTAAGCGAGTTCATAAGGCACGATGCCGGGAGCAAACGGTGTGCCGACCCAACCGGGGACGACCAACACCGTATCGCCGCCGCAGGCTTCCGCCACATCGATCTGTTTCTTGACGATGTCCATTGCATGCTGATACTCTTTAAGGTCTTCGGCTACAAGATTGTATTCCCAAAGATTCCAGGCGCCGACGCTGCACATTTTCAGCCCCGCATCATTTGCTCTATTTTTCAGCGCCAAGATATCTTTGTCCGAAGATTTCATATTGAGTTGACCACCCTCACTGACGACAAATTCTACCCCGTCGTAACCGGCCTTTGCAATCTGATCGATGGCTTCTCCATAATCCACTCCCTGATCAAACGTGTACATGCTCACCGCAGTTTTCATAGCATACCTCCCTGAATTTTTACAGGTCAACGACTTTTCCGGTTTCCAGCGACTCCTTGATCGCCAGCATGATGCGAACCACTTCTCTTGACTTCTCGATGGGGATTGTCAGAATCGGCTTGCCATCCTCAATACATGCAGCAAAATAATCCATCTCTGTCTGATAGGCATCTTCACTCTCGTTGACATCCAGTTTGCGCGGATCTTTTCCATTTTCATAATAGACAGCCGACCGCGTAGAACTTGCGACATCTTCGAGATTGAATCCGGCGATCAAATTGTAATCCACGCTTGTGGTTTCCCCTACGATCCGCAGTTTCATGGTAAAGGGAAAGTTTTCGGTCATATCAAAGGCGCCTTCCACGACCGCATTTACGCCGTTTTTGAACTTCAATACGGACATGACATGATTCCAGCATCCGGTTTCGCTCCGCCAGCCTGTCGCATATACGCTTTTCACATCACCGAAAATATAAGATACGAAATCGATGTCATGCAGATGCAGATCGAACAGACCGCCGCCGCTGTTTTTCGGATCCTTGTGCCACTGCGTCCAGTCGGGATGCTGCGCCAGCCGAGCGGCATACACCATTTTGATCTCGCCGAATACGCCTTCGTCATATAGCTCCTTGATCGCAACATATTCCGGCCAGAAGCGGACTACTTGCGCGACCATGAATTCTACGCCGGCATCTTTTGCGGCAGCGATCATTTTGTCCATGGACTCCAGCGTCAGCGCCACCGGCTTTTCACACAGGATGTTTACCCGATACCGCGCGGCCAGTAATACATATTCTTCATGCAAAAAAGTAGGGAGGCAGATATCGGCAATGTCCGGTTTCTCCGCTTCGAACATTTCCGCCGCGCTTGTATAGTATTTCACATCATATTTGTCCGCGATCGCTTTCGCGCGGTCTGCGTTTGCGTCCACAATAGCGAGCAGATTCAGCCGCTTCGAGTTTTTTGCTGCATTTGCATGCTGGTCGCCGACAAAACCCGCTCCGATCACAACTGTATTTAACATAGGACGCCTCCGTTCCACCGCGATATGGCGCGATTCTTACAAAATCATTTGTATTGATAACAAGATTGCTCCACCGAATCAATAACGCCATCTCAACAGATGGCGTGTAGCAGCAGTTGTCGTTACATTATTGGCAATCCGCTGTGAGCGGCCCTGCCAGTTCCGCAAGGAAGAACAATTTGCCGGGCATCGTTGGCATGAAACTGGCCGGCACCCAGATATCCGGACGATAGCGAAGCGCCGCCCAGAGCGACATCCCCGACCACATCATGCCGCGGTTAAATGCGCCGTCGCAGCCGCCGATGATATAGTCCGACTGCAGGAACAATCCGGGACCGATCGTATTGGCAAAGCACGGCACCAGGGTGGTTCGGCTCTTGAACGAATGTAGCGCATTTTGCTCGATCGTCAACGGATTGAGTTTGGCGCCCAGCCGGTGCGTCGCTTTTTTCCACTCGGCCTCGCCGACATAGTCCGCCGCAAACTGCGGCTCCCAAAACGCGATATGAAACACACGCCCAATCCCAAAGATCGTCACCAGTTCCGCGCCCTGCGCTCGCAGTTCGCCGATCTTTTCCGCATAAGTGGGCAAATTTGCCTTCGTCGCAAAATTCCGCTGTGACGCGGGGATCGTCCGAGCCCCCAGAGGATCATAGAAGGCATCTTCCATTGCATTTTGGAAAGAGCCCTTTTCGGAGGCGGCGAGCGTATTGCCTTCCGCGTCACTCCATTCATCCATATTGAAACCGTAGACATGTTTGCAGTCTACGTCCCATTCCTCAAGAAAATACATCGTCCATTTATACATCAGCATGGGCCCTACCGGCAAAATCAAAATCAATTTTTTTCCGGCGTCGCGAGCCTTCTTAATCTGCAGGGCAATTTCGTGCCCCATCATCATGCCGAACTCGGGGTCTCCTTCACACGATACGGGTTTGAATCCTTTGTGCCAAAAATCCTGCCTGTCGTAAATCTCCTCCGGCCCATGCGCACAACAGTCGTCGAGACGCTTCAGATCCCAGCCCGCCGGGAAATAACCTTCCATACTTGAACCTTTAATTGTCGATAACAAATCCATGCTCTTTCCCTCCTATGATTATGGCAACAACCGCGATTATGGTAACAACCGGTACGTTCTGAACCGAGGCCAACCGGCATACTGCCGGAATCCTTCCGCGTATTCACAGCTTGACTGCAGCCCCCGGTACTTGCTGCAGGTCCGTACGAAATCCAGGAAATCGATATGGTCATGTTCCAGCATCCATTTAATTTGACTCTCATGACAGGCAAGCGCTTCTAATTTCTGTTCAATCTCATCTGTAATATCTACATACTCCGTGGGAATAAAACCGACGCCCGCAAGCGTGTCCATATAGAACAGAGGCGCAAAAGTATCCGTTTCCGCCGCTTCCGTAAACAGATGCGGTAGCGTGTTACAAAAACTGGCATCATAAGCAAGTTCGCTTGTTTGCATATGATCTCTCATGTAATCGTCCGGATTGTGTGTGATGATAAGATCCGCCTTCGTATCGCGAACCACATTGACAAGCTTGTCGCGGGTAGCTTTGACAGAGGATTCCACTTGGGAGTCACCCACATCGACGCAGATTGACTCCGCACCCAGCACTTTTGCCGCTGCTTCTGATTCTTTTGCTCTTATCTTTGCAAGCTCTTCCGGCATGAAAATTTTGTGTCCGAGATCGCCGTTTGCCACATGACACATAAAGACTTTATGGCCCTGTTTTGCATATTTCGCCAGCGTCCCCCCGCAACCAATCTCCAGATCGTCCGGATGGCAACCGATCCCTAAAATATTCATCGGTAATAACCCTTTCTTAAAAAAATCAAACCCTGCCTAATGCTTTTAAATATTGATACGAATCAGCCATCTCTTTATTTGCAACATCGATATCGCCCGGCTGATCTTTGTCGCGCATACAATAATCTTCCGTATATTCGATTTCGATCGAATACGGTCCTGTGAATTTTTGGGCGTCCATGTATTCCATAAACTCTTTGAGCGGCAGATCTCCATTCCCTATGCCCGGAAAATCCCAAAAGCCTTTCCCGCCGATCTTGTCCTTCAGATGCACATACTGCACCTGATCGATGCAGGTCCTGACGTCTTCAAGGGGAGAGGTATCGCCGTAAAAAAGTACGTTCGCCGTATCGTAATTGATGCCGACACAGGGAGATCCGACCATGCGGGTCACCCTTGCCATATCTTCTCCTTTTGAATAGACGCCGTGCAATTCCAAACTCAAAGTCACGTCGAAATCCTTGAGCGTCGGAATAAGCTTGCTCAGATTTTCCGCAAGTGCTTCATCATTGAATTCATCCTTCTTCCCGAAATGCGCCTCCCCGGTAGAAGAAATGATGTATTTGCAGTCCAACTTAGAGGCAAGCTCAATATTCCGTTTGAAATCCTCCAGACGCTGTTCCTCGAAGAGATCGCAGTGGCCTGAAAGACCGACGGGGGCAATCCCGTACTGACTCATCCGTTTCTTTGCCGCATCCAGTTCCGCGGTGCTCATGTCCGCCATAACGTGTTCGGTCCAGTTTTTGACCGCAGCCAATTCAATGTATTTGAATCCGGCCTTCGCGATTCCATCAAGAGCCTGCTCAAAAGTAAAGCCGTGATAGGAATTCGCATGTCCCGCAAAAATATTACTCATTACAAAACCTCCTTATGCCTTCCTTAGATTATCGATATTACTGATGATGACTGCTACGACCACGATAACGCCCGAAACGATCGTCTGGATATACGAATCGACGCTTAGTACATTCATCGAGTTTTTGATCAGACCCATGAACAATACGCCCAGGAAGGCGCCGACAATGGAGCCTTTCCCGCCGTCAAATGTGACGCCGCCGATGATCGCGCCCGTCAGCGCATCCAGTTCATATCCGCTTCCGCCGCCGGCCGTGATGGAGTCAAGACGCGTTGCGTACAGGATGGCGGCGATCCCGCAAAGCAAACCGCTGATCGCATAGGTGGCGATCTTATAAAAATCGACGTGAATCCCCGACAAGCGTGCATTCTCTTCATTGCCGCCAATGGCCACCACTCTTCTGCCGTATTTTGTCCGGTTGATCAGGAACCAAGTGACGACTACCAGAAACATAAAGATGATCAGGGTGACCGGCAATACGCCGCCGATCTTCAGAACACGCAGCGGCTCAAACGCCATTTTAAAGGCCAGGAATTTGCCGCCTGAGAGCACAAGCGCGATGCCGTAGTAAACACCGCTCATCCCAAGCGTTATGATCAATGGCGCGCATTTACTCTTTGCGACAATGATCCCATTTACGATACCGCACCCAAACGCAACCAGTATACCAATGAGGATCGCCGCAGGAACCGGTACGATCCCGTTGTCCGTCGCCAATACCGACTTTACCGAATCGATCGATGAGGCGGTCTGTTCCGTACCGCCCGTGATCAGGATGGACATCACGACGCCGGACAGGATCATGATACTCCCGATCGAGAGATCAAGACCTCCGGTCAGCAGCAGCATCGCCATCCCCATCGTGAGCAGCCCGGTCACGGAAATTTGCTGGAAAATCTGAACCACATTGTTGACGCCAAAAAACCGGGGGTTGATCGATCCGACGATGATTGCGATGACAATGATCAGGATAAGAAGAATCACCCGCTGATCCCGAAGGGTCATGGCGATGCTTTTGTGCTCCCTTGCAATAGCATTATCCGGCATTTTCATTTTCTCCTACCTCCAAAGCGTGTCTGATAATAGAATTTTCCGATATTTCATCACCCTCTAAGATCCCCTCAATTTCTCCGCCCCGTATCACGAGCACTCTGTCACTCATCGAGACCAATTCCGGCATATCGGAAGAAATCATGATGATGGATTTCCCTTCTTTTGTAAGTCCGGACATGATCTTATAGAATTCTGTTTTTGCGTTCACGTCGATGCCGCGTGTCGGTTCGTCAAAGATATACAAATCGCTGTCCGTGAACAGCCACTTCCCGAGAACGACTTTTTGCTGATTCCCACCGGAAAGACTCTTCACGACCATCATGGGATGGCTCATTTTGATTCTCAATTTCTCTATGGTATCTTTCACCAACGGAATGAAATTGCGAACATTGACGAAGGCGCCTTTGATTTTCGTCTGCAACCCCACAACCGTCAGATTTTCGACGATCGGGGCGTCCAGCATCAGTCCTAATTTCTGACGGTCTTCCGTGATATATCCGATTTTGTAATTGATACTGTCGCGCGGATTGCTGATATGAAGTTCTCTTCCCTCATAATACAATTTACCGCCGTATTTTCTCGACGCGCCGGTGATCGCATTGGCGATTTCCGTACGGCCCGCTCCGATCATGCCGGCGACGCCTAGGATTTCTCCCCGCCGCAAATCAAAATCGATCGGTTTTGATGTGGGGGACACCTTTAACCCTTTCACTTCAAATATCACATCGCCGATTTCATGCACTTCTTTGGCATAAAACATCGAGGCATCGCGCCCTACCATATCACTGACAACCGCGTCGAGGTTCACGTCTTTCTTGGTATTGTCATAAGTCCGTATCGATTTTCCGTCCCGTATGACTGCGATCCGATTCGCGATCTGCTTTACTTCTTTGAGAAAATGTGAAATGTAAATGATGCTCACACCTCTTTTTGCGATCGTCTCTACGATTTTTAGTACCCGTCCGGCATCCTCCAAATTGAACATGGAAGTCGGTTCATCCATGATCAGGATCCGGGGATTCTCATTGAGCGCCTTAATGATTTTCACAAATTGCTGCTCGGCGACGCTCAGTTTCTCTATTGTTTTATTCAGATTTAATTCTATTCCTATGGACTCGCATAGAGCCTTTGTCTTTTTATATTCCTCATCAAATTTCATCAAGCCGTGCTTGCTTATTTCCTGTCCGACAAATATATTCTCCACGACATTCATCCAGGGCACCAGCAGGTTTTCCTGATAGATAATACCGATCCCCAGTTCTTTGGAAAGCTCCGCCGTCATATGCTTATGAGACGCTCCGTCCACGATGATCGTACCGCTATCCGGCTGATACGCCCCGGACAGTACTTTCATCAGCGTTGATTTTCCGGCGCCGTTTTCGCCAACGAGACCAAGGATCTCCCCCTGATAAAGGTCGAGCGTCATATTGTCAAGCGCCTTGATTCCGAAAAAGGTTTTGACGATATCCCGCATCTCTATGATCAAGTTTTCGCTCAAATCAATCACCTATCCTTATTGCTTCCCCAATCATAACCGAAGCCCCTTAGGGCGCGGCCGCAAGAATTGCGGCCGCATACCTCTAAGGTTGTCATTGCTAATAGATCTGATTCCTACCTTGCCAACTCCGGAACATTTGCCGTGACATAGGCACTGGCCGCGTCATTGTCGCTCCACTTGATCCAAGCCGTATCAATGTTTGTCGTATCGACAGGGATGACGGGAAGCGGGATCTTTTTCTGCGCAACCGTCTGACCGCTTGTTGCTTTCGCCAAGAACTGGTACACAATGATGCCCTGGATATTGACAGGGGCTGTCATGTTCGCATATTCCTGACCATCCTTGATCATTGCATATCCCTGCTCGGATCCGCCTGTGGAAAGAACCGGGATATCTTCCATGCCGTTTTCTTTCAGCGCATTGTAGACGCCCACTGCCTGCAAATCATTGTTTGCAAACACTACGTCAAAATCGGATTTTCCGGAAGTGATGAAATCCATCGTGACATTGTAGGATGCTTCTGTTTCCCAGTTGCCGTTCACAAGACCAACCAGTTCGATGTCGCTCTTATAATCCTCCAGGGCCTTGTCGACGCCGATTTTGTAATCTTCATAAACGCCTACGCCGGGGCCGCCGTGGACATAGAGGAGCTTGGCGCCCGGCCATGTCTTTGCGGCATATTCGACTGCTGCATATCCGATGTCGCCATACTGACAGGCAACCTGCCCCACGACTTCACCGGCGGAAGCATCATCCGGCAGGAAAATGTTTTCTACCGCGATCGGGATACCGGCTTCGTTCGCCATACGCACGATCGTAGCGCCGGCTTCAGGCGAGCACGGGAAAATGGAAATGCCGTCCACTCCCTTGTTGATCAACTCCTCCGCCTGTGAGACCTGAGATTCCGGATCTTTCTGGCAATCCAGTGTGATTACCGTATTGCCGTCCTGCTCCGCGCACCAAATAAATGCTTCGTTGCCATACGCATTCCACTCGTCGGAAAGCGCCCAAGCCAAATAACCAAATGTCTTTCCGCCCGCTGCCGGTTCTTCTGCTGCCGGCGCTGCCGCGGAACTTCCGCTGTCGGCCGGTGCCGGTGCCGGTGCTGCCGGCGCATCCGCTTTGGCGCAGCCTGCGAATACGGTCACCAGCATCAACACTACCACGATAACTGCTAATAACTTCTTTTTCATAACTTTCCTCCTTTTCACTAACGATACTTACTATATGATCCCGGTTTTCCGGGGCATAATCAAAATTTCATCTGCTCTCCGTAGAACTATCTTCGCACCATTCGGGAATAAAGTCCAACAGCGTATCCGTAAAGGTGGTCAGACTTTCTATCTCTACCCACTCATCGGGAGAGTGAAGATTGCCGCCTGCGGGGCCGAAAATAACGGATGGCGTCTGTGCGTATTTCATATAAGCAAAAGCATCACAGGGAAACGGCGCGGCGGTGGGCTTCACTTCTTTGTTCAAAAATGTTCTGAGCGACTTGCACAGCAGGGGAAACACAGCGTAATCCGGATCCGTATCCGACGGCTCGATATAATGATACAGCGGCTCCACGTGTACAACCGCGCTGCCCGCAAAAGTCTTTTCGACCATGGCGCTGATTTCACCAACAACACCCTCCACCGTTTCGCCCGGATACGTTTGTACAGACAACTCGACCCACGCATCCATGGGTGAACCCAGTTGTCCGTGCGGTTTCACCTCTCCGGCCTTCACCTTTGTGATCACGACTTCTCGTTTCTGTACCGCATTTGCCCACAACGGCGGACTCGGCGCATCCCGCCGAGCCGTTTCAAATACTTCTATGGCTTTCAAAAGATCCGCTAAGGCGTAAGAAATGTTGAAAATCTTTTCGCCGGTATACGGCATCCCCGGATTTCCCTGAATGGTGATTTTCACCATGACGCCGCCGACATTGGCGGCGCAGATCTGCAGCCCCGAGGGCTCGGGGATGATTGCCGCATCCGCCTTGTATCCGCGGAAACACGCCGCGATCGTTCCGTTTCCGCCCGCGAATTCCTCATCGACAACACTTTGCAAAATGATATCGCCCTTTGGCCGGAATCCCTTTTCTTTCAGAATCGTGAGGGCCATCATTGTACCGGCCAGCCCGCCTTTCATGTCGCAGCTGCCTCTGCCGTAAATCCGGCCATCCCGTTCAGTGCTTTCAAACGGCTGGCAAATCGTCCACGGCAGGGGTTCCTTTGGCGCGACGTCGATATGGGACGCCAGAATGAGCGAACGCCCGCCCCCCTGTCCTTTCCAAACTCCGACGACGTTGTTTCTGCCTTTTGTTTCCCGATCATGCAGAAAGGCAGGATTGGCGTCATAACCGGGAATTTCGTCCGGCGAAAAGACGTCCACCCCGAGACCAATCCTCGTAAAATAGTCAACCAGAAACTGCTGGGCTCTTCCCTCATCCCCGCCGGGCGGATTGTTTTCCGTGGGAAGATCGATCAGATCTCTCGTCAGCTGAATCAGTTTTTTTGATTCTTCCGGGGTCATCAGATCACGCTTTCCAATCTACTTGTGAATCATCTCGCGCCGCCACGTTGACAATTCTTCCAAACCGTTCCCTTTGATCAGTACACCATCCTCAAACCGTACGCCATATTGGTCATCGGCGATCCACACATCAATGTTAAACACCATATTCGGCTCCAAAATGAGTGACCCGCGATTGTCGACCCACGGGCCTTCGCACTCCTGCAATCCCGTACCGTGCGCCGGTCCGTACAAATTGAGACCGGAGAATCCGTAATGTGCGAGCTTTTTCTGAAAATCGTTATAGACGTCTGCAAACGGAACGCCCGGTCCCATTTTTGCGATGGTGTCCTGCGTACATTCCAGCGCCACCTTGATCATATTCGTATGCTTTTCGGGAAGTTCTCCCAGTACGATCGCCCGACACATATTTCCACAATAGCCGTTGTATTTGGCGCCCAATGACAGCTGCACCATGGAGTCACGCGCCACAATCCGGTCCGTCGCCTGACACAAACTCTGATACGTGGTTGGCCCGGACGTGATCCAGCAGTGATAGCCTTCCCCCTCCGCGCCAAGCTTTGAGATTTGACTCATCCACTCGGCCTGGATCTCCCATTCACGGACGCCGGGCTCAATCATGTCGACCGTACGGGCGATCGCATTTTCCGTGATTTTACTCGCCTCACGCAACAACGCAATCTCGATCTCACTCTTGTACCAACGATGCTTCATAATCAAATCATCGGCTTTGACAAATTCCGCATCCGGTGCGCCTTTCTTGATATCCTCCATGATCGTATAGGGGATGATGTTCGTATTCGCGATGCCAATTCGCTTGACCGGAAAGCGCTGCCCGATTTCATCCAGGATCGCCGGATAATACCAGGGATTTGTTGGCTTGTCCCATTCCGGCGCACTGGTTTCCACATACATCGGATGTACGCGAACGTCGTCGATCTGCGCAAATTCCACAGCGAAATCGTAGGACTCCGGCCCGCCCGTCAAAAGGATGGGTTTCCCCTCCCGCGGTACGAGCACGCCAACGAAATCAAATACAGCCCAAAAATTTGTTAGGTAACGCACATTGGCAGATTCACATTCACAGGCATGCGTCACCAGAAGATCGATGTTTTCTTCATTTAATGTCTTCTGGATCGCTGCGATGCGGCGGTCATATTCGCTTCTTGGGATGATCATTCTCTCTTTTGTCATAGTATTACCACCTCTCCTGTCCTTGCGGATTCCTCCGCAGCATTACAAATCGCAATGACGTCTCTGGCCTCCTGTAACGTTGTAATCGCAGGCTTCTTTCCCTCTATAATACAGTCCGTAAAATACTGCAATTCTGCATGCAATGCGCCGCCAACCTGACCGTGCACCGTCGGCCAATATACCGTTTCCTGTATCTCACGACCATTCCCGTCGTCGATCACAAGCGGATTGGACGGATCGAACAAATAAATCACACCCTTTGTGCCAATCACTTCCATTTTGGCGTCGATTGGGAAAGGCGAACCATCCGGAAGATTCCAGCAGCTCTCCGCCACCGCAAGGGCGCCCCCGTCATACTTGATATTGACCCAGCCGATATCAGAATACGCAATGTCTTGTCTCGTAAAGGACGACATCCCGTATACGCTCTTTGCCTTTTTCCCGACGAACCAATTCATGATGTCGATATCATGCACGGCGTCTCCCGATATGGAGGACAGCACCTGCAGATGTGTGAATGTGCGGGCAGCACCGACATTCCGACGAGAGTAGATGGAAACGATATCGCCGATCCGACCTGACAAGATCTGTTCCCGGGCAACAACGTAGTCGTTTTCAAACCGGCAGATATGTCCAACCATCAGATTTTGTTTGGCGTCCTTGGCGGCTTCGAGGATCTGATCACATTCCTCAATGCTGACGGACATGGGTTTTTCCAAAAGAACATGCTTGCCCGATTGGATTGCATCCAGCATGGGCTGCAGGTGATCCCGCGCATGGGTGCAGATAGAAATCGCATCGACGTCCGGATCATTTAACAAATCATGATAGTCCGTATAAGTCTTGTCGATGTTGTATTTCCCTGCAATTTCCGCAAGCCGATCCGGTCTTCTCGTAGAGACTGCTGCGATTTCCGCACCATACACACCTCTATAGGCATCCACATGCATCTCACCAAACCATCCCAAACCGATCACGCCGACTCTCACTTTATCCATGGTTTTCTCCTCTCAATCCCTCGTTTCACCACGATTACGCATTTCCGAACGGAGTTACGACAGTGTGCCATCACGATCCCTTCTAAATAATTTAGTACTATTTAGTTACTTTAAAATATTAAAATAACACACTCGAATAGCAGCGTCAACACAAACTGAAACTAAATTTACTAAATTTTTTTGCGAAATCCCATTGTCCTCTTCCTTTGTGCGTGATAAAATCGCCTTGTGAAGACAAAGAAAAAACTTACCGCAAAACACATCGCAAAAATAGCAGGGGTCTCCCCTACTGCCGTGTCTTTCGCGCTGAACGGAAAAGCCGGCATCAGCGACGGGACGCGCCAGCATATTTTTGATGTGATGCGGCGCACAAACTATATCAGTTCAAAGACGCAAACCGCCGGGCACAATCCGAATATTGCCATGATGTTCCGGAACGATCCCGAGCCCATCAGTCTTTTCTATACGGAACTCAACAATCGCATGATCGCGATATGCAAAGACCATCTCTGCAATTTTTTCGTTGCCATGGCATATCGCAAAGAAAGCAGTATTGAGTTTTCCGATTTCATGCAGCCCAATTTCATCGACGGGGTCATCACCTACGGCGATATCGAGAATGATATTCTGAAGGCACTTGCGAATTCCGGAATCCCCTTTGTCTCTCTGGACAGCAGCAGGCGCAACAGCGGACAGGCGTCCATTCAGGTGGATTATGAAGAAGCCGCTTTCCGGGCAACCTCTTTTTTGATCGGCAACGGACATACAGACATTGCCTATATCGGCAACAACAATGCACGGCTCTATGCATACAACCTATTGGTCTTTACAGGATTTCAGCGGGCTACCTCTCAAAATCGTATCTCCTTAAACACCAACCGTATTCAATTTGGCGCAAATGATGAACAAGGCCTTCGGGATAGTATCGACAGTCTGATTTTCGCCAAGAACAGGCCGACGGCTTTGTTCTGTATCAATGATTATTATGCAATATTGGCGATCCGCTATCTGCATACCATCGGGCTGCGTGTCCCCGATGATATCTCCGTGATCGGCATCGATGACATCAATATTTCAAGATCCACAATTCCCGCGCTCACAACAGTGAAAGTCGATTGCGAGTTGATCGCGAGAAAGGGCTTTGAAATGATTCAGGCTCTCATCAAAGGGGAAGCGCACAAAAATGCCGTAATCAATACATTTGAAATCGTGGAAAGAGAGAGCGTGAAAAATATTTCCGAAAACGAAGCGGAGGGCGGATCATGAAGATCGTACGAGTAGAAGACTATGACAAAATGAGCCGTACCGCGGCGAATATCATTTCGGCGCAAGTCATTTTGAAACCGACCAGTGTACTCGGTCTGGCCACAGGCTCTACACCGATCGGTGTATATCAGCAATTGATCAAATGGTATGAAAAAGGCGATCTCGACTTCTCTCAGGTGACAACAATCAACTTGGATGAGTACAAAGGACTTTCACCTGAAGATGCGCATAGTTACAAATATTATATGCGGGACGCTTTTCACAAACATATCAATATCAAACCGGAAAATATCCACCTGCCAAACGGACTGGCGGAAGACCCCGATGCCGAATGTCGGCGCTATGATGATGTAATTCAGAACAGCGGGGGCGTCGATACGCAGCTGCTCGGAATCGGACATAACGGACATATCGGGTTCAATGAGCCCGGTTCCGTTTTTCACCGGGATACCTATGTAACCGATTTGACAAGCCGCACGCTGGAAGCGAACAATCGGTTTTTCTCAAAAGAGGATGTACAGCCCGTGTCAGCCTATACAATGGGCATCAAAGCCATCATGCAGGCAAAACGCATCGTCGTCATCGTGTCAGGGAAATCAAAAGCGGCGATTCTGAATACGGCGCTGAACGGCCCTATTGATCCGCAGGTACCGGCTTCCATTCTGCAAATACACAATGATGTGACCCTGATCGCCGATCAGGACGCGCTGTCTTATCTATGAAAATCATCTTGGCGTCCGGATCTCCCCGGCGTTTGGAAATTTTAAAAAAGCACGGCATTGACCCGGTGGTAGTCCCGTCGGACGCGGATGAAACGCTGCCGCCCGAATACGAAACACGCAGCTTGGATGATATCGTCCGGTATTTGGCGCACATCAAGGCACGGGCGGTGTACGAACAGCTGACGACAAAGGGAGAGAGTTCTATTTTCACGCATGAGGGAGAGGGTGAGGGTGAGGGTGAGGTTGCTTGCGAACCAACCATGGTCTTAGGCGCGGACACGATCGTCTATAAGGATTTTATGATCGGCAAACCCGTGGATGAAGCGGACGCCTTTCGCATCCTCAGCCATCTCCGAAACAGCGAACACCTCGTGATCACCGGCGTCTGCCTCATCGACCTGGCCACGGGCGAGGAGACGCAGTTCGCAGAGACCACGAGGGTATTTTTCAAAGACTATCCCGATGAAGAGATCCGGAGGTTCCTTCGCGAAGAGCCTCCCTACGACAAATCAGGTTCCTACGCCATTCAATCTTCCTGGACGAAAAACGTCGATCGTATCGAAGGCGAACTGGAAAACGTCATCGGCCTCCCGTGGCGCAGGCTGGCCGCATATATAACGGACTAAAGCTTCACCTTTATGAAGGCCTACGCCTTTTTCACAAAGTCGGCGATCCGCCGGCCACATTCTTCTGTCCCGACCGGAATCTTTCCTTCTGTCAGAATGTCCGGCGTGCGGTAGCCGGCGCGGAGATAGTCGCCTACCGCTTTTTCGACGGCGTCGGCTTCCGCCGAAAGATCAAGCGAATAACGCAACAGCATCGCGGCGGAAAGAATCGTCGCGACCGGATTGGCGCGGTTCATGCCTGCGTACTTGGGTGCGGAGCCGTGGATTGGTTCGTACAGACCAAAACTGCCTTCGCCGAGACTGGCGGATGGAAGCATACCGATCGAACCCGTGATTTGAGACGCCTCATCCGAGAGGATGTCGCCAAACATATTGCTTGTCAAAATGACGTCAAATTGCTTGGGGTTTTTGATCAATTGCTGCGCCGCGTTGTCCACGAAGAGATGCTCGAGTTTGACTTCGGGGTACTGCACATGGACTTCTTCCACGACCGCGCGCCAAAGCCGGGACGAGTCGAGGACGTTGGCTTTGTCCACACTCGTCACGCGCCCCGCTCGTTTCATTGCCATCTCGAAGGCGACCTTCGCGATACGCTTGATCTCAAATTCGGTGTACTGCTCGACGTCGTAGGCAAAGCGTCCGGGCGGCAGTGTCTTTTCGCCTTTCAGATGATCGACGATCTTGCTGAAAGCGGAGGCTTCCCCGATGATTTCGGTGCCGCGCTTGCCAAAATAGATGCCGCCGGTAAGCTCGCGCACGATGAGGATATTGAGGCCGCCGAGAATGATCTCGGGTTTGAGCGGGCAGGCAAAGGAGAGTTCGTCATAGACCATGGCCGGGCGTAGATTTGCAAACAAGCCCAGTTCTTCCCGCAGACCGAGGATCGCAATCTCAGGCCGTTTGTCTCCGGGGTTGCTGTCCCATTTCGGATCGCCGACCGCACCGAGCAGGACAGCGTCCGCGTCTTTGGATTTTTTGACAGTCTTCTTCGGCAGAGGTTCGCCGTCTGCATCGAGAGCGGCGCCACCCGCCAAAAGGTATTCATACTTAAAACGATGGCCAAATGCCTTGCCGACCGCACCCAGCACCGGGAGTGCCGCGTCTACGATCTCCGGACCAATCCCGTCGCCTTTGATGACTGCAATTTTGTAATCCATCTACCTAGTTCTCCTTCTCTTCATAATACATTTTGTTGATCGCGTTGATATATGCCTTGATACTTGCCTCGATCACGTCCGTTGACAGACCCCGGCCGGAATACGTGCGGCCGCTATCGCTTCGCAAAACCACGCGCGCATCCCCGAGGGCATCCTCGCCTTCGGATACGGCGTCGATCTGATAATCATCCAAATCGAACTTCCGTCCGCAGGCCTTGTCGATCGCCTTGAACGCGGCGTCGATCGGGCCGGAGCCGCGTGCGACTTTTTCCGTCTGTTTGCCTTCCCTGCTCACGGCCACTGTCGCGGTCGATGTGATCGTGTTGCCGCTGTTGATCACAAAGCGATCCAAGGTGTAAGTCTTGGGGACCTGCACGGTTTCCTTTGCAACGATCGCCTCGATGTCTTTATCATAAACGGACTTCTTGCGGTCCGCAAGGTCTTTGAATTTCTTGAAGGCTTCGGATAGTTCCTCATCCGACAGCGTATAGCCCAGTGTGGTAAGGCGGTCGCGAAAAGCGTGTTTGCCGCTGTGCTTGCCGAGCACCAAATTGCTTTCTTTGAGGCCGACGGAGGCCGGCGTCATGATTTCATAAGTCTCGGCTTTCGCCAGAACCCCGTGCTGGTGAATACCCGCTTCATGCGCGAACGCGTTCTCGCCGACGATCGCCTTGTTGGGCTGCACTTTGACGCCCGTGATGCGCGACAACAGAGACGAAGAGCGCAGGATCTCTGTCGTGTCGGCGTTTGCCCAGACCTCATAGAAATTTTTTCTCACGTAGAGCGCCATCAGGATCTCTTCCATCGCCGCGTTGCCGGCGCGCTCGCCGATGCCATTGACCGTACATTCGACCTGTCTGGCGCCCCCGCGCACCGCAGCCAGCGAATTGGCAACACCGAGGCCGAGGTCGTTGTGGCAGTGGCACGAGAGGATCACATCCTCCAGTTCGGGAACGCGCCGCCGAATCTCTTCAAAAAACGCCTTGTGTTCTTCCGGCGTTGTATAGCCGACCGTATCCGGCAGATTGATCGTTGTAGCACCCGCCTTCACAACGCCGCGGATGACTTTCTCCAGGAAATCCATGTCGGAACGCGTCGCGTCCTCCGCCGAGAACTGGATGTCCGAACAATATTTCTTCGCGCGTTTTGTCATCGCGACAGCCGTATCGAAGACCTCTTTCTTTGTCATCTTGAGTTTGTATTTCATATGAAGTTCGCTCGTAGCGAGGAAGAGATGGATCTGTGGCGCCGCCGAGCCCTTGACAGCGCTCCAGGCTGTGTCAATGTCTTCTTCTGACGCCCGTGCGAGGCTCGCGACCGTACAATTTTTCACCGTGTCTGCGATTGCCTGAACCGACTGAAAATCGCCGGGCGAACTGATCGCGAAGCCGGCTTCGATCACATCAACGCCCATGCGCTCGAGTTGTTTCGCCATCTCGATCTTTTCTTTGAGATTCATGCTCATCCCGGGCGACTGTTCGCCGTCCCGCAGTGTGGTGTCAAAGATGAACACTCTGTTTTTATCCGTCATTTTTCGTTCTCCTTTCCCGAACTCTTCGGAAACAAAAAAGCCCCGAAGCAACTGCTTCGGGGACGGAATCACTCCGCGGTACCACCCCGGTTGCCGGAAATGCCGGCCACTCTGTAGAGTTCAAACAAACTCCTGACTATGATCACGGTGCCTGCCGTACGATCCTATTGCACACGCGCTTTCAGACCGTCTGCTCCGGAGTGAGTAGTTTCTTTTCCCTGCATACCGTCTCGCACCATCCGCCGGCTCTCTGGCGTGCCCCAAGGTGTGACCGGGGACACTCATGCTTTCTCGAAGGAACGCTCTCCATCATCGCATTTGTTTATTCAATTGAATGAAATTCTACCGCCTTTCTTCCGGTCTGTCAAATTTTTCATCAAAATGGGCGGCCGAAGCCGCCCGTTGATTTACTTGTGATTCACTACGTCCCTGAGAACGCTTTGAACTCTTTTAGAAACTGCTGCTACTGAACCAGCGACTGGATGCTCTGGAGTCCTTCGACCAATTCCAAACCGCCCACATTGACGTCATCCTTCGGAACGAACCTGGAGAGGTTCATCTCCTGCGTACCGAGACGCGCGCCGTTTGCATAGTCGATCTTACCGCCGAATGGGTTCTGAACCGGGCCGCCGGTTTCCAGCGCTTTCATGTAAGATTCCCAGGTGAGTTCCTCGCCTGCGTCTGCGACACGTTTCAGACCTTCCACAAAGAAAGTACCGCAGATCCATCCGGTCTGCGCGTAGGCGTTCATCGAGAAGTCTTCGCCGCCGGATGTCTTTGCGACCCATTCCTGATAGTCACCGATGGATGCTTTCGCGATATCGGTCGTATAGTCGACCCAACCCAGTCCGTATACATCGAATTTGCCCTGGATGTCGCCAACTACCGCTTCGCTCATGGCGGAAGACGTATTGACGTAGGTCGTGATGCAGTCCTTGTTCACGCCCTGTGCGGCGAGTTCTTTGACAATCGTCGGCATGGTGGCCTGAATCGAAGCCACGATGATGAAGTCAACGTTCTCGTTCTTGATGGATGTGACAGCCGCAGAAACGTCGGCGGAGCCGGCCGCTACCTGCTGTTCGACATACTCAATACCGTCGAGTTTGTTGATCTGAGCAACAGCGCCGCTTTCGAGGTTCATGCCGGCGTCATCATTGGTGTAGATGATACCGATCTTCTTGGCGTCGAATTTCCCGGCTGCATACGCAACCATGATGCTGCCTTCCGTGGTGTAGATCGGCTGTACGGGGAAGATGTTGTAACCTTCCGCATTCGTCTTGGCGTTCTCCGCGTAGAGTTGGCCGATGCCGGTTGCGAAGTAGACGGACGGGACTCCGTATTCTTTCAGCGCGTCTACGGTCGCCGCGACGACAGGAGTACCGAAGTGACCGACGATCGCGAAGACTTTGTCGTCTTCTACGAATTCAGTCAGCGCCGAGCTGCCCTTTGCCGGATCAAACTCGTCGTCGATGTGCTTGAACGTGATCTTGCGGCCATCGATGCCGCCGGCTTCGTTGATCTTGTCCAAGTACGCGTTCAGTCCCGCGAGGAAGGGAACGCCGACAGGAGCATACGCGCCCGAGGTGGCCGCGCTGTTCGCGATGATGATCTCTGTGTCTGTAACGCCCTGCACATAAGCGGTCTCTGCAGGTTCTTCTTCTTCTTCCGTTGCAGGCGCTGCAGCGGAACTGCCGGCGTCCGCCGGTGCAGGCGCTTCCGCCTTCGGCGCGCAACCCGCGAATGTCAATAGCGCCATGAGCAGCGCCATTACCAGTGCGATAGTTTTTCTCGATTTCATTGTAGTTCCTCCTTCATTTTGCGATATCTTCTCTATATTACCTTATCATCTACTAAGCCGTACCGAGATAAGCCTCGACAAGCCTGGTATCCCTGATCAGTTCGGACGCAGGTCCGTGTATACTGTTTTTTCCCGTCTCCAGCACATAGCCGTAGTCCGCGATCTTCAGTGTCTGCAGTGCGTTTTGCTCTACAATCAGCACTGTCGTGCCCTCCGCCTTGATCTCCCCGATGATCGCGAAGATATCGCGTACCACCAAGGGCGCAAGGCCGAGCGACGGTTCATCGAGCAGCAGGAGTTTCGGACTGGCCATCAGGGCCCGCGCAATCGCCAGCATTTGCAACTCGCCGCCCGAAAGCGTGTAGCTCATCTGTGTTTTCCGCTCATGGAGTCTGGGAAAATAGCGGTAGCAGCGTTCAAAGTTGGCTTTCACCTGCGCACGGTCCTTGACCGTAAAAGCGCCGGCTTTCATGTTCTCTTCTACCGTCAGGTCGCGGAAGATCTGACGGCCTTCCGGAGACTGTACGATGCCAAGCTTCGTGATCTTCTCCGCATCCATATGCGTGATCTCCTGCCCGAAGAACTCAATGCTGCCCTCCGCGGCACGCGTCAGTCCCGAGATGGTCCGAAGCGTCGACGTCTTGCCCGCACCGTTGGCGCCAAGCAGCGCCACAACCTGCCCTTCCCGGACGTCAATGTCTATCCCTTTGACTGCCTCGATCGCGCCGTAACGGATCTTCAGTCCTTTGATACTCAGCGCGGTTTCACTCATCTTCCTGTTCTCCCAAATATGCTTCTTGCACGAGTTTGTTCTTCTGAATTTCTTCCGGTGTGCCCAGCGCAAGGAATTTGCCGAACGAGATCGCGCAGATGCGGTCACATACGTTCATGACAAGGCGCATATCGTGCTCCACCAACAGAATCGTACATTCGTAGTTCTCCCGGATCCTGCGAATCGTCTCCGCAAGGTCTTCCGTCTCCGTATCGTTCAGACCCGCCGCCGGCTCATCCAAAATAATCAGGGTCGGCTCCGCCATCAGCGTACGCGTCATCTCCAGCTTCTTCAGCACGCCGTATGGCTGCCCGCCCGCAAGCTGATCCGCCAGCGTGTCGATTCCAAGAAACTTCATCGCTTCCAATGCTTTCTCACGGAACAGGATCTCCTCCCTCCTGGCCCTCGGCAGCCGGAGCATCTGCTCAAACATATTCGCCCTGAAGTCTACATGCGCACCGATCAGCACATTGTCCAAAAGCGACAGTTCGGGAATCACCTCAACGTTTTGGAAGGTTCTCACAAGGCCGTAGTGGATGATCGTATGCACGGGACGCCCCACTAAGTTGATCTGCGCGCTTCCCCCTTTCAGAGTCTCACTGACTTTCAGCTTCTTCGCGCTCTTCTTCAGCCGGTTTTCATCCACTGTGAAATACACAGCGCCGGCGTCCGGTTTGTAAAACTGCGTGATGCAGTTGAATACGGTCGTCTTGCCCGCTCCGTTGGGCCCGATCAATCCGA
>BNUG01000033.1 GCA_025997195.1 Clostridia bacterium | reverse complement strand
GTACGGATACCGGCCTTCATTGTCACACTGGCCGAATAGATATTGACGTGCATGTTGATAATCAGTGTCCCGGCGATTGCGCTGACCAAACAGACGCCGCTGCCGACCAAGAGGTCAATATTGCCGCCCGTCAGGATGCAAAGCAGCATACCGACGGCGAGAATCACAACATAACCGTTTTGTCCGATCAGGTTCGTGATGTTTGACGGCGCGAAAAAATCACCTTTGCCCTGTGCTGTGATGATGACCTGAAAGAGAATCATTGCACCGACCAGGGCGATCAGCATGGTGTTCTTCTTTAGGTCAAAAGCTTTCACCTGGGTTTTGGGTTGTAGGGTTTGATCGTTAGACATTTGCCCGGTCCTCCTTCTCCGATCCTCGCTTGTCCGCTCTGAGGATACTCTCCATAATCCGTTCCTGCGTTGCCTCCTCCTGCATCAGTTCCGCGATGATGCGGCCTTCGTTCATCACATAAATCCGATCACACATACCGAGCAGTTCCGGCAGCTCACTGGAGATCATGAGCACGGATTTCCCGGTTTCCGTGAGTTCGTTGATAAACTGATAAATTTCGTATTTTGCGCCGACGTCGATGCCTCGCGTCGGTTCATCCAAAAGAAGAATATCAGGCTCCGTAAACATCCATTTTGCCAGCAAAACCTTCTGCTGATTGCCGCCGGACAAGCTTCCCGCCTCTTGCTCGATGCCGGAGGACTTGACGCCCAAAAGCTTGCTGTATTTCTCCGCATACTGAACTTCAAGGTCGGAATCGATGACTTTTTTGTTTGTGATTTTGATCAGATCCGCCAGCGTGATATTCACACGGATCGGATTGTCCAAAATCAGGCCGCTCGTTTTTCGGTCTTCCGTGATATACGCGATTTTGTTTTTGATGGCTTCGGGGACGCTGTTTAGCTTGATCTCTTGCCCGTTCAGGAAAATCTGACCCGAGATGTTGCGCCCGTATAGTTTGCCGAATACGCTCATTGCCAGTTCGCTGCGTCCGGCGCCCATCAGTCCGCTGATGCCAACCACCTCGCCTTTGTGCAAGACGATGCTGACGTCATCGACGATCTTTCGGTCCGTCTGCGGATGATAGGCCGACCAGTTCCTGATTTCAAGACTTACCTCTCCGATTTTGTGGTCACGCTTCGGAAACCGATCGACGAGTTCGCGGCCAACCATACTTTTGATAATGCGCTGCTCCGAGATCTCACCGCTCCCTTTGCTGAGCGTTTCGATCGTATGGCCGTCGCGCAATACCGTGATATGATCCGCGACCCGCTCCACTTCGGTCAATTTGTGTGAGATGAGGATGGACGTCATGCCGTCTTTTTTGAACTGGAGCATGAGATCAAGCAATTTGCCGCTGTCCTCTTCATTCAGTGAGGCTGTCGGTTCATCCAAAATCAAAAGCCGCACATTCTTGGACAGTGCTTTCGCGATTTCGACCAGCTGCTGCTTCCCTACGCTAATGTCCTGTATGATGGCGAACGAAGATTCGGCGAGACCAACCGTACGCAGCAGGGCATCTGCGCTGCTGTGTGTTTCATCCCAGTCGATGGAACTATGCTTTAGGCGCTCATTGCCAAGAAAAATATTTTCCCCGATGGTCAGCTGAGGAACCAGTGCCAGTTCCTGATGAATGATAACAATGCCTTTTTTTTCGCTGTCTTTAATCGTAGAAAAATTGCAGATTTCGCCGTCAAATAAGATATCGCCCTCGTAGGAGCCGTAGGGATAGATGCCGCTGAGAATGTTCATGAGTGTTGACTTTCCCGCGCCGTTTTCGCCTACGATCGCGTGAATTTCGCCTTCTTCTACGGCTAAATTCACATCGCTCAGGGCGGCGACGCCGGAGAATTTTTTGGTGATGCTCTTCATCTCCAGAAGATATTTGTTCAATTCTTACCACCTCCGAATGTTCTGTTATACCTCGAAGCTGAAATAGGTGGGCGAGGGTTGCCCCGCCCACCTACGCATTATATCATCGATTTAGCCCGACGATACATTCATTCCTCGGTGCTATTGGAGTTGATCTTCCGTATAGTAACCGCTGTCGATCAGCAATGCTTTGTAATTGTCGATGGTGCAAACGACAGGATCGCAAAGGAACGAGGGGATGATGCCTGTGCCGTTGTCGTATGTCGCTGTATCGTTGATCGAAGGTTCCGTGCCTTTGAGGATGGCGTCGACCATAGTGACGACCTGCGATGCGAGGGTGCGCGTATCCTTAAAGATGGACACCGTCTGCAGTCCCTTGAGCATGTTTTTCATGGAAGCAACGTCGCAGTCCTGACCGGTCAGGATGGGGAAGTTTTCTGCTGTGTAGCCGGCCGACGTCACGAGCGCATTGGTGATGCCCTGTGCAACGGAGTCATTGCTGGAGAGTACGGCGTCGAGTTTCGTACCGCTCGGGCCATATTTTTGAGCGGAAATCAGGTTTTCCATTCTTGCCTGTGATTTTTCTGTGTTCCATCCTTCGGTCGAAGCCTGAGCCTGTTCGGTCTGACCCGAAGGGACTACGAGTACGCCGTCATCAATGTAGGGCTGAAGTACGCTCATTGCGCCGCCGAAGAAGAAGTTTACATTGTTGTCCGCCGGGTCGCCCGTGAAGAGTTCGATATTGAACGGTCCCTTGTTTGTCTCGAGTCCAAGTGCATCCACGATGTACTGTGCCTGCATTTCGCCGACTTTTGTGTTGTCAAATGTTGCGTAGTAGCTGACTGCGTCGCTGTTCATGATCAAGCGGTCATAAGCGATGACGGGGATACCCGCTTCTTTTGCCTGCGCAAGCGGTGAGCCGAGCTGTGAGCCGTCAACGGCCGCGATGACCAGCACTTTGCAGCCGCCCGAGATCATGTCTTCGATCTGTGTTACCTGAAGGGGAACTTCGTTGTCGCCGGCATACTGCAGATCGACTTCATATCCCGCTGCTTCGAGTTCTTTTTTCATGTTGTCGCCGTCTTGGTTCCAACGCTGCAGGCTCTTGGTAGGCATGGAAACGCCGACTTTGACTGTGTCGCCCGAACCGCCTCCGGTCACTGCGGCGCTATTGTCCTCGGAGGAACCGGCAGCCGCGGTGCTGCTGCTGCCTGCAGCGGGAGCTTCCTTGCCGCAGGAGGCCAAACCAACGACCATAACGATCGCCAACATCAAAATTAATAGTTTTTTCATTTCTTTCTCCTTACTTAAATATTCGTATCATAATGCTAACCAACAATGAAATACTATCATGCCGGTTTGGGGGAAAACAGGGGATGCAGATTGGATTTGTGGTGGGGTAGATTGCTTGTATTGCCGTAAAAGCCGATATATACTATGTCAGGATGTGAAACCGGAGAGAGGAACAGCGCACCATGATCAAAGTCTTGATAGCGGACGATGAAGAAAAAGTTGCATTGCTGATCAAAAATCTTATCGACTGGAAAAGCCTTGATATGGAAGTCGTCGCTTTGGCAAAAAACGGCACAGAGGCGCTCGGGCTCATTCAGTCGGAAACGCCCGATATCGTGATCACGGACATCCGGATGCCCGGCCTCGACGGAATCGAACTGATCGACAAGGCGAAAGATCTGAATCCGACACTTGAGTTTATCATCATCAGCGGATACAAGCATTTTGATTATGCACACCGTGCCATCAAATACGGAGTCAGTGACTATTTGCTCAAACCCATCAAGGAAGAGGAACTGACGGCAACCTTGTCTAAGATGCAGTGGAACTATAGCAGCCGCAGGATGCAGTTCACCGAACAAGAGCGCAACCAGCAGCACGTGGAATCCGGTCTGCGACAAAGACATTCCGATTTTATCCAAAGGCTTCTTTCTCCGGCGGACGGAAAAGAGCTGACGATCGGCTATGTGAACGAAACTTGGCAGTACAATTTTCAGACGGGTGTGTTTCGTGTCGTTCTTCTAAAAATAGACGGCGACCCGGACGAGATTTTTACGGATGGGTTCCCGATCTTAAAAGAAAAGATCGAAAAACTGCTTCAAGCTGCCCTGGCGCCTCTGTGCTTCGATAGGAACGTTTCTTTTATCGGCACCGTTGCTGCTGTGCTGCTCAATTATGAAGAAGAAAAGGGGAGCGACATCCGGCATGCGCTGAAAGCTGCCTTTGAGGAGATCCATATACACAACAGCCTGTTTCCTACCGCGGTTTTTACGATGGCGGTTGGCAGTACCGCAAATTCACCTGCGGGACTGATCGCCTCTTGGCAAATCGCAGATCATATTCTCGGAGAAAGACTCATCGATGGTGCCGGTACGTTCATGGACACATTGCCGAACAAAGGTACAGGCGCCAAAGTTACCTCTATCCTGACGAAAGCGGTTCGGGCGCTCGAGGTTGCCCTCGAGACAATGAATGAAGACGCCGTGGGAAAGGCCATTGAGGACTTTACCAAAGATATCCTGGACAAGGAAAATATCACGGGGAAAGACATTCTCTATCTTTCCGAGATGGTTCTTAGCAACTATGTCATGCTCGCTCAGAAATATGGATATAGTTTCCCCAATCCGGAACATTTTGCGCGGAACTACAAAAGCACTGCGAGTGTGTTGTCCTCGGCGCAGAATATTTTTGTCCTCTTACGGGATGCGATTTTGAATACATTTATAGAAATGCTCAAATGTCGTATGGAGCAAAACGCCAAACCAGTGATGAGTGCAAAACAGTACATCCGAGAGCATTTTTCCGAGACATTAACGCTCGAACAAATTGCGGCAAAAGAGGGATTCAATGCTTCGTATTTCTCCACCTTGTTCAAGAAAGAAACGGGAAAGACCTTCAGTGAATACCTTCACGATGTGCGCATGGAGGAAGCGAAAAACCTGCTGCGAAATACAAACATGCCCATCGCGTTGATTTGCACCAGTGTGGGGTATTCTGATCTGAAACACTTCACGGGGTCCTTCAAAAAGACAACGGGCGTCAAACCGCGCGAATACCGAAAACTCTACGCATGGAGCGAAGGATGAAAGCGAAAAAAACCACCTTCCTTCTCCTGGATGCCGCTCGAATCTTTATGGCACTGGCGGTTCTCTTGAGCATTGAGATCGCCTTATCCTTGTGGCTGTTACCTGCATATGCCGGGCGGGCCGGGTTGGTTTTTGCCTTGCTTCTGACAGTACCCGCGATCTTGTTGATTCTCCTATACAGGCGGCGTATTCTGATTCCATACCAAAAGACCGAGCGCTTGCTCCTTCTGTTTTCGGAAGGCTATTCGCTGGAAGGTGTAGCGGGGCTAACGGAACATTATAGTCCTACCGCGGAAAAGATGGTTCTCAAATTCAGCGAGTTGCTCTCTTCGGACGAAGCCGTAAATCTGACAAAACGTCAGGCACAGTTTTTGGCGATGCAAAATCAAATCAATCCGCATTTTCTTTATAACACACTGGAGGGGATTCGCGGAGAAGCACTGGCGTCCGGCAACGCAGGCATCGCAAAAATGACGGAATCTTTCTCGGAATTCTTTCGGTACACCATCTCCAATCTGGAGAATCTCGTGACGCTGGAAGATGAACTAACAAATGTGAAAAATTATTTTAACATTCAGCACTATCGGTTCGGCGATCGGATCTCGATGGAAACGATTTTCGAAAGCGAGGAAGACAAAGCCTTGCTGATCAACGCAAAAGTTCCCAAACTCATTCTTCAGCCCATTGTGGAAAACGCTATCATACACGGCATAGAAAAACAAATCGGTGAAGGCAAGATCACCATCCGAATCGTCCGCACGGAAAAGAGATTGCTCATTACGGTATCGGACAACGGTGTGGGGATCGACGGAGAAGTGCTCCGGGAACTCAATGAACGTATCAGCAACATGTACGAGCGGTTTGCAAAAGAAGAGCAAATGCGCGGCGGTATCGCGCTGGCGAATGTCAACAGCCGAATCAAACTGCTCTTTGGCGAGGACTACGGAATCTATGTCTTATCGACGCAGGGCATTGGCACGGATGTGCAGATCACGCTGCCCTATCTGATGAAATACGATCTGGGAATGTAACCTAAAGATGCGGCGGGAAATTCTTCGTATGGACAATGTCACCCTGGAGAAAGACAATGTCAGGTTGCTTGACCGGTTCAATCTCCATTTGTTTTCGGGTGAGATCATGGGCTTGGTTTTTGCCGACTACCGGGGCAAAAGAACATTTATCAGCGTTGTTTCTCAAAACGCCCCTCTGAATTATGGCAACGTATTTTTTGCCGAAAAATTAATCAACAGTTATATTGTGCCGCATCCGCACCGGACACAGGGCGTGTCTGTGATCGGGCAGACAGGCACCCTGATCGGGGAGATGAGCGTAGCGGAAAATGTACTGGTCATGCGCAGAAATTTTCGGAAATATGTGATCGACACTTCCGTCATCAATTCACAGTTCAAAAAAATATCCGAGGAGTTTGGCATCGATATCGATGGACGCAAGCATGTGGATGCGTTATCGCATCTCGATCGCAGTCTTGTAAGCCTTCTCAAAGCGATCATCAAAGGCAGTTCGCTCATCATCCTCCATGATATCGGCAATCTGCTGGAGGAAGCGGATCTTGCACGTTTTCATGACGTCTTACATCGCTGCACAGAGAAAGGTATTTCCTTTCTCTACATATGTAATAATTACGAGGAGATATTTCCCGTGGCGGATCGTCTCTGTGTTGCGGAAAAAGGGCGCGTACTTCGCGTTCTGGAGCGCGGAGACTTCGAGAAAATCCCGATGGGACGCGATACGCTGGATCCTGGTTTGACGGGCCCGTCTGTCATCATGGACGGGGATAGCAGTTTGCGGTTTGAATCGGTCACGTACCATGCGCTTCGTGAGATCAGCTTTTCACTTTCTACCGGGGAGTGCGGGCTCTTTTGGGACCAAAGCGATGCTGTTATCGGAGATATTACGCGTTTGCTCCAGCGGGAGGCACGTCCGGAATCGGGAGCGATTTTCTTTGAGGGTAAAATTTTGCCGCCGCGCAGCAAAATCGTACCGATCGGCGTAATCCGAGAGATGCCTCACCGGACCATGATCTTTCCGGATATGAGTAGTCTTGACAATCTGTGTTTTCTCGTCGGCCAGCGCAATCCGGCGCTTTGGGGGAAATCTTCCTATAAGAAAAATATTCGGGATGAATATTACCCGTATATCGGAGAAGACATTGATCAGGTGACGCTCGACAATGTGCCGAAACGATCACTCTATAGCCTGGTATTCTATCGCTATCATATCTTTCGCCCGCGGCTGTTGGTCATCATTCAGCCATTTCTTGACGCGGACATCCCGCTCAAACTTCACATTCTCACGCTGATCGGAAGTTTGCGTACAAGAGGGACTTCTATTCTCCTGCTGGACAACAATGTCACGGACAGCGCCGTGATCGCCGATAAGACATGGGTCGTCAATCGGGGCAAACTCATCAAGGAATTTTCGAAAGGGGAAATGAATCATGAAAATCACAGGTTCGGGTGATATGATTCGTCTGCTCCTCACTTTGGTGGGGTTGGTCATTTTGTGTATTCTCTTCGCGAATCTCGATCCTTTTTTTGCGGGCAACCGAAATGTATTGAACGTTATGCGTCAAATCGCGCCCATCCTTTTGATTGGAATCGGGCAAAGCGTTGTCCTCGTTACGGGCAATATCGATCTGTCCATCGGCTCCATCATCGGTATGAGCGCCATGCTGTCGGCAACATTGATGTCGTACGGCATGTCCCCTGTGTTTGCTGTGCTGATCACGATTCCGGCCTGTATGATTTTCGGGTTTCTGAACGGCGAGTTGGTCGCCCGCGTCAAAATGCCATCCTATATTGCAACGATGGGGACGATGATGATCTGCCGCGGCATTGCACAGATCGCCAACGGAAATTACGATACGGGATTTATCGGCAATCAAACCGAGGGATTTCGGAATCTTTTTTATTACGGGAAATTGCTCGGCGTCTACAGTCCTGTGTGGATCGCCGCCATCGTTTGGGCGCTTGCCTTTTTCCTTCTTTCGAAAACAAGAACGGGCCGACATTTTTATGCGATCGGCAGCAATCCCGTGGCTGCGGGCCTGTCGGATGTCAATGTCATCGCGACGACCGACAAGGCTTATGTCATCAGTGCTTTTTGTGCGGCAATTGCCGGCTTGATTTCAACGGCAGAACTTGGATACGGCAATATGGCGGGGGGTACCGTCTACGAACTCTATGCGGTCGCAGCCGCGGTAGTCGGCGGGATCTCCACCCTGGGTGGTAGAGGTTTGCTTGCGGGCACGGTAGTCGGCGCTTCGATTTGGGGCGTACTGCAAAACGGACTGATTCGTGTATTGGCGCCTGTCGCAATCCGCAACATCGCCATCGGCATCATTATTATCGTGATCGTTTCTTTGGATATCCGGATGCGTTACCGGAAGTCTGATACGCTCTAGGCCGGCTGCTTAGGCGTCTTTTCCGCAGCAATTCTTATATTTCTTGCCGCTGCCGCAGGGGCAGGGGTCGTTGCGGCCCACTTTTTCGGAGGTGCGCTTGACAGGGGTGTGACGGCCGCCTACCGACTCTTTCGGCCGCTCTTTGGGCATGGCGGAAAAGTCGCCGCTGCCTTTGCCGCTCTTGCCGCCGCCGGACTTCTGTTGCTCGGCCGCCGCGGACTTGAAGCTGTCGTCTTCGGATTTTTGTTCTTTGGTATCGCCCTGCGTCTGCGCTTTGCGTTCGGCTCTGGTCTCTAGCGTCACACCGTAGCAATACCGTACCGTGTCATCTTTGATGGACTCGGTCATGAGTTCAAACATGTCGAAGCCTTCTTGGGCGTAGGCCGCCGCAGGATCCTGCTGACCGATACCGCGCAGACCGATGCCCGTCTTTAGCTGATCCATCGCGTCGATGTGATCCATCCATTTCTGATCGATGACCGCCAACAGAATCATGCGCTCGAGGTCACGCATTTGTTCCGGACCGATTTCCTGTTCTTTGTCTTCGTATTGCCTGAGCATGACGTCCGTCGCACGTTCGCGCAGATCCTGCTCATCCATTTTCATGAGTTCGCCTTCGGCAAGGGCAAGCCCCCTGTAGTTTCGGCTGATCATCAGCAAAGCTTCATCGAGATTGGCGATGTCCCATTCCTCCGGGTATTTGGAACCCATCACGGCACTGCCCACGGCTTCGCCCACAAGGTCTTCGAGCATGGAGATGATGTTGCCCCGCATGTCTTCGCCCTCTAGTACTTTGCGACGCTCGCCGTAGATGATCTCGCGCTGTTTGTTCATGACATTATCGTATTGCAAGACGTATTTGCGGACGCCGAAATTGCGGCCCTCCACTTTTTTCTGTGCGTTTTCGATGGACTTGGACAGCAGGCCCGCTTCGATCGGCGTGTCTTCTTCCACGCCGAGCCGTTCGACGATGGCCTGCATACGTTCGCCGCCGAACAAGCGCAGGAGTTCGTCTTCCATCGAAATATAGAAACGCGTTGAGCCGGGGTCTCCCTGGCGGCCGGCGCGGCCGCGCAGCTGGTTGTCGATACGTCTGGATTCATGGCGCTCGGTGCCGATGATGTGCAGGCCGCCGAGTTCGATGACTCGCTTCTGTTCCTCCGCTCGTTCCGTCTTGAAGCGTTCATTGTATTCCGTATACTTGGCGCGGGCTTCCTTCTGTTCGTCTGTTTCCAGGGGAACAAAACTCGCCGCATAGCCGATCGTCTCCTCGTCATAGCCCTCCCTGCGAAGCTCTTGCTTGGCTTCAAAGTCAGGATTGCCGCCGAGGATGATGTCGGTGCCGCGGCCGGCCATGTTGGTGGCGATTGTCACCATATCCAGGCGGCCCGCTTCGGCAACGATACGGGCTTCGTGTTCATGCTGTTTTGCGTTCAGGATATTGTGCTTGACGCCGCGCTTCTTCAGCATATCGGCGATGCGTTCGGATTTCTCGATCGAAATGGTACCGACGAGGACCGGCTGTCCGGTCTGATGCGTCTCCACGATATCTTCGACGATCGCAAGGAATTTGCCGTGTTCGGACGAATAAACCGCGTCCTCCATATCGTCGCGCACGACCGGCTTGTTCGTCGGAATCATGATGACGTTCATGTTGTAAATATCGACGAATTCTTCCTCTTCGGTTTTGGCCGTACCGGTCATGCCCGAAAGCTTCTTGTACATTCGGAAATAATTTTGGATTGTGATCGTCGCCAGCGTCATCGACTCGTTCTTGACGGACATGCCTTCCTTGGCTTCGATCGCCTGATGCAGCCCCTCGCTGTATCGGCGGCCAAACATGAGACGCCCCGTGAACTCGTCGACAATAATGATTTCGCCGTCTTTGACCACATAGTCCACGTCGCGCTTCATGATGTAATTGGCCTTCAGCGCCTGCATAATATGATGGTTGATCTCCATGTTTTCCGGGTCGGCCAGGTTTTGCACCTTGAACTGCTGCTCCGCCTTTTTGTTGCCCCGGCCCGTCAAATTGATCTTTTTGTCTTTTTCGTCGAGGATAAAGTCGCCCGCTTCTTCGATCTCATCGTCGATACTCTGCGAAGGGAAGAGGGTGCGGCCGCGGTCCTCTTTGGGCGGTGCTGCGGTGAGGGTTCGTACAAAGCGGTTGGCGCGCGTATACATCTCGGTCGACTTTGCCGCCTGTCCGCTGATGATCAGCGGCGTACGCGCCTCGTCGATGAGGATGCTGTCCACTTCGTCGACGATGGCGAAGTTCAGCGGGCGCTGCATCATCAACTCTTTGTATTTGACCATATTGTCGCGCAGATAATCAAAGCCAAACTCATTGTTTGTGCCATAGGTGATATCGGAATGATACGCAGCTTTGCGCTCGGGGGTTCCGGGTTTGACGTCGTGAATCACGCAGCCGACCGTAAGGCCGAGGAACGAATAGAGTTTGCCCATCCATTCCATGTCGCGCTTGGCCAGATAGTCATTGACCGTGACTACGTGGACGCCGCGCCCGGAAAGGGCGTTCAGGTAGGCCGGCAGTGTGGCGACGAGGGTCTTGCCTTCGCCGGTCTTCATCTCCGCGATATTGCCTTTGTGGAGGGCAAGGCCGCCGATGATCTGTACGGGGAAGTGCTTCATGCCGAGGCTGCGCCACGAAGCCTCGCGGCAGACGGCAAACGCTTCGGGCAGGATGGCGTCCAGGGCGTCGTCTGAAGGGTCTTGCCCAAGACGCTCCCGGAACTCCTTTGTTTTTGCTTTCAGTTCATCATCCGAAAGCGCCTGCATTTCGGCGTCGAGGGCGACGACTTTGTCGGCAATCTTTTCAAGCTTTGCAACTTCCCGCTTATTCAGATCCGGTAGTATTTTATCGAAAATGCCCATGGCGCTCCTTGTTACGAAATGAAAGCGCTGTAAATCGCGCGAATGGCGGTATTGAAGTCTTTCGTCTCCACGCCGACAATGATGTTCAGTTCAGAAGAGCCCTGGTCGATCATACGGATGTTGACGCCGGCGTCCGTCAGCGCATTGAACAGGCGTGCCGCCACGCCGTGTACGGACGCCATGCCGAGACCGACGGTAGCAATCAGGCTCATGTTCTCATAAAGTTCGATGCTGTCGGCACCAAGCTTCTTTTCGAAGTCTTCGATCAGATCGCCAAGCTTGTCCTCCAGATATTTGTCCGCGATAACAAGGGAGACGGTGTCGATGCCCGAAGGGATGTGTTCGATCGGAATGTCGTAATCTTCGAGGATTGACAGGATGCGCTTGATAAAGCCGATCTCGTTGCTCATCATGTTTTTGTAGATGCCGATGACCGTGAAATCTTTGTTGCCCGCGACGCCCGTGATGATCTGACCTTTTTGCGGGGTGTCGTCCGCGCTGATGATGGTGCCGGGATCCTCCGGCGCGTTCGTGTTGCGGATATTGATCGGAATGTCCGCGAGACGAGCCGGGTAAATCGCGTTTTCGTGCAGAACCGAGGCGCCCATATAAGAGAGCTCGCGCAGTTCCTTGTACGAAATATTCGAGATTGCCTTCGGATTGTCGACAATACGCGGATCCGCCATCAGAAAACCGGAAACATCCGTCCAGTTTTCATACGTGTCCGCGCGGGCGGCGCGGGCGACGAGCGATCCTGTGATATCGGAACCACCGCGCGTAAAAGTTTTGATGCTGCCGTCGGGCAGGGTTCCATAAAATCCGGGGATGACGGCTCGCTCATGCTTGGCGAGTTCGGCGCCCAGCGCCTCGTTGGTTTCTTCATAGAGAAATTTGCCTTTGGCCGTGAACAACACGAGACCGGCCGTATCGACAAAATCGTAGCCGAGGAAAGCGGCGATCATTTTTGCCGAAAGATATTCGCCGCGGCTCGCCAGGTAATCGGCGGTTGCGCCGTTTTTCAGGTTTTCTTCGATCTCTGCAAACTCACCCACGATATCTACCTGGACGCCGAGATCCGCCTCGAGGCCGAGAAAACGTTCCTTGATGACCTGCAGCAGTTGTCCGTACGGCGCATTGTGTTCGGTTTGCGCTTTCAGCAGATAGAGCAAATCGGTGATTTTGTTGTCCGCGTCATAGCGTTTGCCGGGCGCGGACACGACGACAAAGCGCCGGTTCGGATCTGACTCTACGATAGAACGAACCTTGCGGATCTGAAGTCCGTCGGCGGCCGACGAGCCGCCAAATTTGCAGGCGATCAATCCCATAACGCTATTTCGCCAGTTCTTTCAGGACACAGACCTTGTCCAGACGTTCCCACGGAAGATCTAGTTCGGGACGGCCAAAATGCCCGTATGCCGCGGTCTGCCGAAAGATCGGCTTGCGCAGACCGAGGTCTCGGATGATAGCACCGGGCCGGAAATCAAAAGCCTTACTCACGATCTCTGCAATCTTCTCTTCCGAAAGGGTGCCTGTGCCAAAGGTGTCGACGAGGATAGACATCGGCTCGGCCACGCCGATCGCATAGGACAATTCGATCTCGCAGCGTTCGGCCAGGCCGGCTGCTACGATATTTTTCGCTGCGTGGCGCGCCGCGTAGGCTGCGGACCGGTCGACCTTTGTCGGATCCTTGCCGGAGAAAGCGCCGCCGCCGTGTTTGGCATAGCCGCCGTAAGTGTCGACGATGATTTTGCGTCCCGTCAGCCCCGTATCGCCGTTCGGGCCGCCGATGACAAAGCGTCCGGTCGGGTTGACCCAGAATTTCGTATCCGGCATCAGCAGGTCGGCAGGGATGATCGGCTTGATAATGCGTTCGATGACGTCCGCCCGGATCTCTGCTTGGGTCGCTTCGGGATCGTGCTGTGTCGAGATCAGCACACCGGTGACGCGTACAGGGGTTTGTCCGTCGTACTCAACGGTAACCTGACTCTTACCGTCCGGCCGGAGATATTCGATTTCACCGGCTTTGCGGACTGCCGTCAGTTGCTTGCACAAATTGTGGGCGAGCGTGATCGGAAGCGGCATGAGCTCGGGTGTTTCTTTGCACGCATATCCGAACATGATGCCCTGGTCGCCCGCGCCGAATACGTCGACGTCTTCGAAATCGATACTGCCGTCTTTCTCTTCGAGAGCTTCATCCACGCCCATGGCGATATCCGCTGATTGCTCGTGGATCGCGGTGAGGACGGAGCAGGTGTCGGCGTCGAAGCCGTAGTCGCTCTTGGTATAGCCGATATCGCGTACAACGCCGCGAATGAGGGTCGGAATATCAACATAGGCTTCGGATGTTACCTCGCCGGCTACCATGACGATGCCGGTCGTTGTGATCGACTCGACGGCGACCCGGCTTGCCGGATCCTGTTCGATCATCGCGTCTAGGATCGCATCCGATACCTGATCACATAGTTTGTCGGGATGTCCTTCTGTGACCGACTCTGAAGTGAAAAATCTTGCCATTTGCGTAAATCTCCTTTCGCTTTCTCAACGAAACATTTTACCACAAAACAGGGCAAGGGGACAGACGGAAAATACAGGGGTCTTTTCAGCGGTCGTAGAGGTCTTTGGTGAAATGCCGGAGGCGTGTGGCCAGTCTGGGCGTGAGCGCGCCGGGTGTGAGGCGCCAGCGCCAGTTGCGGCCTCCTATGCTCGCCGGTTTGTTGATACGAGCCGTTGCGCCGAGTCCGAGCCAGTCTTGCATCGGGATGATACAGGTATCGGCCCGGGAGGATAGCGCCGCGCGGATGCATGCGCCCGGCAGTTCTGCGCGCGAAGAGGCGCCCAGGTAGTCCATCGCAAAAGCCGCTGTATCTTTTGACGCCGTACGCGCCCAGTTGACCAGCGTATCATTGTCATGTGTGCCCGTATAGACCCATGAATTTCGCTGAATCCGATGCGGTAAATAGGCATTGTCCGCGTCACCGGAAAAGGCAAACTGCAGGATCTTCATGCCGGGAAATCCGCTGTACTCGACCAGATCCTTCGCGGCATCGGACAGTTCTCCCAGATCTTCGGCAACGATCTCAAATCCGGGGAAAGCGGCGCGGATCCGATCGATGAAAGGCCGGCCGGGACCGGGGCGCCATTCGCCTTCGCGCCCGGACAGCTTGCATACCGAGAGGTTTCGTCCTTTCACTGACACTGTCCGGTCCGGCGTCAAACCCGGCGTATTGTCTCTCACGGGGATTGCATAATATTCGGAAAGGGCGCGGAAGTGATCTATGCGTATGCCATCGTAGAGTTTCGCCGCATGGCTTAAACGGGATTGCCAAAAGGCATATGCTTCTTCTTTGTGGTTTTTCCAATCATAGACCGGGGTGTCCCAGACTTGTCCGTCCGGGGAGAAAGCATCGGGCGGTACGCCGCCGACACTGGCCGGCGATCCGTCTGTCGTCACGTCAAAAGCGCGCGGGCCCAAGAGAAAATCCGCGGAATCCGCCGACACATAAAACGGCAGATCTCCGACGATGCCGACCCCTTTGAGATTGGCATAGGATTTGAGTTCCTTCCATTGTTTGTAAAAGAGATACTGCACGCGCCGGATCTGCTCCGCCCTGTCCGTTCCGCTGAAGCGTATGTAGACATCGAGCCAGTCCTGATTCCCTCGGCAAAAACGCCGGTAATCCGCGTTTTTGACATCCAGACGCGAGGTTGCTTTTTCCAGGAGCGGTCGTCTAAGGATTTCTTGGATGCGAAATGCTGCCGAGGCCGGAACGATACCATGTGCCTTACGGGATGCGTTCGCCCAGGCCTCCCGAACTTCTTTTTTCGTGAGCAGCTCGTCAGAGACGAGGGCGTCGAGATCGATCAGCCAAGGGTTGCCGGCAAAGGCGGACGAAGGCTGGTAGGGACTGTATCCGCCGCCGAACGGTCCGATCGGCAGGATCTGCCAAACGCTCTGTCCGGACGTTTCGAGAAAATCAACAAATGTATAAGCCGCATTGCCCAGACTGCCGACGCCGTACGGGGAAGGCAGCGCCGTGACCGGCAGCAGGATGCCGGCACGCCGGGAAGTATTCGTTATTCCCATGTTAGCGTAAAGATATCTGCTTCGAGGGAGTCGATGCTGATATCGAGGAGTCCCTGTTCCATCGCGATCGAGCGATCCGTGAGTTCGCTCTTCGCCGAAATGCCGTGAAATTCGCGAATCATTTCAAGGTGGCTGAGCGGCAGACATTCTTTCTCCTGCTTGAAGTCGATGACGATGCGGTGCGCCGTTTCGCAGGGATTGACAACGGTTAGCACAGCGTCGCGCGCTTCCGTCTCTTCCTTGCGGGCCAGATAGCGCAGGACCGCGAAAACGTTTCCGTTCGTGGAATAATAGAGCGCCGGCCCGCGCTGCATTGCCGGATGGGCAGCGTGTATGGCAGCCAATTTTTTGTGCCAGGTGAGCATGCTCGTATCTCTCGGCTGATAGGGGAGGCGGTTGAAGGGGTCGAGCAGGCCGATCATGCCGACCTCGTCGCCGTAGTAGACGGCCGGGATGCCGGGGACCGAAAACTGAATCGCCGCGGCCAATCGCTGACGCCTGGCGCCGAGTTCATCGTCTTTCGGCGTCGGCGCGTAAGCCGCCTGTGCCTCACGCGGAAGTGCGCCTGCGTCCGGCGGATTTGACAGCCGCGTGCGGATGCGCACGATGTCGTGGGACGACAAAAGGTTCATCAGCGTGTAGAGCATTTCGTGCGGGTAGTTCAGGTACTGGCTCACGAGGAAGCGCCGATACGACTTTGCGTCAATGGCGCCGGTCAGGAAATCGGCCGTATGATTTGCAAAGGGATAGTTCATGACGGTGTCAAGGCCGAGGCCGAGCGCATAGCGCCGGTTCCGCCCGTGGTATTGCTTTGTCGTGGCGTCCTCCCAGACTTCGCCGATTAGGAAAGCCTCGGGGTTCGCCTGTTTCACGGCGGCGCGGAGACGCTCGATCGTTTCGTCGGGCAGTTCGTCCGCTACGTCGAGGCGGTAGCCGGAGACCCCTTTGGCGAGCCAACTTCTGATCACGGAATTCTCACCGTCCAGGACGAAGGATGCCCAGTTCTCGTCTGTCTCCCGTACTTCCGGCAGGGTTTCAAACCCCCACCAGCTTCTGTATTTGTCCGGCCAGTTCTGAAAATCATACCAGCTGGCATACGGCGATTCCGTACTTTGGTAGGCGCCGAGACTGTCATAGCGGCCGTATTTGTTGAAATACACACTATCGTCACCGGTATGGGAAAAGACGCCGTCAAGCAGAACGCGGATGCCGACTTCGGCCGCGCTCTCGATGAGCCGATCAAAGGCCGAATCTCCGCCGAGGATTGGGTCGACCAAAAGATAGTCTCCGGTATTGTAGCGATGGTTCGACGCCGATTCAAAAATCGGGTTCAGATAGATCGCCGTGACGCCGAGTTCCTTCAGGTAAGGCAGCTTTCGCCGCACCCCTTCCAGGTCGCCGCCAAACATATCACAGGGCATGTAATAACGCTGCCCCTCTTTCGCCGCGTAGACGGGCGTTTCATTCCAGCTTTCATGCAGTTCGATTTCACCGCGCCCCTTCGCCTGATGGGCTTCCACGCCGGCGCGCACGGCGTCGGGATCGCCGCAGTGAAACCGATCCGGAAAAATCTGATAGAGGATGGCGCCTTTTGCCCAGTCCGGCGTTTGGAAAGACGCCTCGTAGATCGTGATTTGAAAAGAGGGCGGCGGGTTGCGGTAAAGGCGTCCGAGTCCGGTATGATAGCTCGCGTCGGCTCCATAATAACAAATCGCACCGCCTTGCAGCGTGATTTCAAACCAGTACCACTGCACATCGCCGGTTCCGTCTCGGCCCTGCAAAACACTGCGCGCCGCGAGCATACCTTGCTCGGGAAACATTTCAAGCCGACGGATCTGTCCGTTTTGGAGCAGGCAAAGGGAAGCGCGCTCGATGTGCAGTTTTTCTACGCTGAGAAAAAACGCGACTTCCGTTCCCACAGGGACGGCGCCGAGCGGCCTGCGATAGCGCTCTTTCGCGCTGTCGTGGATGATGTCCATATCCGAGACAATGACGCTTCCGAATGACAGTGTTTCCATAATTCCGTATTTCCGACGCTTCAATCGAGCGGCTCAAGACGCCAGATGTTTTTCGCGTATTCGCTGATCGCGCGGTCGGAGGAGAAGATGCCGGAACAGATCGTGTTGGCCGTGCTCATGCGCATCCAGCGTTCCTTATCTCCGTAGGCGGCCGCCAGCCTCCCATAAACTTCATCATAGGAAGCGAAGTCGTGCAGCACGAAATATTTGTCCGCTTTGCCGTTTCCCCCGAAGAGCAAAGCGTTGTAGATATCGTGGAATTGGCGTCCGTTCGGCGTCGGCAGGACGCCTGAGATGATCGCGTCGAGCACGCGCTTGAGGTCCGCGTTGTTTTCGCAGACCGCGCCCGGATTGTACGAGCCGAGACGGTTCAGACGGTCCAGTTCTTCGACGCGCGCGCCGAAGATGAAGATATTGTCCTCGCCGACCTGTTCATAGATCTCGACGTTTGCCCCGTCCATCGTGCCGATCGTCACGGCGCCGTTCATCATGAATTTCATATTGCCCGTGCCCGAAGCCTCGAGCCCCGCCGTCGAAAGCTGTTCGGAAATGTCGGTCGCCGGGATTAGCACCTCAGCCGCAGAGACATTGTAATCCACAAGGAACACGACCTTGAGAATCCCGTTGGTCTCGGGATCCCCGTCGATGAGTGCGGCGACGGCATTGATCAGCCGGATGGTTTCTTTGGCCATATAATAACCGGGCGCCGCTTTCGCCGCGAACAGGAATGTAGTAGGCACGACGGCGGCGTTCGGGTTCGTCTTGATTTGGTAATAGAGATGGAGGACGTGCAGAATCTTCAGCAACTGACGCTTGTACTCATGCAGCCTCTTGGCCTGTACGTCGAAGACGGTAGCCGGATCAATGCGCACTCCTTGTTTCGCGAAGAGAAAGTCGGAAAAACGCTCTTTGTTGGCGCGCTTCACGGCAAAGGCCGCCTCGCGGAAAACGGGATCGTCTGCATAGTCCCGAAGCTTTTCGAATTCCTCATAGTGTTTGAGAAAACCGCGCCCAATGCGTTCTTCGATCAGGCTCGTCAGCGGCATATTGGCCTTGGCCAGCCAGCGCCGTGTGGTGATGCCGTTGGTCACCCCTGTGAATTTGTCCGGGAAAAGAATATAAAAATCCCGGAAAGTCTGCGTACGAATGATGCTCGCGTGCAGCGCGGAGACGCCGTTGACCTTTCCGCAGACCGCGATGCCCAGGTTGGCCATGCGCACTTCGCCGCCGTAGACGATCGCCATTTCATTCATCTTCGCGAGATCGCCCGGCCATTTTTCCCAGATGCGGTCGCGGAATTTCTGATCGATGACCGTGATGATCTTGTGGATACGCGGCAGCAACTCGCGCAGGATATTTTCGTTCCAGCGCTCGAGCGCCTCGCGCATGATCGTGTGGTTCGTATAGTTGAACATGCGGTAGGCAATGTCCATCGCCTCGTCCCACGACAACCCTTCGTCATCCATCAAAATACGGATTAACTCGGGGATTGCTAATGTCGGATGCGTGTCATTGATCTGTATCACGTAGTAATCCGGCAGGGTATGAACATCTCCGCCGTGGTATTTCTTGTGACTGCGCACGAGGAATTGCATCGAGGCACTCGTGAAGAAATAGAATTGTTTGAGTCTGAGCTGCCGTCCCTGCTCATGATTGTCTTCGGGATAAAGCACCTGAGAGATCGACTCGACAAGTGCGCTCTCCCGCGCGGCGGCGGCATAGTCCCCTTTGTTGAAATACGTCATGTCGAGTTCGGTCTTGGCACGCGCCTCCCAGAGCCGGAGTGTGGCGGGCACACGGCTTTCATAGCCCATGACAGGGTAGTCATAAGGATAGGCCATGACGCTTGTATAATCGGTATGCTGTATGGCGAGTCCCTGATCCGTCCAGGTTTCCTCAATGTGGCCGCCGTACCGCACTTCGACTTTGTCATCCGGCCTGGCGATCTCCCACATGTTGCCGTTTTCGAGCCAGTTGTCATCCTCTTCGATTTGCTCGCCGTTTTGGATGCGCTGACGGAACAGACCGTGCTCATAGCGGATGCAGCAGCCGGTCACCGGCATATCGAGCGTTGAAAGCGAGTCAAGGAAACAGGCGGCAAGCCGTCCAAGGCCGCCGTTGCCGAGGCCGGCGTCGGATTCCCGTTGTTCGATCTCATCGATCGACAGTCCGAGTTCGAGCAGTGCGTCCCGGTACGGTTCGTAGAGATCGAGGTTGATCATATTGTTGACAAGGGCGCGGCCCATCAGGAATTCCGCGGACAGATAGTAGAGCCGTTTGGCGCGCTGCCGGTGTTCTTCCTTCTGGGCGTCTGACCATTCATCCATAACAAGGTCGCGTACGGTGCGGGCCACGGCTTCGTATACATCATCGGGTGTCGCTTCTTCCGGCGTCATCCCGCGAAGTCTGCGCAGTTTCTTGATAATTTCTTCTTTGATTTGATCTTTTGTAAGGCGTTCGGTCATGCTGCTCCTTTTTGGCGGTCTTTCTATCAGCCTCTAGACCATCGACTGATACAGGGCCTTGTAGCGCACCGCTGACTGGCGGAAACTATTGTCCAAAAGCATAGCATTTTTTCGTAATTTTCGCAAAGTTGGCTTGTCCCGGTATACGGAGAGCGCCAGACCGATCGCGCTCATCATATCGTGCGCGTTGAAGGTAGAAAAGGCAAACCCCGTGCCTTCGCCCGTATAAGCGTTGTAAGGGGCGACGGTATCGACGAGCCCGCCGGTCTCGCGAACGATGGGCAGCGTGCCGTAGCGCTGGGCGATCATTTGCGACAAACCGCAGGGTTCAAACTGCGATGGCATCAGGAAAAAGTCCGACCCCGCATAGATCCGATGCGCCAACTCTTCGTGATAGCCAATCCAGACGCCGCTCTTCCCTGGGTATTTGGCGGCGATGTAATGAAAGAAGTTTTCGTATTTTTTGTCGCCACTGCCGAGGAGGATGAACGCCATATCTTTCGAGAGAAGTTCCTCCAGGGCGTACTTGACAAGGTCGAGGCCCTTCTGTGAAGTCAGGCGCGTGACCATGGCGACGATCGGCGTCTGTAGATTGACGTCCAGAGAGAATTCGTCACGCAGCGCCCGTTTACACGCGCGCTTGCCGTTCAGATCTGATGCCGAAAACGGGGCTTCTATGGCGGGGTCGGCAGCCGGATCAAAGTCCTGCGTGTCGATGCCGTTCAGAATCCCGCTTACGTCTGTGCGCCGGGCTCTGAGCATGCCTTCCATGCCGAGGCCGAAATAGGGCAGCATGATCTCGTTGGCGTAGTTTGGCGAGACCGTGGAAATGCGGTCGGCGTAAACGAGCGCGGCCTTCATCATATTGGCACAGCCGCCCGCCTCAATGAAACGCGGGGAATTGAGCCAGTCCGGGAGTCCGAGTATGTCCTTGACGAAGGGGAATCCCATCTTGCCCTGGAACTCGATGTTGTGAATCGTGAAGAGGGTGCGGATTTCCTTTTTGAAGTGCCCCGGGTACTGCGTTTTTAGCAGCAGGGGGATCATACCGGTGTGCCAATCATTCAGGTGAATGACGTCGGGGTCAAAATCGATGAGCGAGAGCGTTTCGCAAACGGCTCTGCAAAAATAGAGATATTGCTCGTTCTCGGCGTCGTCGCCCCGGTAGACAGGACCCGCGAAATAATCTTCGTTGTCAATGAAATAGTATAGGACGCCGTCTTTTTCCATTGACTGGACGCCGAGGTATTTTTCGCGCCAACCAAGGTAAATGGTGGTCGTCGCGATGGTTTCCAATTGGTCTTGGTATTCGGCTTTGATGCGTGCATGCTTGGGGATCATGACGCGCACATCTATGCCCTCATTTGGCAGGGACTTTGCAAGCGCGCCAACCACATCGGCGAGGCCGCCTGTTTTCACGAAAGGCATCGACTCCGATGCGACGATCAGCACGTTTCGCATCAGCACGTCAAACCATTCCGCCTTTGCGGATGACGACCGGGAAATCCGCGTTGCCGACGAGACGGCTCCGGGCGCGCACCCGCACGTTTTTGTCGAGGATGACATGGTCGAGTTCGGCGCCTTCGGCGATCACGGTGTTCGGCAGGACAATGGAGTCTTTGATGACGGCGTCTTTCCCGACATGGACATTTCGGAAGATGACGCTATTTTCTACCCGCCCTTCAAGGACGCAGCCATTCGCAATCAGGCTACTTTGTGTATCCGCGGTCGAAATGTATTTTGTCGGAACCGAGTCTTGTGTCTTCGTATAGATGGGATGCGAAGCAGGGAAGAGCGCGGCGCGGATATCTTCGCGCAGAAATTCCATATTGACCTTGTAATAGCTCGCGACCGAACGCATTGCGCCGACATAGCCGGTATGTTCGAACCCCATGATACGCAGGCGATCCAGATTGCTGCGCAGCAGACCTTCGCTGAATTTGTACTCGCCCTTCGAATAGCTGTCGTCGACGAGGTAGATCAGGATATCCTTGCGCACGATATAGGTTTTCAGACTGTGCGCGCCCAGCGAGGTCAGCACGGGGTTGACTTCGAGCCCGGTGACGCGTCCGGACGGATCGATGTCGAGTAGGACTTCATGAGCGCGGCTGTCGAGTTGTGTTCCGGGAGTCGTGTGCCGATAGAGCACCGTCAGATCCGCGCCGGATTCTATGTGGTAGCGCATCATCTCGTCAAAATTGAGGTTGTAAACGAAAGTCGCTCCCGTGAGAACAACATATTCCTGCTTCGCCCGGCGGATATAGTCCATCGAACTCCGAAGCGCTTCGACTTTGCCCCGATAGATGCCCGGGTTTTCGCGCAGGGAGAACGGCGTCAGGATAAAGAGCCCATCGCTTTTGCGGGACAGATCCCACGCTTTGCCCGAGCCGAGGTGATCCATCAGTGAATTGTAATTGCGGCTTGTGATCACGCCGACATTGCGGATATCGGAATTGACCATGTTGGAAAGCGGGAAGTCGAGCACGCGGTATTTGCCGCCGACCGGCAGGGCGCCGACAGCGCGGGAATCGACGAGTTCCCGTAGATTGGTCATCTCTTCGCTCGCGTAGATCATGCCAAATGCTTCGCGTATCATGAGCGCACCTCCTCTCCTGCGGCAACCCTGCCGCCCGGCGGGATATGGATCTCGCGCCCAATGACGGCAATTTGTTTGACTTCCGCATCGTTGTCATGCGGCGCTCCGATCACACAATTTTTTCCGACGACAGCTTCCTCGTCGATGATACTCATGGTGATTTGGCTGCCCGCGAGGATCTTCGTGCCGCTCATAATGATGCTGTTCTTTACAACGGCGCCTTTTTCGATGACTACGCTTTCCGATAGAATACTGTTTTCCACGGTGCCGTAGATGCTGCATCCCTCACAGACGATGGCGTTCCGAACGACAGCGCCCCCCGCAACGTAGTGCGGAGGCGAATTCGGATTGCGCGAAAAGATGCGCCAGGGGTCATCGTACAAATTGAACGGAGGGTCGGGCGTCAGCAGTTCCATATTGGCATCCCAAAGGGATTCGATGGTACCGACATCTTTCCAGTAACCGCCAAACTCATAGGCATATAGCTTTTCACCGTTTGCCAGCATGGCCGGAATGATGTTTTTTCCGAAGTCATTGGAGGAGGCCGGGTCATCGGCGTCCGCCACCAGATATTTTCGCAGTGTGGACCATTTAAAGGCATAGACGCCCATCGAAGCCAAGTTGTTTTTGGGATGTTCCGGTTTTTCTTCGAACTCCGTGATCCGCAGATCGTCATCTGTGTTCATGATGCCAAAACGCGTAGCTTCCTCCATCGATACGGGGATGACCGCGATCGTCGCGTCTGCATCTTTTTCCTTGTGTGCATCCAGCAGCCATTTGTAATTCATCTTATAGATATGGTCGCCCGAGAGCACGATCACATCATCCGGGTCAAACTGCTCGACGAAACCGATATTTTGATAAATGGCGTTGGCGGTTCCCGTATACCATTCACCCGCGTCACCGGTGCGGGAGAAAGGCGGCAGGATGTAGGCACCGCCCGTCAGTGTGTCGAGATCCCATGGTGCGCCGGTGCCGATATAGGTGTTGAGCTCCAGCGGGCGGTACTGTGTCAAAACGCCCACCGTGTCAATGCCCGAGTGCGCGCAGTTGGATAAAGGAAAATCGATGATCCGATACTTGCCGCCATAGGTCACGGCCGGTTTGGCTTTCTTTGCTGTCAGCACACCGAGCCGGGAACCCTGTCCGCCGGCCAACAGCATCGCGACTGTCTTTTTCTTTCTATTCATAGCGTTCCAACCTCATTTCCGTCCACATTCTCATTATATTTCGTTATGACGTTTCGGTGATTGCGTGAATTCTGCTGCTACACTTGTTTCGGAAGCACTGATTAAATCCGGAGCATACATCTTGATTGTCAAATTGCCCAATCTCTGCGTCAGAAAGCCCCGCCATACTACATTAGAAATATATTGTAGCACGTCAGCAAAAGAATTCACACTGAATAGAAGCCAAAGAAAGAAAATTTTACATTTACAATATATTCCATGTGAGGAATTTTTCTCTTTTATTTTGCAAGGATATATGTGTAAAACAGTGCGGACAGCGGCGGCAGCGTAAGTGCGGCAGCGTAAGGTTGTCCATTGAGAGGCGCGGCTTTCGCAGTCGCTTGCTTCTTTGCTTTGACCCTGACGTTTTTGGCGCCTCCATCGCCCGCGCCGCCGTCGCTCGCGCCGTAGGCCGGGTCGGTGCTGCAGAGAAGCAGACTGAGTGTGCCGGCGGCCGGCAGGGCTACTTCGTAAGTTTCATGTGTGGCCGGTGTGAAATTGTACACGCAGACGATGTGATTCTCTTCATCGGAACGCTGGAACGCGAAAACGCTGTTTTGTTTGTCCAAAACATTGAGCCATCTGAATCCATCCCACGAATCGTCTTTGCCGTACAGGGCGGAGAAGGATGCGTACATGCGGTTCAGCGCGCGAACCCAGGCCTGCACCCCGTGATGCGTGCCATACCCGAGCAGGAACCAGTCCAGCTGCTTTTCGTAATCCCATTCGATAAACTGCGCGAACTCACTGCCCATAAAGAGCAGCTTCTTGCCCGGATGTCCGTAGAGCCAGCCGTAGAGCAATTTCAGCGCCGCGAATTTCTGCGCATAGTCGCCGTGCATCTTGCCGATCATCGAGGCCTTGCCGTGCACGACCTCATCGTGCGAATAGGGCAGAATATAGTTTTCCGCGAAAGCGTAATGCATCGAGAACGTCATCTTGTCATGTGCGCCGTGCCGGAAATAGGGGTCGATGCTCATGAAGTCGAGTGTGTCATGCATGAAGCCCATATTCCATTTGAAGGTGAAGCCGAGCCCGCCATCGTAAGGGGGTCTCGTGACAAAGGGATAAGCCGTCGATTCCTCGGCAACCGTGCAGACGCCCGGGCGTCCCCCGAGAATCGAAGTGTTCAGCCTCTTGAGGAAATCCACCGCTTCATAATCGATATTGCCGCCGTCTTTGTTGGGGATGAAATTGCCTTCTCTGCCGTAATCCAGATAGAGCATTGAACTTACCGCGTCCACACGCAGACCATCGATATGATAACGGTCAAAAAGGGAGATCGCGCTCGAGATCAGGAAGCTGACGACCTCGGGCCGGTTGTAATTGAATTCGTAAGTGCCCCACTGCGGATGTTCGCGGCGCTGCGGATGCGCGTGCTCATACAGCCAGGTACCGTCGAAATGCGGCAGGCCGTGGCTGTCCTTCGGGAAGTGAGCGGGGACCCAGTCAACGAGAACGCCGATGCCGGCCTGGTGCAGCGTATCCACCAGGTACATAAAATCCTGCGGCGTTCCGTAGCGGCTTGTGACGGCAAAGAACCCGGTGACCTGATAGCCCCAGGACCCGCCGAAGGGATGTTCATTGACAGGCATGAGTTCGACATGTGTGAAGCCCATCTCGCGGGCATAGACAGCAAGTTCTTTCGCGATCTCCCGGTAAGCCGGATAGTCGTATCCCTCTTTTGCGCGCCAGGATCCGGGATGAAGTTCATAAATCGAAACGGGAGAGCGTAGCAGGTTTGTTTCCGCGCGCTTTTTCATCCAGACAGCGTCGCCCCATTCATAACCAAAAGGACTCCAGACTTTCGAAGCCGTACCCGGCGCCGTCTCCGCATGAATGGCATAGGGGTCGGCCTTCATCGTGATTTTTCCGTCCGCGCCGACAATACGGTATTTGTAATTGTCGCCGTCTTTCGCGCCGTCACAGATGCGAACCCAAAGGCCGCGATAGCGTTCCATGGAACCTGCCGTTTTGTCCCAATCATTGAAATCTCCGACGATACTGACAGCAGCAGCGTTCGGCGCCCACACGCAAAACCGGTGCGCGTCACCGGAAGGCAAGCATCCAAAAATCTCATGCGCATGCGTTGACCGCCCCGCATAAAAATCATGGATCTCCGCGTCATCAAGACCGAAAGAATTTCCCGGTAATTTTGTATCACTCATGCCATGCATCTTACACTATAAACCGGATCCCGGCTGATTCTTGTAATCGTAGCCGATCATACTGCCAATGCCGCGCAAAACGGCGGTCGGCCGGTATGGATATTTGTGGATATCTTTTTTTCGCGTGACGCCGGTAAGAACAAGAATCGTATCGATACCGGTTTCAATGCCCGCGATGATGTCGGTATCCATGCGGTCGCCGATCATCGCGGCGTCCTCCGAATGAACGCCGAGAAGTCTAAGACCGGTACGCATCATCAGCGGGTTTGGCTTACCGATGTAATAGGCACTCCGCCCTGTTGCGATCTCAATCGGTGAAATGAGTGCTTTACATGCCGGGATAATGCCGTCCTCAGAAGGGCCGGTGATGTCCGGATTTGTTCCGATCAGTCGAGCGCCGTTCAAGACGTGTGTGGTTGCCCTCAAAATCATGTCGTAATTGTAAGTACGCGTTTCTCCGACGATCACATAATCGGGATTCACGTCATTTTGACCGATTCCCGCATCGTGGAGGGCATTCAGCAGCCCCGGGGCACCGATCACGTAAGCCGTACAGCCCGGCGACTGATTGGCCAGAAATTTCGCGGTCGCAAGAGCGCTTGTATAGAAATTCGCCTCGGGAATATCCAGCCCCATGCGATTCAGCTTTTGCCGCAATTCCAGGGGAGAACGTTCACTGCTGTTCGTCAGGAACAGAAATTCTTTGTTGTTTTGCTGCAGCCATTCCACGAATTCTTTTACCCCGGGCAACAAAATATCGCCGTGATAAATGACGCCGTCCATGTCGCAAAAATAACCTTTTTTGTTCCGAAAATCGATCATGTTTATCCCATCCTCTTATTATTTGAATTATTTATGAGTTGCCGAGCGTGGCCACCATGATGGCCTTGATCGTGTGGAGCCGGTTTTCCGCTTCGCCCCACACAACAGAATTCGGGCCCGTGAATACTTCGTCTGTCACTTCGCGGATATCATAGCCGAGCTTGAACTGTTCCTTGGCCATCGTGGTTTCGAAATCATGGAAAGACGGCAGGCAATGCATGAAGATGACGTTCGGATTGCCGGTGGCCTCTAAGACTTCCTTCGTGATACGGTACGGCGTGAGCAGGCGCACGCGCTCGGGGATCTGATCCTCCTCGCCCATCGACGCCCAAATATCTGTATAGATCACATCCGCGCCTTTCAGGCAAGCAGCATCGGAGCACCATTCGATGACGGCGCCCGACACGCCGGCTGCCGCTGTCGCGCGCGCAACAACCGCTTCCTCCGGTTCCAGTTCTTCGGGTCCCCACGCGACAAACTGCATCCCCATCTTCGCACAGCCGTACATCCACGCATAACTCATGTTGTTGCGGATGTCCCCGCAAAACGCGACCTTGACTTCAGAGAGCGGCTTGTTCACATGCTCCTCAATCGTCATCAGATCCGCAAGAATCTGCGTCGGATGATCGTCATCCGTCAGGCCATTCCAGACAGGCACGCCCGAATAGCGCGCCAAATCGCGCACCGCGCTCTGTGCAAAGCCCCGGTATTCAATGCCGTGATAATATTTCCCGAACAGCTGCGCGCTGTCCTTCGCGCTTTCCTTTTTGCCGAACTGCGAAGACCCCGGCCCGATAAAGGTGACATGCGCGCCTTCTTCGATCGCGCCGAGTTCAAAAGCCGCGCGTGTACGCGAGGATGACTTCTCAAAGATGAGAAGGATATTCTTGCCCTTCAGTGTTTCGCCGCGGATTCCGGCACCACGCTTTGCTTTGAGTTCCTTTGAGAGGTCCAGCAGATACCGAATCTCCTCCGCCTGGAAATCCATCAATGTGAGAAAACTGCGTCCTTTTAAATCAACGGTCATGATCAACATTCCTTTCAAACAATAACTGCCGACAAGACTGATATTATACAGCATTTACCCGCAGAAAGATAATTTGCTCGTAATATGAATTGACATATTATTACATTGATGACATTATGTGTATATCAATCAGATTGCACGTATTGTTGTGCGGATGTATAATAGGAGAGAAAACAGATGAACCCTGAAACGAAGAAACCCTTATCGC
>BNUG01000032.1 GCA_025997195.1 Clostridia bacterium | reverse complement strand
GGGAGTGAAATAGAATCTGAAACCTTATGCTTACAAGCAAAGGGAGCGCAAGTGACCTTGTACTTTTTGTAGAACAGCCCAACCCTTGGGACCTGCTACAGCCCCAGGATGAGACGAGCCGACATCGAGGTGCCAAACACCCCCGTCGATGTGGACTCTTGGGGGGTATAAGCCTGTTATCCCCGGGGTAGCTTTTATCCGTTGAGCGACGGCCCTTCCACTCGGCACCGCCGGATCACTAAGCCCGACTTTCGTCCCTGCTCGACCTGTATGTCTCGCAGTCAAGCTCCCTTTTGCCTTTACACTCTACGCGCGATTTCCGTCCGCGCTGAGGGAACCTTTGGGCGCCTCCGTTACTCTTTAGGAGGCGACCGCCCCAGTCAAACTGCCCGCCTGACACTGTCCTCACGCCGGATAACGGCGCAAAGTTAGAACCTCAACATTACAAGGGTGGTATCCCAACGGTGGCTCCACGAAAACTGGCGTCCTCGCTTCAGTGCCTCCCACCTATCCTGTACATGCAATGCCGAAACCCAATATCAAGCTGCAGTAAAGCTCCACGGGGTCTTTCCGTCCTGCTGCGGGTAACCGGCATCTTTACCGGTACTACAATTTCACCGAGTCTATTGTTGAGACAGTGCCCAGATCGTTACGCCATTCGTGCAGGTCGGAACTTACCCGACAAGGAATTTCGCTACCTTAGGACCGTTATAGTTACGGCCGCCGTTTACCGGGGCTTAAGTTCACTGCTTCTCTTGCGATGACAGATCCCCTTAACCTTCCGGCACCGGGCAGGCGTCAGCCCCTATATTTCAGCTTGCGCTTTAGCAGAGACCTGTGTTTATGGTAAACAGTCGCCTGGGCCTTTTCACTGCGGCCTGCCGAAGCAGGCACCCCTTCTCCCGAAGTTACGGGGTTATTTTGCCGAGTTCCTTAACAATAGTTCTCTCGCTCACCTTAGGATTCTCTCCTCATCTACCTGTGTCGGATTGCGGTACGGGCACCTTTGCTCTCACTAGTGGCTTTTCTTGGCAGCATGAAATCACACACTTCGGTACTAAATTTCCCTCCCCATCACAGCCCAGCCTTAAAGAGAGCGGATTTGCCTACTCTCAAGCCTCTCTGCTTGGGCGCGCACAACCAACGGCGCGCATATGTTATCCTTCTGCGTCCCCACATCGTTCAAACGAACATTGGTGGTACAGGAATCTCAACCTGTTGTCCATCGCCTACGCCCTTCGGCCTCGGCTTAGGTCCCGACTTACCCTGAGCGGACGAACCTTCCTCAGGAAACCTTAGATATTCGGTGGACGGGATTCTCACCCGTCTCTCGCTACTCATGCCAACATTCTCTCTCGTGTACAGTCCACCGTTCCTTACGAAACGACTTCGACCCGTACACGATGCTCCTCTACCGCTCATAGTAAACTATGAACCCAAAGCTTCGGTAGTAAGTTTAAGCCCCGTTTATCTTCGGCGCGAAGTCACTCGACCAGTGAGCTGTTACGCACTCTTTGAATGAGTGGCTGCTTCTGAGCCAACATCCTGGTTGTTTTCGCAACTTCACATCCTTTTCCACTTAACTTACATTTTGGGACCTTAGCTGTTGATCTGGGCTGTTTCCCTTTCGACCATGAAACTTATCTCACACAGTCTGACTCCCATGAATGATATTCCGGTATTCGGAGTTTGATAGTTGTTGGTAACCGGTGAAGGCCCCGCGAACATTCAGTGCTCTACCCCCGGGTATCTTATCATGAGGCTAGCCCTAAAGCTATTTCGAGGAGAACCAGCTATATCCGAGTTCGATTGGAATTTCACCGCTATCCACACGTCATCCCAGCCTTTTTAAACAGACATGGGTTCGGTCCTCCACGAGACTTTACTCTCGCTTCAACCTGCACATGGATAGGTCACCCGGTTTCGGGTCTACAGCATACGACAATCATTTCGCCCATTTGAGACTCGCTTTCGCTGTGGCTCCGTCGCATCACGACTTAACCTGCCGCACACCATAACTCGTTGGCCCGTTCTACAAAAAGTACAAGGTCACTTGCGCTCCCTTTGCTTGTAAGCATAAGGTTTCAGATTCTATTTCACTCCCCTCCCGGGGTTCTTTTCACCTTTCCCTCACGGTACTATACGCTATCGGTCACTGGGTAGTATTTAGCCTTGGAGGGTGGGCCCTCCTGCTTCACACCGGATTACACGTGTCCGGTGCTACTCTGGTACCGTCTACAATCACGCTTGATTTCGTCTACGAGGCTATTACCCTGTATCGCTGTGCTTTCCAACACTATTCGACTATCAATCGTTCATGATATTGACGGCCCACAACCCCTCGTCCTAAGACTCGGTTTGGGCTCTTCCCCGTTCGCTCGCCGCTACTTGGGGAATCGATGTTTCTTTCTTTTCCTACGGGTACTTAGATGTTTCAGTTCCCCGCGTTCCCTCCGTACAGCTATGAATTTACTGTACGGTACCTACCTATTAAAGTAGGTGAGTTTCCTCATTCGGAGATCTCTGGGTCAAACGGCTATTTGCGCCTAACCAGAGCTTATCGCAGCTTGTCACGTCCTTCGTCGGCTCCCAGTGCCAAGGCATTCACCTTATGCTCTTCCTTACTTGACCAAGTAAGTTACCTAACAAAGCGATTTGTTAGGATTTCTTAGATTACCTATTGTTAAATTCGGTAATTGTTTTTTCTGGTTTCTCGGTTAAAATCGTAGAATTTTACCCTTTTTACTACTTTCGTTTTAATAAGGTTTAATACTCTCGATTTTTCTCGTTAGATCTTTGATTAGATCTTTTTTACATTGTTCAGTTTTCAAAGTACATGGTGTTTTCGAGCGGATGACAAGCGTCATCATCAAAACACGTGGTGGGCTTGGGAGGACTTGAACCTCCGACCTCACGCTTATCAGGCGTGCGCTCTAACCACCTGAGCTACAAGCCCAAAATGCCTGCGCAAAGTGCTAGTGCACGCGCTGTGCGCACCTGTACATCAATAACGTAAAGTCCATGTCTATACTCTTAGAAAGGAGGTGATCCAACCGCACCTTCCGATACGGTTACCTTGTTACGACTTCACCCCAGTCATTGATTTCGCCTTAGGAAACATATTAAACTGCCTACTTCGGGCGCCCCCAACTTCCATGGTGTGACGGGCGGTGTGTACAAGGCCCGGGAACGTATTCACCGTGACATTCTGATTCACGATTACTAGCAACTCCGACTTCATGCAGGCGAGTTTCAGCCTGCAATCCGAACTGGGACCGGTTTTGGTGATTTGCTCCACGTCGCCGTATTGCATCCCATTGTACCGGCCATTGTAGCACGTGTGTAGCCCTGGTCGTAAGGGCCATGATGACTTGACGTCATCCCCACCTTCCTCCGAGTTGTCCCCGGCAGTCTCGCTAGAGTGCCCAGCATAACCTGATGGCAACTAACGACAAGGGTTGCGCTCGTTGCGGGACTTAACCCAACATCTCACGACACGAGCTGACGACAACCATGCACCACCTGTCACTGCTGTCCGAAGAAGGGCGCCGTTACACGCCTGTCAGCAGGATGTCAAGCCCTGGTAAGGTTCTTCGCGTTGCTTCGAATTAAACCACATGCTCCGCTGCTTGTGCGGGTCCCCGTCAATTCCTTTGAGTTTCACACTTGCGTGCGTACTCCCCAGGCGGAGCGCTTAATGCGTTAACTTCGGCACCGAGGCTTTATAGGCCCCGACACCTAGCGCTCATCGTTTACGGCGTGGACTACCAGGGTATCTAATCCTGTTTGCTCCCCACGCTTTCGTGCCTCAGTGTCAGTTACAGTCCAGAAAGCCGCCTTCGCCACCGGTGTTCCTCCTAATATCTACGCATTTCACCGCTACACTAGGAATTCCGCTTTCCCCTCCTGCACTCAAGTCATCCAGTTCGAAAGGCTAACAATGGTTGAGCCACTGCCTTTCACCCCTCGCTTAGAAAACCACCTACGCACTCTTTACGCCCAATAATTCCGGATAACGCTTGCCCCCCCCGTATTACCGCGGCTGCTGGCACGGAGTTAGCCGGGGCTTTCTCCTGGGGTACCGTCATTATCTTCCCCCAGATCAGAGCTTTACAGTCCATAGGACCTTCATCACTCACGCGGCATGGCTGCATCAGGCTTGCGCCCATTGTGCAATATTCCCCACTGCTGCCTCCCGTAGGAGTCTGGACCGTGTCTCAGTTCCAATGTGGCCGATCACCCTCTCAGGTCGGCTACTGATCGTAGGCTTGGTGAGCCGTTACCCCACCAACTACCTAATCAGACGCAGGCCCATCCCTGACCGAAAAAACTTTGGCGAAAGAGTCATGAAACTCTCGCGCGTTATCAGGTATTAATCACCGTTTCCGATGGCTATCCCTGAGTCAAGGGTAGGTTGCCTACGCGTTACTCACCCGTCCGCCGCTTTCCACTGAACATCTCCATCCGAAAACTTTGAAAATCAGTATCTCGCTCGACTTGCATGTGTTAGGCACGCCGCCAGCGTTCATCCTGAGCCAGGATCAAACTCTTAATTAATGGTATCTAATCGGCCGTTTTCACAGCCGGTCAAATCAAAGTTTGAGTTATTAACTCAGTTCACGTTTGCTCGAAAGCATCCGCAAATTATTGTTTGCTGGAATTGTTGTAAGTAGACCCTACACATTGCTAACGTAATGTTAACCTTGCATAGTATCTTGTACATTCGGAAGTATCTCTACTTCCAGATCCAGTCTCTTATGTATGACTGAATCTTTACGTTATTGACTTGTCAAGGTGCCTTTTCCGGGCCATATTTCAGACCGCAGAAGTCCCTCCCGAAATTCGGGCGGCGAAGAAGATTATATGATGAATGGAGTTGCTTGTCAACAATTATTTTCAGATTCTTTTCAGATTCTTTTACGCGATTCTTTTTGACGGTCTTCAGCCCGCCGTCTCTTCGCCGCTTTCCCACTGAACCGAATACGGCCAAGCATCCGAATCGGCTAAAAAATCATAAGAATCGATCTTAAAACCTTTCACACTGGGAAGCCGGTCGCCTTCTAAGAGTTTGAGCGTCAGTCCATACTCACTGCTATGCGTCAGCCCATCCACGACAAAAATACCATGCATGTGCTTCGCCTCGGGCGCTTTTTCGTCCTCGCCACCGACAGACCAGATTCGGTCCAAGTCAATCGTGATGGATCCCGGAGGATGGAACCGCCCCTCACCCAATAAGATTTTGTAAGTTCCCGCATATTTTTCTACAATGTCTCTATAAGGCACGCCAAGATCCCAAGTGATGGTACCATCCGGGTTGAATACAAGGAACCCGTCCAGCCCTTCCGTGACTTCCGCCCCTTCATCGATCGCATAAGGCACCGGTTTTTCGAGGATGGTGGTCCACCCGTGATTTTCCATCAGCAAGCCAAGATTGTGAACGATCCTCGCATCGTACCGGACGCCGCCCTTGTCCGTCGCAAAAATCGTGAACTCCTGATCAGCGTCTTCATCGGCCTCTTCGGCGCTTTCGGCGTCTTCCCCTGGTTCTTCGCCAACGCGCTCATAGGATAGCGATATAATATCCGATAAATAAGGCAACGGTGCAGCGATCCCAAAATCATCGAAATAGGCATAATACGGATCGGCAGCAACATTTTCAACCGTCCCGTCTTCCATCAAAAGCAAAACCGTCGGCGTATCATAATAAAAAGAATATCGATTGTTGATCCCGTCCACGGTAGCGATGCAGGCGTCTATCACACCGGAAAGACTCCGCCCTGCCGTATCAACAAGCGGAAAAGATTCTTTTCGAATCCGCTCAATCGTCTCCGGCACAAACTGTTCGCTGATCTGATACAGATCCTCCCATTTTGAGACATTGAACGATAAGGTCGGTACCCCGTCCTCGACCAGAACCGTGACAAGACCATCTTCATCCGAACGTTCAAAAGAAATGGCTTCCGTTTCCGGCTCCGCCGCGAGCGGCGTCTCTGCGGAAACAAGTTCCTCAAGTATCGCGTCCTCCGAGGCCCCATCGCCGCAAGCGCCAAGCATCCCAACAAGAAAAACCATCGCAACGATCCCGGTAATAATGCGTATCATAAGCCCGTCTCCACACACATAAGCCCTATCCTATTTAAGTGATTGTAATCTGATTTCGAATTTTCCGCCATGCCCGAAATAGCTCCTGTCCGCCGAACAAGAAAACGAAGAGAAGCCTCCGCCACCGGAGCTTTCCTCCTGAATGAAGCGGCGCGGTTGCGCCGCTTCACACGATTCCGCTGATGCTACGATTAGGAAAGAGCCGCAAGTGCCAAAAATCCAGCACCAAGAACAAGTCCCACAATAACTACGACAATGACCCACAAAATGAGGGCGATAAGAGAAAGCACGAAGCCTCCCGTGGCAAAACCGTTTTTCCCTTCTTTCTTTTTTGCGATTGAAGAAAAAACAATACCGAGAATTGCAAGAATGAGTCCAACGATCGCCGCGGGCGTAAACGTAAGTACGATACCAAGAATACCGAAGATAAGCGAAAGAATACTATAAGTTTTTGTTTGTTGTTGCATTTTGTTACTCTCCTATTTTCATAAAACTAACAAACTCATATTGTGTATGCGGAACCCTATTGAATTAACGCTCCTTTCTATTCTTCCAATCCCATCATTCACCATAAGCTTATTTTAAACTATTTTGTACCAGTATGTCCAAGAAAACCATAGAATTTCTCACCATTGATTGGATTGAAAATGAGTATCCCATTTCAAAAAAACAAAATGACCAAACTGTTGCAGTTCAGCCATTTGTGGTGCCCAGACCAAGAATCGAACTAGGGACACGCAGATTTTCAGTCTGCTGCTCTACCAACTGAGCTATCTGGGCATAGGTATGCGCCGAACAAGTCGGCGCAAGCCGTCATTTAAAATTTGCGAGCTTTTTTGCGCGCGGCTTCGGACTTCTTCTTCCGCCGGACGCTGGGCTTTTCGTAATGTTCCCGCTTGCGCAATTCGGACATCACGCCGTCACGGGCGCAAGAGCGTTTGAAGCGTTTGAGTGCGCTTTCAAGACTCTCGTTTTCACGGACGATCACCTGTGCCATTTCGTGTCACCTCCTCTTTGCGTGTTCCAAGCGATAACGTGCTTTCGAATTATATCTGTTTACGCAGCGTATTTCAAGTGAAATTTTTCGAACCAATATTCGAATTGGCTCACATTCAGTACTGCGCCCGGATATAAGCAAACAAATCTCCGATGCTGTTGAAATCATCTACAAAGAATACCGTCAGAAGCAGTGCGACGAAAATAATCACAACCGCGATCACGATCACGGATATGGTGGTCACCAATGCCCGCTTTTTCTTCTTCTTCTTGGCCCCTTCCGCGCTCTGTACGTCTGCCATCTTATTGATCTCCCTTTCTAAAGGCGCTCAAAGATCCGGATCACCGCTTGTCCGGCACAACGCCGCTCAGGCTGATTTCTTTCGCACATTTCTTCGATTCGTACATGATCGCATCCGCCTCGCGAAAGAGTGAATTGTAGTCTTCTGCTTCACTATGCATGACAGCCCATCCCCAGGAGATGCCCGGCATACCGAAATGTTCATCATGAATCTGTGACAAAGCGGCGTCAACGGCTTCCGTAAATTCCTTTGCCGCATCGGCTTCCGTATTTCGTGCCAGAATCGCGATCTCATCGCCACCGATCCTCGCAATAAAGAAATTTCCTTTCGCAACGTCTTTGACTGCATCTGAAATCGTACAAAGCAAGCGATCCCCTTGGAGATGCCCGATCGAGTCATTGGTTTTTTTCAGATTGTTGACATCGCCAACGATGATGCAAAGCGGCATATTTTCAGCAACGCCTATCTTTTTGACCTCCTCAATATACGAGTTCCTGTTGTTGAGTCCGGTCAAATTGTCAACAAGGGCGATTTCTTCGAAATAGCGGATCGTCTGGTAAGTCTTTGTAATGTCGGAAACCTCCACCAAAAATCCAAACTTGCGATCCAGAAACCCGATATCATGCCAGGTGAACAACAAATGGTTTTCGATATCATCCACCTTCACACTAATAACATTTTCATCATATTTCGACACGATGCCGTTGTAGGTTTCGAGGATACGCTGGCGATACTGCGGATAAGGCTCCTTGTACATCGGATTTGGCAGCGGCATGCAGCCATCTTTCGCTTTTTTGTTCCAGTCGAGGATATTGCCTTTGCGGCTGACCGTGAGAACGATCGTCGACAGGCTCTGAAATACAAAATCCCGGCTTGTGACGATGACATTGGAGGAGTTTGCGATAAAGAAGGCACTAAACAGCGTTTGCAGCACAATGATTAAGCCGAAGGCCAAAAGAACCGCACTGGCATTCATGCTAAATTGGAAATAGGTATCTAAAACAGACACCACCGCAAGCGCGGTGATCGCCGCCAGCAGATGATAGGTGGAGCGCCGCATGTGTTTTGGCATTTGATAAAATACATTGAAGCACAGCAAATAAGCCCGTACGAGCACGATGACCGTGTAGACAGTGGCAATCAGGGAGAAAACCGAGATACGCGGCCCAAACATAAAATCAAAGCTTGCATTTAAATCAAACGCATGGATCGCCCAGAGCACGATCTCAATGATCGGCACCGAAAACCACGCGAGGCGTTTTCCCGTGGTTACCGGATAGTAACTCACCTGACTCTGAATATGCAACATAAGCAACGGAGAAAAAAGCAACCCCGCCGCAACAATAATGATGTTGAGCCCCATACTCTCAAGATTTTCGAAGCCGATCTTAGAAGAAATAAACATCATCACGGCCCACGAAAACACCGGGATGCAAAACAGAACGAAATTGAAACTCTCCACAGAGCGTGTAACCAGGATATGAATACCGCGAAGCATGTATACCAATGTGAGAATCGCTACAATCGCGAACAATACAAGGCAAACGATGCTGCCTTCCTGGAACTGTTCGGCGATCATGTCGATCGCTTTTTGAAAATTCGCGTTCACTTACTTATGTTCTCCTCAGCCCGGCGGCCAGCCCATAGCGCGTCCGCCCAGCAAATGAAAATGCAGATGTTTGACAGACTGCATCCCGTCTTCGCCGCAATTGTTCACCAGCCGATACCCGTTCGAAAGCCCGAGCTGTGCTGCGATCACAGAGACCTTCGCCATCAAATGTCCAAGCAATTCCTTGTGTTCCTTGCTTTCTTCCACCTCGTCCAGGGATGCAATGTGTATTTTCGGTACGATCAGAACATGGGTAGGCGCCTGTGGTTCCAAGTCACGAAAACACAAAATTTCCGCATCTTCGTACACCTTATCCGACGGAATCTCTCCGCTTACGATCTTACAAAAAATGCAGTTCTGCGTTTCCATAAAATGCACAGCCATGTCCTCTAATAACGCCACTCATTAATTGATAATAAGTATACCACAGTAATCAAATTTTTATCGCAATTTATATGCTATATGCCGACTACCGACTCGCAAGTAATTCTATCATTTTTCCGTGTAATTGCACAGATTTTATTCAATCGAGCCATCTCCCATCTTGAAACAGCAGAAAAATGCCGTAGCCGTTGCAGTTGCAACGGCTACGGCATTTTCAGTGATATAAAATCATCTATCGGATTTCCTCTTATTTTTCTTCTAAGGTCTTTTTCACTGCGGCAATGATCCGTTCCTCACTCGGTATCATCCATTGTTCAAGATGAACACTATGCGGGCAGGGGACATCCGGTGCGCCAACTCTGACGATCGGAGCCTTTAGGGAAGAAAGCCGTTCCTCTGCGACCATCGCAGAGATCTCCGCACCCGTACCGCCTGTTTTGGGTTCTTCATGCACGATCACAAGACGTCCTGTTTTATCCAACGAGCGGAACAACGCCTCCTTGTCGAAGGGAATCAGCGTCCTTGGATCAAAGACTTCAATGCTTATGCCTTCAGCCTGGAGTTTTTCAGCTGCAGCCAGTGCCGTGTGCACCTGAAGAGAAGTGGCCAGTACCGTAACATCCGTTCCCTCTCGTTTAATGTCAGCGACTCCAAAGGGAATGAAATATTCTTCTTCGGGAACTTCACCTTTCAATCCGTAAAGTACCTTATGTTCAAAATACAGCGATGGATCGTTGCCTCTGATCGCCGTTTTCAGAAGCCCTTTTGCATCGTAAGGCGTCGAGGGAACCAGTACATACAAGCCCTGCGAATGCATGAAAAATGCCTGGGGACTTTGCGAATGTTCCGGCCCTGAACCACCCAGCATACCGGTCGGAAGACGAAGCGTAACGGGAATATTAAATTCATCGTATCCGCCATGCATCCATTTCCATTTTCCCATCTTGTTCAGGATTTCATCAAATGCGATCTCCGCGAAATCAGCAAACATGAGTTCTGCCGCAACTTTAAGCCCGCCAAGCGCCATCCCCACAGAAGCGCCGACCAACGTGTTTTCTGAGATGGGAGCATCTTTTACTCTTTCCGCTCCATACTTCTTGTACAGTCCTGCCGTCACGCCAAAACAACCACCGAATACGCCGATGTCCTCGCCGAAGAGCACTACACGGTCGTCAAATGCCAATTCTTCATCCAATGCCTGATTGATGGCTTGCGATAATGTGATAATCATTTTATTTCACCTCCTGCGGCACAGCACTTGTGCTATACAAACCTTCATACAGCCGTTCTTCACCAGGGAGCGGATAAGAATCTGCTTTCTCGATCGCAGCGTCATTCTGCCCGGTTATTTCATGATCCAATTCATCCAGTTCTTCTTGTGTAACGATGTTATAGTCCAGCAGTAATTTCTCAAAATTTGAAATGGGATCATTGTGCGTGATGAACCATTCAAGGCGCTCTTTATCCATATAGACACGGGGATCTCCCACAAAATGCCCGTTTTGACGCAAGGTCTTCGCTTCAATAAAGGTTGCTCCTTCGCCGTTTCGAGCTCGCTCAACCGCCAGTTTGGACACTTCATATACAGCAAGCACATCATTTCCATCCACAACATAGCTGGGAATCCCATAGGAGAGACCCCTGGATGCAATATAGCCGTCTGCAAGTGCGTGTTCGTCTGTATATTTTGAAGCCAGTGCGTATTCATTATTCTGACACATAAAGATGACCGGTAGTTTCCAGATTCCCGCATAGTTAAAGGCCCCATGAAGCAATTCCCTGTTTGCGGTTCCGTCTCCGAAAGTTGCGTATACGACCTGCTTACTTTTCCGTTGGTTAATTGCCATTCCAACCCCGCAGGCCAATGGCATGTTAGAACCGATCGTACCGGGCTGCCCCAAAACACCGAGAGTCGGATCCGCTCCATGGATGATGCCGGCACCTAACCCTCTGTTTGTTCCATAAATATTTCCGAAAAAATCCGCATACAGCCGATCGATCGGGACACCCTTTGCGATCATTTCATTGCAGCCTCTGTGCATGTAGAAAAGATAATCATCCTTTCGCAGTACTTCTTTGATCGATCCGGCGGCAATGGCTTCCTGTCCCGATCCTGCATGATAAAACCCCGCGATTTTCCCGGCCGAAATCATCCGGATAACGGAAACATCAAAAATTCTTTCGGCTTTCATTGTCGAAAGAAGAGATACTAAAAATTCTTTTGAATACTTCTCAGGATTTGGTTTCTCACGATATACAACTAATTCCATAGCAATACCTCCAGACTATGTCTTTCTTGAACAATAGCGAACAGACTGCCCCGTAACGATTTTGATGCCGCCCGGAGCAGTCCGGCAAGTTCTTAGCTATCCCAGATAACCAAGAGAGTTCCACATCGGGATGCTGGCGAGAAGGCCAAGCGTACAGATAACGGGATAAGCATAAGCATATGGTACAAGCGCCTTGTGCTCCGCAAGCCTGTCTTGTGTAAGCGGATATACAGGCGGGAGTAAAATATAGTTATAACTTGTCTGGAAGCAAGCGCCGATCTGATGTAACGTGAACACCAAAACAAATGGATGTATTGACTTTCCAAACAAGACCGGAAGAAGCGCCGCACAAACAACAAGTATGATCGGCGCATTCGATACAAATACGTACCGCAGAACAAACGTAATAATACAGACGACGATGATCATGACGGCGATATGAGATGTGATCACTTCCGCAACAGGTCCAAGGAGATTTGCGAGAACATCGGACAGTCCCAATGTTGACGTGAAACCGGCCAGACAAAGAATTCCGCCAATCAACATGACGGTAGGCCAATCGACATTTGCCTTGAATTCCTGCGGCGTAAGAATCCCTGTTACAAAGTAGAAAAATACGGCAACGATCGTAATGCCGATCCCATTCAATCCATGCAGACTCTCCGTCATCCACAGTACGATAGAAACGAGAAGAATCACCGCATTGATCTTGTCTTTGGCGGTCAGCGGGGGAAGTTTAGCGATCGTGTCGTTCACAAATTCCTTATTTACAAGTCCGCCGTCTTTCGGCCTGTTAAACAACCCGATAAACAGGTAGGTTCCAACCATCATGACTACGACCCATACCCATGTTGAAGCAAGCCAACTTGTGAAAGTGAATGTAGGATGGAATGTTTCTGTTTGCATGAATCCGATCATATAGGACCATGCCGTACTTCCTGTTGTGAAAGCGAAAGAACATTGTATCGCCGGGATAAAGACGGCGATCAGCAATCCTGCGGCTTCCTTGCTGTTTTTCTTATATCCGCAATGGTCGCAAATATTGATAACGACCGGAGCCAGCATCGCAACCTTTGCAAAAGAGCTTGGAATCATAAAATTGAGTATCGTAATGGCGGTCATAACAGCCGCAACCTGCCCCATATATGTTGGTTTGAACGGCTTTAATACATTGAGGGTAATCAGACTCAGAAGACTTCCCTTCTGGGCTGCGACGGCAAAAGCAAGGATGGAAATGATCTGCCAGACAGTTCCTCCGGCAAACGGAGCAAATACTTCCGTGAGAGCTCCGACTTTAAAGATAACCAAAGTGCCACACGCCGCCAGTACAGCGACGAAATCCGGAACCGCCTTTGCCGCCATCAGGACAACCATTGCGATAAAGACACCCACATAAATCATAGAACTTCTCTCAAGTCCTGCAGCCAAAGGCAGCTGAGATAACACAATCCCAACCACCAGAGCAACGACTATTTTGAAGATTTGCGGTAATGAAACTTTAAACATTTTGAACCTCCTCACTTTATGCTTTGGGATGGGTGGTAATCCATCCTCCATCAATTAAAATAGAAGCGCCGTTGATGCTCTTCGATTCGTCTGAAGCCAAAAATGCAGCAAGTTTTGCGATTTCCCAGGCTTGACCGAGACGGCGAGATGGCAATACCGGCACGGCAATTTTTTCGTATGCGTCCCACCCGGCAGCATCCACGATGCCGGTACGGATAACGCCCGGACAAATCGAGTTGACGCGTACTTTGCCGCCAAAGAACATAGCGCTGTTGCGCGTAAAATTATTCAACCCGGTCTTTGCGATACGATAGGTAGGTCCTTTGCCAAGCGCATAACTTGCGATGGAGCAAGTGTGGATAATGCTGGCATGAGGCGATTTTTGCAGCAGTTCGGCGAAACCTTTGGTCAAAAGCACAGGAGCTCTGAGCATGACACCGGTAAGCGCTTCATAGTGTTCCAGATCGACCTGGTCAACTTCCTTACCGTCACTCCTGCCGGCATTACAAAATAATGTATCGAGAATTCCATATTTTTCTTTGACAAAATTACAAATCTCCGTGATTTTTTCCGGATCCGTCAGGTTGGCGGTGATAGGAATAAATTTATCCCCGAGATCCTCCTCCATATTGTCAAAATCCAAGGCAACCCCTATCACAGTTGCACCAAGTGACAGAAATTCTTTGCTGGTCGCAAGACCCATCCCAGAGGATGCTCCTGTGATCAATGTTATAAATCCATTCATTGCAGTCCTCCCTTACGCAGAAAACAACGATTCGCCGCCATCGATCAAAAAATCTGCACCATTGATATAGGTCCCGTCTGTCGATGTGAGATAAGTAATGACACGAGCCACTTCATCCGGCTGAACAGATCCATTCGGTGCGCGTTCCTGTGACGAATCGGCATCACCCGGAAGTACATTATTGCAGCGAACTTTGAGAAAACCGGCCGTGCATAGTTTTGTATAGTATCCCAAAGCGTTTTTCGATAAGGAAACAAGAGCATCATTGAAATCATGCAATCTCGCTTTCACCGTCAATAGGTTGATGATGCTCGAATTCGCATGTTTCCCCGCCTGAAGAGGTTTGTACAGCCTTTCGATCAGCCGGATGGAAGACCAAAGTACCTCCGCCATCCCACGATCAAACTGTTCCTTGGTCATGTCAAAAATCGTTGCCTTTGTTTCCGAGTCGATCGCATTGATGAGAATATCTAATTGCCCATCAAAAATTTCCAAAACTTTGTCTATCCCGGCATCCAGCGATACGGCGTCGGCCGGATTGCAAAGGATGCGTTTGTATTCGACTTCCGGGTCAGCGGTGACCGTCCCTAAAACGATCACATCAGCACCTTCTTCGAGATATTTTTTAGCAAGAACAGAAACAATCGCAGATCCCTTCCCGCTAATCAGTACTTTGTAATCCTTAAATCTCATACCTTTCTCTCCTTATTTGCAATAAAAGAATATCTCCCGATCATAAAAATCTTTCCTGCCCTCCTTTCATCCTTCCTCAACAAAATCCAGAGTCTCAACCATAATATGAAGCAAATTTCATGCCATATTCATTTCTATCATGGGATTTCTCAAAGTATCCATGTTTCCGGCAATATTTCCGTGTACAGGACCGGGACTCACCTAAGTCTGCAAAAAACCGTCCTGCCTGCAGTGTCGCAAAACAGTACAAACCTGTAGCAATTTTCGTTTGTGATTTTGTCGATGCAACATGGCTGATTTGTATCCGTATTTTAGAGGTACATACGCACGGCAATCGCGAATCAAGGAATCCAGCCAGCAGGCCGGATCAGAGTTCGCATATGGCACAGTTATTGCTTAAATTATTTTTGACGTCTGAATTGGATCGCAAGACGCAACGCAGTCGAAAGGAGTCACAAAATGACAGAACGATTAAAAGGAAGAGTGGCAATTATTACGGGCGGTGGCAGCGGGCAGGGACTTGCGGCCGCCCGATTATTCACAGCGGAAGGCGCCAAAGCCATTATTGCAGAATGGAGAGAGGATACGGGATTGGAGGCGGAAAATGAACTCCGAAGTATCGGGAGAAATGTAACCTTTATCAAAACGGATGTGTCTTCCGAGAAAGATGTGCAGGCTATGGTTGCAAAAACCGTTGAACTTTATGGAACAATCGATATCCTTTTCAATAATGCGGGTATTGGATATTCCTACAATGCGCAATACAAAATGGCAGATATCGTAGATACGCCCCTCGATGACTGGAATCGCATCATCGCCATCAATCTAAATGGGATGTTCCTCTGCTCAAAATATGTATTGCCCGTCATGCGGGCAAAAAAGTCCGGAAATATCATCAATAATTCCTCGATGAATGCCCTTGTAGGGGAATCCGGAGCGGATGCCTATACCGCTGCAAAAGGAGGCATCGTTTCTCTCACAAGAGTAATGGCCAAAGACAATGCTCGCTATGGGATCCGGGTCAATTGTACCTGTCCCGGCGGCGTGATCACACCGATGATTGCCGAAGCGCTGGAAACCAATCCCGGATTGCGGGAACATTTGGAAGCAGGGATCCCGCTCGGAAAGCTCGCTCGGGCAGAAGATGTGGCAAATGCGGCGTTGTTTTTCGCTTCGGACGAATCATCCCACCTGACAGGCACGATCCTGCCCGTCGATGGTGGGTGGTACGCGATATAAATTGTTATTTGAGAGAGAGGAAATACAATGACAAAGACCATGAAAGCAGCTATCTATCAGGGACCGCGTTCTTTTGAGATTCAGGATATCTCCGTACCGCAGCCGGGGGAAGGTGAAGTCCTGATTAAAGTCGATTATTGCGCAATCTGCGGTTCGGATCTCCATACCTATACAAAAGGTTTTTATATCGAACCCGGACAAATCATGGGGCATGAGTTTGGGGGAACGGTCGCTGCCATCGGACCCGATTATCCGGATCCAACCCTAACGGTAGGGCAAAAGGTCGTTACCAACCCTACCGTACCCTGCGGGAAATGCAGCATGTGCCGAAAAGGCAAAACCAACATCTGCACAAACGCACTGACCGCCACTCTGGCGTATGGCAAACCCGGTGCATTTGCAGAATATGTATTGCAAAGCAAAGGAGCCTTCCTCTATAAATTGCCCGATGAAGTCAGTACAAAAGAAGGTGCTGATGTGATCGTTTTAGGGACGGTCACCGCTGACCCGGAAGTCGAATACAAACGCATCCTTTGCAATCCGGCCGACGCCGTATCGCTGGATGCCGGGATAGACAAAGTTTTGCGATTTCCCAGGCTTGACCGAGACGGCGAGATGGCAATACCGGCACGGCAATTTTTTCGTATGCGTCCCACCCGGCAGCATCCACGATGCCGGTACGGATAACGCCCGGACAAATCGAGTTGACGCGTACTTTGCCGCCAAAGAACATAGCGCTGTTGCGCGTAAAATTATTCAACCCGGTCTTTGCGATACGATAGGTAGGTCCTTTGCCAAGCGCATAACTTGCGATGGAGCAAGTGTGGATAATGCTGGCATGAGGCGATTTTTGCAGCAGTTCGGCGAAACCTTTGGTCAAAAGCACAGGAGCTCTGAGCATGACACCGGTAAGCGCTTCATAGTGTTCCAGATCGACCTGGTCAACTTCCTTACCGTCACTCCTGCCGGCATTACAAAATAATGTATCGAGAATTCCATATTTTTCTTTGACAAAATTACAAATCTCCGTGATTTTTTCCGGATCCGTCAGGTTGGCGGTGATAGGAATAAATTTATCCCCGAGATCCTCCTCCATATTGTCAAAATCCAAGGCAACCCCTATCACAGTTGCACCAAGTGACAGAAATTCTTTGCTGGTCGCAAGACCCATCCCAGAGGATGCTCCTGTGATCAATGTTATAAATCCATTCATTGCAGTCCTCCCTTACGCAGAAAACAACGATTCGCCGCCATCGATCAAAAAATCTGCACCATTGATATAGGTCCCGTCTGTCGATGTGAGATAAGTAATGACACGAGCCACTTCATCCGGCTGAACAGATCCATTCGGTGCGCGTTCCTGTGACGAATCGGCATCACCCGGAAGTACATTATTGCAGCGAACTTTGAGAAAACCGGCCGTGCATAGTTTTGTATAGTATCCCAAAGCGTTTTTCGATAAGGAAACAAGAGCATCATTGAAATCATGCAATCTCGCTTTCACCGTCAATAGGTTGATGATGCTCGAATTCGCATGTTTCCCCGCCTGAAGAGGTTTGTACAGCCTTTCGATCAGCCGGATGGAAGACCAAAGTACCTCCGCCATCCCACGATCAAACTGTTCCTTGGTCATGTCAAAAATCGTTGCCTTTGTTTCCGAGTCGATCGCATTGATGAGAATATCTAATTGCCCATCAAAAATTTCCAAAACTTTGTCTATCCCGGCATCCAGCGATACGGCGTCGGCCGGATTGCAAAGGATGCGTTTGTATTCGACTTCCGGGTCAGCGGTGACCGTCCCTAAAACGATCACATCAGCACCTTCTTCGAGATATTTTTTAGCAAGAACAGAAACAATCGCAGATCCCTTCCCGCTAATCAGTACTTTGTAATCCTTAAATCTCATACCTTTCTCTCCTTATTTGCAATAAAAGAATATCTCCCGATCATAAAAATCTTTCCTGCCCTCCTTTCATCCTTCCTCAACAAAATCCAGAGTCTCAACCATAATATGAAGCAAATTTCATGCCATATTCATTTCTATCATGGGATTTCTCAAAGTATCCATGTTTCCGGCAATATTTCCGTGTACAGGACCGGGACTCACCTAAGTCTGCAAAAAACCGTCCTGCCTGCAGTGTCGCAAAACAGTACAAACCTGTAGCAATTTTCGTTTGTGATTTTGTCGATGCAACATGGCTGATTTGTATCCGTATTTTAGAGGTACATACGCACGGCAATCGCGAATCAAGGAATCCAGCCAGCAGGCCGGATCAGAGTTCGCATATGGCACAGTTATTGCTTAAATTATTTTTGACGTCTGAATTGGATCGCAAGACGCAACGCAGTCGAAAGGAGTCACAAAATGACAGAACGATTAAAAGGAAGAGTGGCAATTATTACGGGCGGTGGCAGCGGGCAGGGACTTGCGGCCGCCCGATTATTCACAGCGGAAGGCGCCAAAGCCATTATTGCAGAATGGAGAGAGGATACGGGATTGGAGGCGGAAAATGAACTCCGAAGTATCGGGAGAAATGTAACCTTTATCAAAACGGATGTGTCTTCCGAGAAAGATGTGCAGGCTATGGTTGCAAAAACCGTTGAACTTTATGGAACAATCGATATCCTTTTCAATAATGCGGGTATTGGATATTCCTACAATGCGCAATACAAAATGGCAGATATCGTAGATACGCCCCTCGATGACTGGAATCGCATCATCGCCATCAATCTAAATGGGATGTTCCTCTGCTCAAAATATGTATTGCCCGTCATGCGGGCAAAAAAGTCCGGAAATATCATCAATAATTCCTCGATGAATGCCCTTGTAGGGGAATCCGGAGCGGATGCCTATACCGCTGCAAAAGGAGGCATCGTTTCTCTCACAAGAGTAATGGCCAAAGACAATGCTCGCTATGGGATCCGGGTCAATTGTACCTGTCCCGGCGGCGTGATCACACCGATGATTGCCGAAGCGCTGGAAACCAATCCCGGATTGCGGGAACATTTGGAAGCAGGGATCCCGCTCGGAAAGCTCGCTCGGGCAGAAGATGTGGCAAATGCGGCGTTGTTTTTCGCTTCGGACGAATCATCCCACCTGACAGGCACGATCCTGCCCGTCGATGGTGGGTGGTACGCGATATAAATTGTTATTTGAGAGAGAGGAAATACAATGACAAAGACCATGAAAGCAGCTATCTATCAGGGACCGCGTTCTTTTGAGATTCAGGATATCTCCGTACCGCAGCCGGGGGAAGGTGAAGTCCTGATTAAAGTCGATTATTGCGCAATCTGCGGTTCGGATCTCCATACCTATACAAAAGGTTTTTATATCGAACCCGGACAAATCATGGGGCATGAGTTTGGGGGAACGGTCGCTGCCATCGGACCCGATTATCCGGATCCAACCCTAACGGTAGGGCAAAAGGTCGTTACCAACCCTACCGTACCCTGCGGGAAATGCAGCATGTGCCGAAAAGGCAAAACCAACATCTGCACAAACGCACTGACCGCCACTCTGGCGTATGGCAAACCCGGTGCATTTGCAGAATATGTATTGCAAAGCAAAGGAGCCTTCCTCTATAAATTGCCCGATGAAGTCAGTACAAAAGAAGCCGCCCTTTTTGAACCATTGGCTGTTGCGATCCACGCCGTAAAAAAAGCATCCCCGTCCCTAAATGAAAAAGTGGTCGTCTTTGGTGCCGGTACGATCGGTCTCATGATCTCCCAGGTGCTCAAAACGATCGGCTGTACGCAGGTGATCCAGGTGGATATCTCACAGCCCCGCCTTGAAATCGCCCGGAAGATCGGTGTTGACCATATCATCAATGCCCGGAATACTGCAGATGTTGTAGAGGATATCTCCAAAATCACAGGTCCCGGATATTACGGGCCGGGTGGCGCAGAGGCCGATATCGTCTTCGAATGTGCCGCGGTTCCTGAAACGATCACGCAAGCATTGAAAGCCGTACGGCACGGCGGAAAAATCATATCCATTGCGATCTCCGAAGGCGATTGTCCGATCAATGTGACGGCTTTGGTACAAAAGGAAGTATCCTTATTAGGCTCCTATGCCTATACAGACGAATTTGAAGAAGCCCTTGACCTGGCAGCAAGCGGAAAAATTGTGCTCGATGAATTGATTACTGACATCTTCCCGTTAAGCGAAATACAGTCGGCATTCGAAAGACAACTGGACACTTCTGCAAGCGTCAAGGTGGTAGTCAAATGCACGGAATAACAACGGATGATCACGAAACCGAGGGAGGAAGTATCCCATAGGCATTTAGTTTTCGGTACAAGGTACTGCGGGCAAAATGCAGTTCCTTTGCCACCTTGGTTATATTGTTGTTATATTTGATCATCAATTCAACTATTTTTTGTTTTTCGAAATTGGTAATGATGTTGGTTTCAGGAGAATTGTCAGAATCGCTGTCGTCAGGGATCTGAGGAGTCAAGCCCCCTCTTGGCTGCCGGATCTCGTCTGACAGATGTTCTGTTTTCACTTTGCCGCCCTTCGCAAAGATAACACATCGTTCAATTTCATTTTGCAGTTCTCTTATATTTCCGGGAAATGAATAAGAGGACAATATTTCTACAAAATCGTCCGGGATCGGAAGAGGTTCTATCGATAATTGGCGTGACAATTTTTCATAGAAAAAATGTGTCAATTTTGAGATATCTCCTGCCCGCTCGCGAAGAGAAGGCATACGAATCGAAACAACATTTAACCTATAATACAAATCCTGCCGAAAGCTTCCGTTTTTCACATCATCAAGAAGATTTTTATTTGTTGCCGCAATGATTCTTACATCGATTGGTATGATTTCAGACCCACCAATCCGCATGATTCTTTTTTCTTCCAGAACCCGCAGCAGGTTTGCCTGAAGATCAAGCGGCATGTCACCGATTTCATCCAGAAAAAGCGTGCCCCTGTCCGCCAATTCAAATTTTCCGAGATTTCCGCCTTTTCTCGCGCCGGTAAATGCACCTTCGGAATAACCAAACAACTCGCTGGCAATCAAATCCTTAGGGATCGCGCCGCAATTGACCGGAACAAACGGACCTTTCGCGCGGCTGCTATCATTATGGATTGCCTGGGCTAAAATGTCCTTTCCCGTTCCGGTTTCTCCGGTCAGCAATACGATGCTATTCGTTCCCGCAACATTTTTTGCGACTTCAACAACATTTAAAAATTCCTTGCTATCTCCGATCAAATTATCAAATGTCATGGCTGCATACAAACCTGAAACTCTTTGTGCTAGTTTCCTGGCCCGTGCGATCTCATCAATAACCAGGATAAGACCCTCCGAATTTACATCGTTTGAATTAATGATGCGCGTAGTGACATTGTATTTTTTTGAACCATTGCTTGTGTTGATATTGATTTCCTTATCCGTCACCCTCTTTGGAGAATGAATGATATTATAAAGCTGCGCGTTATCTTCCGGGAGTATCTTGCTGAGAGTGAGACCGATCCATGATCTTGTTTTTTCCAGACCCAATGCATCCTGTGCAATGCTATTGATCTGCGTAATCCTTCCTGCGTGATCGATCGTTAGGATGCCCTGCGAGATCGAATCCATTATGGCGTCCTTGTATTCATTCGCTGTTCTACATTCTTCTGCGGATTTCATCATGATCAAACCGTTCTCGATCGCATAAGCCGCCGCGACTACCATCCCCAGCGTATGGCTATTCACCTTTTTGCTGTCAGAGCTGGTCAGCGTCAGAAAACCAATGATGTTGTATTGCCAATCTTTTATAGGCGCTGAGGAACAAATCCCGGCTTGGGACCAACGGCAATAATGTTCAAAAGAAAAAATCTGTACCGGAGCCTTTAAAAAAAGTGCCGTACCGATCCCATTCGTACCGGCATTTTTTTCCTGCCAATTGGCGCCTGCAACAAAATTTCCGCTGCCAAGCCGTTCAAGGGTTTCCTCATTGCCCAGGACTTTCAGGATCGTACCATCCGCATTTGCCAAAGAAATCACAAATTCCGACTCTTTCACGACCTGGAGCAAGGTGTGCATATAAGGCAAAGCAATCGTGATCAACGTGCGGTTTTCATCGCAAACTTGTTTAAACGCGGTGCCTGAAATCTTCGCGCTGACCTTTCGCTGCCTTGGGGATACGCCAAAATCTGAACAACGTATCCACGATTCACGAATAATGGGCCGTATGATTTCGTCGGGAGGAATTATTTTGTCTTCGACAAAATTTTGCCATGCCTTTTCTAAAAGAGCTATCTCCATCCAGCACCTCTCAGTCTTCACAACTACCGGAAAAGATCATTTCCAATATAATGAGTATACGCCCGTTCCCTGATCAGTGCAAAAGAATGGCCGCTGCCTGACAGCCTGACACTCAATCGGAATATAAGGCGTCCATGGTGATGTTCTCGACTTCGTCTTTGTAGGCTGTCGTGAATTTCTGCGCGATCATTCCATCAATAAACCGATGATCGTAGGCGATAGAAAAACCGATTTCGTTTCCGACTACAATATGATCGTGCGCATCGACAACCGGTGTTTTTCGAATGTTCCCAATAAACACCAGCGCCCCCTGCGGGCTGTTGATCACGGGCATACCGGTCTCTACACCGGTTGCTCCAAGATTCGAAATGGTTATCGTTCCCAGCGACATATCATCAAAAGCAAGTTTTCCGGCATCGATCTTCGCTGACAGTTCCTTAACTGCGATCCCGATTTGGTCTACATTCATGGTACCGGCATTTTTGATCACCGGCACAAACAAACCGCGATTGGAGGTAATGGCAACGGATACATTAATGTCCTCATAAATGAGCCACTCATCCCCTTCCAGCGTGCTGTTTACCTCAGGAGCCTTCCTGACGGCATTGACCAGACATTTGATGAGAATATCATTATAGGTTTTTCGACTCTCCTGTTTTACCTTGATGAGGTTGTCAGCTCTTGCGTTTGCCATTTGTGTGACATGAGGCACGTTGTTCCAGCTGTACAGCATCGCTTTTGCCATACCGCGCCTAGCCAGACTCTGCTTTATCGTTTCTTTTATTTTAATCCCTTCCATCATATCCCTCCGGCCGATCAGCTTTCAATGACCGCGACAAGTGTTCCGCAATCAACTTCTTCGCCAGCCTCTACCAAAATCTTTTTCACGACCCCGGAAAACGGAGACTCAATGATCTCCGTTAATTTTTCCGTTTCCATACTATAGAGTTCTTCGCCGGCGGTTATCGTATCTCCCTCAGCTTTCAGCCACTCAACAATTTTTGCCGCTGTCATGGTGAGACCCATTTTGGGAAGATGCACATTATTTTCCATTCTCTTTCCTCCTTTGATGTTTTCCAGATTCATCTGCTTCTGCTTAATTAATATAATACGCAATTTCCATGCCAAATCGTTATGATTCAGCGAACCAAAGAGCGATGCATCAAAAATGTCATTTCGACCTGCACGACCGTTTCCTCATGCTGATTTTTTACGGTATATAAAAAATTAGCAATTCCCCTATCCGGAGCAGATGTTTCTTTGGTGGAAAGGACCTCTGCTTCCACATATACCGTGTCCCCGGGAATAACAGGTTTTATGAATTTCAGATTGTTTCCGCCCAACCATGCAATGACCGAATCACCAAACACGCCTGCCTGTATCACCAGTCCGACGGCCATTGAAAAAATCAACGGGCCTTGTGCGATACGGGTTTTGAAAGGCATTTGTTTTGCATACTCCTCATTCATGTGTAAGGGATGGTAATCACCGGTGATCCCGGAAAATACCACTACATGAGTCTCTGTAACGGTCAGAGCAGACGTTCTGAACTGCTGCCCGGCAAGATAATCTTCCCATGTTTTGTGCGCCATCACATCCTCCATCTTCCCTCCTATCCCATCATCAACCCGGGCAGCCACGTCACCAATTGCGGTACTGCCAGGAAGAGGACGATAAATAAGGCATACATCACGATAAAGGGAATGGAAGCCCTGTAAATCGTATTCATCGACAATTGAGGGGCTACGCCCTTCATCACGAAGAGACAAATACCAAACGGCGGAGACAAACTCCCAATACAAACAAGCAGCACGAAGACGAGCCCGAAGACAAGCATATTAAAGCCCATCGCGTGCAGCAACGGTACAATGATCGGCCCGGTCATAAAGAGGGCTGCGCCGGCATCCATAAACATGCCGATAAACCCAAAAAACAGGCAGATGAACGCGAGGACGACGTAAAAATTGAGATTGCTGCTCGCAACCCAATTGGCTACCGTTTGTCCAAGACCGGAAACCGATGTGATGCGGGCATACGCGACCGACGCGATAATGATGTAAAAAATGCTTCCTGATAAATTGGTGGTCATCGTAAGCATTTTTTTCATATTATCTTTGGATAAAGCTTTTTTAATGCCTGCGCAAATCAGGGATCCGACTACGCCGACAGCGCCGGCTTCTGTCGGTGTGGCAAAACCGGTCAAAATACTGGCGATCACGGCGACGATGATGATTACCGGAAGGATGATGCCCCTGAGTGAGGTCATTTTTTCTTTCCATGTTGCGCTTTCTTCCTTTGAAATAGCCGGCGCTTTCGTTGGGTTTTTATAAGCATATATAATCGAATAGATGATCAAAATCACAGCGATGACCAATCCGGGAATTACGCCTGCAATAAACATTTGCCCGGGCGAAGTCTCCGTGACAGCAGAATAAATCAGCATCGTCACACTCGGGGGGATGATGATTCCGATACAAGCGCCGCCCATAATGATCCCTGCGGCAAATTTTTGGTCATAGCCCCGTTTTTCCATGGACGGCAGCGCCGTGGATCCTAATGTGGCCGTGGCAACGGAAGTCAACCCTACCATCGCCGCAAAAAGGGCACAGATCACCACACTGCCAACAGCCAATCCGCCTCTGAGCCGACCAAACCATTTGTACATACAATCATACATATCATCGGCTAAATTACTGTAACGCAAAATGGCTGCCATTAAGATGTACATGGGTATCGCAAGGTAAATCGTGCCTTGCATCCCGTTAAACATGGCCGAAATGAATCCAAAGAAACTGGATCCGCCGCCCCAGAAGAAAAACCCGAGCAGCAACGCGATCGTTGACATCGAAAAAGCGACCGGCACGCCGAGCATCAGGGTCACAATCAAAGATCCAAACAATATGATAGAGAAAAGTACTACATCCATTCGTCGTTTCGCCCCCTTTCCTGTTCGTCCGCATCATTCCCTGTCCCAATGCTTTTCACAGGATCCAGAATCATTTTCTGTCCTGTCTTTAGGAAATAGGAATCCTTAATGAACTCAGATGCCGCCTGCATTCCCAGGAAAATACCGCTGATCGGAACGATAAGCCATTTGATCCAGATATAGATATTGAAACCAGACATAGCGACACTGCCCTTGTCAAAATAAAACGCTACGCGTTCAAAACCATATCCGATCATAATGACAGCCAGGAATAGAATCATCATATATACGATAAGATTGATAATGTTCTGTCCTTTTTCAGACAATTTAAGATAGATGATATCGACACGAATATGTTCTCTGATCAGTGTGATATATCCGCCGCCGATCAGCGCGATCACAGCAGTCATCCAAATGCTGAGGTCATACCCAAAAGTAGTAACTGTTCTAAATAAATATCTTAGAATTACGTCAAGAAACACCAAAAATGTTGCGAAAATGATGGATATGCCAACAACCCAAAATAAAAATCGGTTGCAGGAATCAATCCCTTTCATAATTTGTCTTATGACCAACAGGAGCACCTCCTTTCTAACAGCAAGTGAGGAATACATACATCTTCTGTATGAAGTGAAATGCATTCCTCACATTTCTAAGAAGAACTACGATCTGCGTTTTCCGGTCATACTCCGCGTTCCGCGATATGATCCTTCATGATCTGTACCATTTGGTCGGAACGTACATTCATACCACCCCATTTGTCATAAATAACATCCATAGAGGCAATCAAGGCGTCCATTTCTTCAAAATCACACCGGGTCAAACCATATGTTTCCGTATATTCAGCGATTTTAGCTTCCTGTTCTGTCACGGCGATCTGAGCAGATTTTTCTTCTGCCTGATTCCCGACCTCCAGGATCAGATCCTGATACTCTTGGGGCAGAGTATTCCAAAATTTCTCACTGAAGAGATGGGTCACACAATTCGCCTGGTGATAGGCCGGGGCGGCGTAATATTTCGCAACTTCGCCCAATTTGAAAGAGTCAAATCCGCCCCAACCCATAGAGTCGATATCGATCGTCCCCTTTTGCATGGCGTCATAGGATTCGGAAACGCTGAGGGGGATGCTGGAGAATCCAAGGGCGTCAAACCAAACGGTAAACAAGCCGCCTGACGCGCGCGCCAGTTTTCCTTTAAAATCCGCCATATTATTGATTGGTGTTTTGCTGATAAACCCATAGTTTCCAACGATCAGCATATGGGTCGGAACAACGCCGTTTTCTCTGAGCGCTTCGTCATACAATTTCCACAAATCGGTATCGCGGAATGTTGTGTGGGCATCGTAAGGATCTTCCGCCCAGCCGGGAATATTGCTCATAAACCCTTCAGGGATGACTTCGCCATAGGCATGCGTCGTGGTAAGAGCCATATCCAGCGCGCCGCCGGAGAGCGCATCCAGAACTTCCGCAGTTTTGAACAAAGCTCCTGAATAATTTTCTTCAAAAGTGATATGCCCTTCCGTCCTGCGCGTTACTTCCTCAAAAAACCATTTTGTTGCATAATAACCGGAATTGTTCTGCGGGTCTCCCGACGTAGACAAATCAGATAGAATGCTGTTGAAAACAACATTATATTTCTCATCCCCTACGACGACGATATCGCTGCTTGCAGCTTCATCACCGCTTGTCTCCTCGTCCGCACCTGAGGAGTCGGATCCGGATGAAGGCGGCACAGGATCCGGGGTCGGGGTCCCTTTCCCCCCGCATGCGGCTAACGATACGATCATCAGCCCAATCAATACCAACGCTACTAGTTTTTTCATGTTATTTCTCCTTTTCCTATTTTAATTTTTAAAGATGGCTTTTACATTCTCATTTCCTTATTAAGGAATAAACAGCAGTCTTTTTGCCTCCTTTCGCAATTCTGCCCTGAAATCCGGATGTGCGATCTCAATGAGATCAAGCGCTCTTTGCCTTGTACTTTTCCCTCTCAGATTTACCATCCCATACTCTGTCACGACATATTCGATCTCGGCACGAGGCGTCGTAACGCCGGCGCCAGGTTTCAGGGTCGGAACGATGCAAGAAACAAGGCCTTCTTTTGTTTTGGCAGTGGAAGATACGACAAGGAATGATTTTCCGCCGGGCGACAGCATCGCTCCCCGGACAAAATCCAATTGTCCGCCCATACCACTGTATTGACGGGTACCAATGCTTTCGGAACACGCCTGACCGGTCAAGTCGACTTCCAGTGTCGCATTGATCGACACTTGCTTGTACTGCTGCCCAATGATATAAGGATCGTTTGTATATGCCACCGGATGACATTCCACCAAGGGATTATCGTCCATCCAGTCATACAATTTTCGGCTTCCGCCGGCGAAGGTGAATACCATTTTCCCCGGATGCATCGTTTTCTTAAGATTGGTAATGGCACCGGCTTCCAAGAGATCCATAATGCCATCGACCATCATCTCGGTATGGATGCCCAAATCGCGTTTGTTGACAAGCAATCTTCCGACCGTATTGGGCAATCCGCCAACGCCCAGCTGCAAGGTACAACCGTCTTCGATTTCATTCACAATTTGCTCAGCCATGGCAATATCTTTATCGGTAGAGACCGGTTCCGGCAATGTCGGAATGGATTCATCCGATTCCACGATATAGTCGACTTCCGAGATGTGGACAAAGGAATCCCCGTGTGTCCGCGGCTGTTGATCTGTTACCAACAGAATCACAATATCCGCGGCTTCTACCACCGCGCGGGAGTGAGCCACCATGGTTCCAAAACTCATATAGCCAAAACGATCCGGCGGGGATACCTTGAGCATTCCCACATTTGTTTTGATCGGGCCGTCCTTGATAAAGCGTTCATAGTTGCTGAAGCTGACTGACGTATAGGTGCCTCGTCCCGCCATGACCGCTTCCCGATTGCCAGCCCCCACGAAATAGGGGTTATCAATGAAGATCCCTTCGTATTCGGGTTTGCTGTGCTCCAGCGGAAGAACCGGATTGCAACTACAAATCTCGACAGCTTCCAGTTCATCTTTGCGCTTTGCCAAAGCGTTCAACAGTGTGTACGGATCTCCTCCGAATGCTGTGATAAACACTCTGTCATGAGACTTTACCACCTTAACAGCTTCTTCAGCAGATACCAGTTTGCGATTGTAATCCTCCAGCCAATTGCTGCTTAATTTAAAACGCTTCAATGTAGCCTCCTTGTTATCCGATTTTGATCATCATTCCGCCATCGACCACGATGGTTTGGCCTGTGATATAGCCTGAAGCTTCCGATGCAAAGAAAACGGCGACGCCTTTGAAATCTTCCACTCTTCCCATTCGGGGAATCGGCAATTTTTCGGCCGCAGCGTCTAAAAATTCCTGCGTATTTAGTTTCAGCAACATATCTGTGATCGTCCCTCCGGGTGCGATACAATTCACGTTGACGCCGTGCGGCGACAAATCAACAGCCAATGACTTGGTGATGCCTACAACGGCATGTTTTGACGCCGTATATCCGATCCGGTTGGGTTTGGACGCCAGACACGCCACCGAAGCGATATTGATGATCCTGCCGCCTGTGCCCTGCGCCACCATTTGTTTCCCGGCAGCCGCCGAAAGGATCACCAGAGCATTTTGATTGAGATCGACCGTTCTTAAATATTCCTGGTAGTCAAACTCCAGGATATTGTTCGGTTCGCCAATGCCGGCATTGTTTACCAAAATGTCGATTTTTCCGAATTCAGAAACCACCTTATCGACGACCTGCGGCAAAGTTTCCGCATCATAAAGATCAGCTTGGATGGGGACGTATTTTTTTCCGGCAGCTTCTACCAATAATTTTGTTTTCTCCGGAGACGAATGATTGTATACGCCGGCGATATCTGCTCCGGCCTCTGCCAATCCAACGGCGATCGCCTGTCCAATGCCGGTTGCGGATCCGGTGATTAGCGCTACTTTCCCGTCTAATTTAAACATTTCATTTACATTTGCCATTCTGGTTCTCCTTTTTGTTGCTAGACGAGAGGAAATGCTTCATTTTTTGAAGGATACATAAAGAATTTTCCGTCTGGCGTCCAGATGGTTTTGATCATCTCCACAACCGGCAATTTGTGAAGAGGATGCTCATCATTTCTGCCGGTATAGGTGAGCGTCCCCGAGCCTTCCCATACTTCACCATGAATGGTTTTGGAAGCCATCCTGACCAGCTGACATACATCAGGCTTCTCCCCGGGGATCAGTGGCGGCAGAAAACGAAGCGCATAAGAAACGCCATCGACCTCTTCCTTAAACTCTCCTATGTATTGCTTCGCGCTGAAAACTCCTTGCGCAAGCATCACACCGGCAGGTCTGTCGAAGGTTGCCACAATGCTATTGGAATCTTCTGTCTTAAAATCGACAAATCCCAGCATCTTTGGGATACCGAATTTTTCACGGGCCATCATCGCCATATCATTTGAAACATAAAGCGCAACCGCATACACACCGGGCACGCCGTTATAAGATACGTTCAATGTCTGGATGATCTCAGTGTAGGCACCGCAGGTACTATTTGTATAGCTTACAAACTGCATATTAGCGATTGGCTTGTCATCCAATTCCAACACGCTGGGCAAAATACTTGCCGCGAGTTCAGGATCCGTATAATACACATATACCAGTCTCTTAATACCTGTAAACGCCAAATCACCATACGCATAGGGCGAGGCATGAACCGGCATACCCATCCCAAACTTATCTGGGGTCAATTGTCCTTTAATACTCATTTCTTCTCCATTCTGCTATACGTAGCTATTTGTATCAACATTGATTCCTTATGCTTTCTATTATTTCCTTTTGGTTCCACCTCCTTTGTTTAAATACCTTTATATATACCTTTTCTCTTCTCCAAAAAAGCCGCGGTTCCTTCCTGAAAATCCACAGTGTTGATCAACCACATCAACATACCGCGTTCC
>BNUG01000031.1 GCA_025997195.1 Clostridia bacterium | reverse complement strand
TGGGAAGTCGATCATCTGCGGCGTCATGAACCTCGGACCGCCGAATGTTTTGTTGTAGAATGAAACTTTCAGTGTATCCAGGAAAAGCGCCTGACTGATCTTTGCAGCGTTCTGTGTGTCGCCGGTGCTGAAATAGCCAAGCCCCTGCACAGCGATGATGCGCGGCGCATATCCGTAGCGCGATTCAAAATCATCGATGCCGGTTCCTACGGCTGCGGCGATATCTCCGGTGTTATATTCTGAGGTCCTTGTGACGAAGAGCGGCGCGCGTTTGTAATAGACCATATGATCGGGTGTATAGATCGAGGACGCCGGATAAAAAGCAGCTTCATCCTGAAGGAAAATATCCGTCAGCGCGTTTGATTCAAACAAGATCGTGCTCCCGGGGAAGCGTGTATTGAGACTGCGCAGCACTGTCTCCATGGCTGCCGTATCGGCCTCGGTGGGGCTCAAATTCACGGTTTCTGTTATCTGCGCTGAGAGCGTACCGATGACGTCTGCATAGACGGCGTCGATCTCCTCCGGCGTGTCGCCGGAAACGAAGATGCCATGGTTTTGCAGGAAGACAAGGTTTGCCTCGCGTCCAAACTGTTCCCGGTACGCGTGAAGCGCCGCCCGAACCTCAACCGAAAGCACATAACCGGGGGAGATCATGAATCAGACTTTCTTATTCGAACAATTGAACGCACCGGAGAAGACAGACCGGTTGGACGCAATCCGCGGACTGAAAGCCTTGATCGATTCGGGGGAGTTCCCTGCGATCCCGGCTACTTCGGACGTGAACAACCATGTTCATACGACTTACTCGTTTTCGCCCTACTCTCCGTCGAAAGCGGTCTGGATGGCGTATCAGGCGGGGCTCAAGGTCGTCGGGATCGTCGATCACGATTCCGTCAGCGGAGCGCGGGAGTTCCTCGAAGCGGCGGAACTCATCGGCATCATCCCCACGGTCGGTCTCGAATGTCGCGTAGATATGGCTCACACTTCAATCGGGGATAGACGCATCAACAACCCCGACCAGAACGGCGTCGCCTATGTGACGGTGCACGGTATCCCGCATACCTCACTGGACAAGATCGACCAATTCCTCGTACCGCTGCGTGAGAAACGCGGCGAGCGAAACCGCAGGATGACGGACGGAATTAACGCACACATCCATCCCTTTGGCGTCTCGCTCGATTATGACAACGATATCCTGCCTATCTCGATGAGTCATGACGGCGGTTCGGTGACAGAGAGGCACATTCTTCACGCACTTGGGCTGAAGTTCATTCATACCTTCGGCAAGGGGGAAAAGCTTGTCTCATTCCTGAAAAACGATCTGGGGGTGACCATTTCCGAAAAGGCAGCGGGACAACTCCTGGACATTTCGAATCCCTACTACGAATACGACCTGTTGGGTCTCCTGAAGACCAGCTTGATCGGGCAGGTCTATTTGCCGGCAACAGACGAATGTCCGCCGATAGAAGACTTTATCACTTTGGCGAAAGAAACGGGAGCCATCTCCGCCTATGCCTATCTCGGCGACGTGAGAGATTCGGTGACCGGAGACAAAAAAACGCAGACTTTCGAGGACGCCTTCCTGCCCGAACTCTTCGATCTCATCTGTGCGCTTGGCGTCAACGGCATCTCGTATATGCCGTCACGCAACACGCCGGAACAGATCAATCGGCTGCGCGGGTTCATCGCCGAGCGTGAACTCTTTCAGATATCCGGGGAGGACATCAACCAGCCCCGGCAGCCCTTCGTCTGTCTTGCGCAGCGCGCGCCGGAGTTTTCCGACCTCTACGACAGCACATTGGCGATGGTCGGAAGCGAACGAAAAGCAGGGTTCGACCTGAAAGACAGCATGTTTTCTGCTGAGACGATCGAAAAACTCCCCTCTCTGCGGAAACGAATCGCTTTGTACAAAGCCTATACGGAAACGATTTACGCTTCGTGCTCCACCGATTCAATGCCGGACTGAACCGGCGAAGCAATCGTGTCCGAAATCAGTGCGCGAAGTGTTTGAGAGCAAGCAGGTAGCTCTCACCGCCAAAACCGGCCACAAGGCCGCGGCAGACCGGCGCGATCACCGATGTATGACGAAACTCCTCGCGGGCGGTGATATTTGACAGATGGATCTCAATGACAGGCGCTTTCACAGCCGCCACAGCGTCGCGAATCGCGATCGAGTAATGCGTGTAGGCACCGGCGTTCAGCAGAATACCGTCAGCACCGCCCGCGTCTTGAATCGCGGTTACAAGTTCTCCTTCGACATTGCTCTGGAAAAATGTGACTTCGAAACCGATTTCTTTGGCGAGCGCGCGGATGCGTTCGTTGATACCAGCCAATGATTCCGTGCCGTATTTGTCCGGCTCGCGTTCGCCCAGCATATTCAGATTTGGTCCGTTGATAATCGTTATCTTTTTCATATTCTCATACCTGCTTGTAACAACCGATGACTTCGAAATAATCCGTTGCCGCCGCTGCGTGCGTGAGTGTTTCAACGACAAGGGGGTCGCCGATGTTGCCGCTGATCTCGGCGAAAAAACGATAGGACGATGCGGATGAAGAAGGTCTCGACTCAATGCGCGTCAAATTGATATCAGACGACATAAAGGGAAGCAGCGCCTCACAGAGCGAACCCGAGCGGTGTGCCGCCGAAAACGAGATCGAGATCAAGTCACTGTCCGCATCATACTCCGGATGCGACGCGATCACGACGAAACTCGTCTGGTTTGTATTCGAATCCATAATATTGGGCACCAGTACCGAGAGGCCGTTGTGCGCTCCCGCCTGTGCCGACCCGATCGCCGCCGCCCGAAGACCGTCCGCTTTTGCTGCTTTTTTCGCCGCGACAGCCGTATTGCTGCTGGCGATTTGATCCCACGACTTGTCATCCAGAAAACGCCAGCACTGCTGAAATCCCTGAGGATGCGAGTATACCTCGCGGATATCCCTTAGTTTCGCGCCCGGTTTTGCCAGCAGACAATGCTTGATGTCGATCCAGGTGCGCCCAACGATATAGCAGCCGAAACGCCGGAGCAAGTCATAGGTTTCGCCGATCGCACCCGTCTTGGAATTTTCGATGGGGAGTACGCCGTAATCCGCCTCGCCTTCTTTGACTTTTCGGAACACGTTTTCGAAATAGTCCGCATTTGTGATCTCGGTTTCCGCGTCCGGAAAGAGTTTTCCGGCGGCCAATTCACCCCAAGCGCCGGATACACCCTGGTAGCATACACGGACATCCCTTGTCTTGCGCGGCCTGGGCGTCGGCAAAAAATCGGGCGTTTCACTCGCAAACGACAAACTCCGCTGATACTCGCGTGAGAGGGAGATGATCGATCGCATGAGCAGCATGACTTCGGCACGCATGTCGTCGCTGGCAGCCGCCGCCGCGTTTTCCACCACCTCTGACTCGCGCTCGGCATCCTGGATCGCAAGGTTGTGTGCCTTCTTATAATCCACGATTTCCTTCGCGAGCAGCATGCGTTCCTCAAACAATTTGACGATCTTGTTGTCGACGCCGTTGATGAGTTCCCTGAAATTCGTGATCTCTTTTTTCTTTGTAATGTCAGGCATTTTCCGCCTCCTTCGTAAAAATATCGTCGTCCTTTTTCTTGCTGTAATCTCTGTTGCTATTGTACTGTGTACTTGTCCTGTTGATGCCTCCCACTACTGTAGGGCTTCCCGCAATTTTACAATGCGGCTCATCAGGCCGTCAAACAAGGCGGGTGTGATTGACTGCTGTCCGTCGCACAGCGCCAGCGCAGGCTGATTGTGTACTTCGATGATCAGGCCGTCCGCCCCGGCCGCGACCGCCGCGAGCGCCATCGGATAGACGAGATCCCAGTAACCGGTTCCGTGCGAGGGATCGACGATGACCGGCAGGTGGGAACGCTTTTTCAGCACAGGCACCGCCGAGATGTCGAGCGTATTGCGCGTCGCGGTTTCAAAGGTCCGAATACCGCGCTCGCAGAGGATGACCGACGCCTTTCCGTCTTTCAGCACGTAGTCGGCGGCCATGAGCAGTTCGTCGATTGTGTTCGAAAGGCCGCGCTTCAGGAGGACGGGCTTGCCGATGCGTCCGAGTTCGCGCAGCAATGCAAAATTCTGCATATTGCGCGCGCCGACCTGGATCACATCCACTTCCTTTTCAAAAACGCTGAGGTATTCCGGACTCATGATTTCCGTCACAATACCGAGGCCTGTCTTTTCCCGGGCGATTTCGAGGAGTTCAAGACCGTCCATACCAAGCCCCTGAAAAGCATACGGGCTCGTGCGGGGCTTGAACGCACCGCCGCGCAGCATCGCTGCGCCCGAGCGTTTCACATCCTGTGCAACGGACAGGATCTGCTCTTCGCTTTCGACAGAGCAAGGACCTGCAAATACCGCAAAATCGCCATCGCCAATCGATGGTCCGCCTTTGTACAGCCGGACGTGCGTATCTTCCGGATGGAAGCTGCGGCCCGAGAGTTTGTAGGGTGCAGAGATCTTCATAACCTTCTCAATCGCTTCGTTGCGCGTCAGACTTTCAGCCTCAATGGCCGCCGTATCACCAACAAGTCCAAAAACACGCTTCGCTTCGCCTTGAATCATTTTGGCGGAGAGTCCCTGAGCCTCCATACTCTTCACAAACTGTTCGACCTGTGCGTCTGTCGCACTGTCGCTAATCACAACGATCATATTGTTTCCTTTCTTGTCATTCGCCGACTTGATCGGCGAATCCATGTGCCACGGGGACGGTTCTCCTGACACACACTTCCTGTCATTCCCGCAACACATGTCATTCCCGCGAAGGCGGGAATCCACTGTCATCCCAATACGTTTTCAAGTGTTTTGTATACGGCGGCGAACATCTCCTGCGAGAGGATCTCCGCCTTGGTAAATCGCTCTTCGCCCGCCGCGCGCAGGAAATACACGTCCGAAAGCAGTCCCTGCCATACGAGCATCGACAAGCCGTTTTCGGCTTTGAGCCCCCGCGCGCGCGCCTCCCACAAAAGGGTCGTTTCCGCAGGGATATAGACACAGTCGTAAACCAGGGCCGTTTTGGGCAAGGCATCCAGAAAATCAAAATCCGTGAAACTCCCGGTATAGCCCTGCATCCCGAGCGGCGTCGCGTTGATAAAAACGTCCGCATCCAAAACCGCCGCAGCCGGAATGTATCCACTCTCCGCAACGACAGACAACACAGTGGGGGCGCGCTCACAAATTTTGTCTATTTTTTCTTTGTTTCTTCCGATCACGCGAACCGTCTTCGCTCCCTCGGAAGCGGCCTTTACCGCCGCGCCGAGCGCCGCGCCGCCTGACCCAAAGATACATACCACCCGGTTCTGATACCCAGATCCGCTATTCTCAAGCGCACGCAACAGCCCTTCCATGTCCGTGTTATAGCCAATGAGCCTGGCGGCGAACTGCGGATTGCCCACTCTGTCCGCCGCTGTCCAGTCTTCGCGAACGACCGTATTGATCGCGCCCGCAGAGGAAGCGTCGCCTTTGATTTCATCGAGTAACGGCAAAATCCCCTCTTTATGCGGAATCGTCACATTGACGCCGCAAAGCGCGGCTTCAGCGCCCTCGCCTTTTCCGCTTCTCAGCCGTTCAGCAAATGCTCTGAGCTCTTCTTTCGGCACATGGATCTTGTCGTAGCGTACATTGATTCCGAGCCGCTCATACACAACAGTATGCAAGGCGGGCGAAAGGGAATGTACCACCGGATCTCCAATCACAGCAAATTTCACCATATGAATTAGTATACCACCAAATAGGGACAGTAAAAACCGCGCAATATGGGCCCTTAGCCTATCAAGAATTCTACCAACATTCATTACCGATACAATCTGAACATGACATCTGTTAGAATGAACGTAGCAGAAGCTATTGCGGACAGGATACAGAGGAAGGAATGTGAAACAAATGAGAACCTATCGAATCGCCGTCATCGCCGGAAGCCTTCGCAAAGAATCCTTCAGCAGGAAGATCGCGAAATACATCGCCGGACTCATGCCGGAAAATTTTGAAATAGACCTCATCGATCTTTCCGGACTCGACATGTACAACCAAGACTTGGACGACGAGCACCGTCCGCCGCAGTCTTGGGTAGACTTCAGGAATGTCATCGGCAAAGCGGATGGCTTCCTATTCGTAACGCCGGAATATAATCGGTCTTTCCCCGCTGTTTTGAAAAATGCGCTCGATATTGCGTCAAGGCCTATGAGAGAAAACAAATGGGGCGGAAAACCCGGGGCGATCGTTGGCGTGACGCCGGGCAATATGTTTGCCATTACCGGCGCGACCCACCTGCGCCAGCCAATGGCATCTCTGAACATTCAGCTCATGCTGAAACCGGAACAGTTCATCGCAAACGCCGCCGCCCTTCTGGATGAAAACGGCGGCGTGAAAGACGCCCACAAACAACAGTCACTCAAAGAATACGCGGAAGCCTTTGCCAAATGGGTAGAAAAGGTGCTCGCGTAATAAAGGTGCTATTGGCGCTTGTATGTGTAAGTCACCAAATTTTTCACTTTCAGGGTATCTCCTTTCAGAGAAATCGTGAATTCTTCAACACCTGTCTCCGGAAAATCCAGTGTCAGATCGTTGCCGTCGAGTGTCCAAGTCATATCCCAGCTATCCCCCTCGAAATACTCCGACCCTGTCCCATCCGCATTGAAGGTATACGTGTTGTCAATGTCGACTTCCGCCCAATTCCCCACCAATTGGGATGCATCAACCGGCTCGCTCTTCCCGCCGCAGGCTGACAGCACGAACACCAATAGGAAGGCAAGCATTGCAACTATAATCGTTTTTTGAGTTTTGCTATGTCGATTCATCTGTTTCCGTCCTTTTCTGCTTCTTTTTATGAATAAATTTTGTCCGCAAGGAGATTATCATAAATCACGCCCCGACGCAAATTGGATCATAATCACAAAGGCCGTAGGCCGACTGCGATTTTTCGTAGGCCAAGCCCGCTACTGCGGGCGCAGCATATACAGACCTGTTATATGACGTGGCGGCGTACCCCATTATTTTTTTTATATTTTTTAGTCCATTCTTAATAAACAAACTTTAAGTCTTTTTAATGAACCCTCCCCGGGGCAAGCCCCGGGGTACCCAAAGGTAATTAAGTCGCCCCAAGGGGCGGGGAATTTACCCTCAGTGATTGAAATTGAGAATATGAGAGCAGAGAAAATTCCAAAACACTCCATGTCTGTCGCTGATTTCGTGAATGAAATGGAAAACGAATGAGAACGCCGATTTACGCAACGCAATTCAGGAAAGACTATCGCCGCTGTCAGAAACGTGGTTATGCAATGCAAAAATTGATTGCCGTGATGAGCGACCTTGAAAATGAGATACCTTTGCGTCCTCAACTAAAAGAACATCCGTTGCAGGGAGAATAGCTTAGCAGCATGGAGTGTCATATTGAATCCGACTGGCTTTTCATCTATGTGGTTGACGATGATTCGGGTGAGGTTTACTTTGCCCATACAGGCACACATTCTGATTTGTTTGAATAAGATAATTTTTATTTTGTACGTATCCTTAGCCACTTCAAGGACGGTGTATGGCATACAACGTTCCGCATATATACGACGCCGGAGGGCGGGCGGATATTCTGTTCCAGCATAACGGCACTTACTGCTATAAGTTTAACACAGGTGTCAAATACAGCGTGGAATATCCGCCTGACCGCAGGTGTGCCCTATCCGCTTCCAATGAAACAATACCGTGTGCCGACTGATTCTTCCTCACAGGTCATTCGCTTTGTGGGCCGAACCGCCTACAGGCGGTGAAGCGTATATATGCTTGTTGTATGCCGTACCCTGTCTCTATTTTACTTGAGAAAATCGTGCTAAAAATACGTGCTATATATGGATATTGCACTTGTAGTGTGCTATGATATATACATGGAATCTGAAAGGAGTTGATTTACATGAATGGCGAAACAATCAATTTAAGTATACGCATGGACAGAGCATTAAAAGAACAAGCTGAAGGTCTCTTTGCCGAGTTAGGCATGAATATGACGACTGCGTTCAATGTCTTTGTACGTCAATCTGTACGTCAGGGAAAAATACCTTTTGAAATTGCGCTCAACAAGCCAAATGCGGAAACTATAGCGGCTTTCATTGAAATTGAGAATATGAGAGCAGAGAAAATTCCAAAACACTCCATGTCTGTCGCTGATTTCGTGAATGAAATGGAAAACGAATGAGAACGCCGATTTACGCAACGCAATTCAGGAAAGACTATCGCCGCTGTCAGAAACGTGGTTATGCAATGCAAAAATTGATTGCCGTGATGAGCGACCTTGAAAATGAGATACCTTTGCGTCCTCAACTAAAAGACCATCCGTTGCAGGGAGAATATCTTGGCAGCATGGAGTGTCATATTGAATCCGACTGGCTTTTCATCTATGTGGTTGACGATGATTCGGGTGAGGTTTACTTTGCCCGTACAGGCACACATTCTGATTTGTTTGAATAAGATAATTTTTATTTTGTACGTATCCTTAGCCATTTCAAGGACGGTGTATGGCATACAACGTTCCGCATATATTCCTTGTATTCTTTACACATACAATATTCGAAAGGGTGTATCAAGTGAAAATCTTGGCATACAGCAATAGTGAGAACTTTTTTTAAATATTTTCTGCTTGGTTTTTATCGAGATAGAAAAATTACTGGAAGTTCACATTCAGACTGGTGCGAAGAAGCGCGGTCAGGCGCTTCGCTGCATCTGTGATTTTACCGTAGTTTTCAAACCGGATGTCGGCCCAGGCGGCATAAAGGTCTTTCCTCGCCTGCCACAAGGCATCTATGGAAGCACGGCTTCGGAGCAGCGGACGGTCTTTGGCATAGGCTACCGAGGATGCGATCTCCTCCATGTCACGGCGAATCCAGATGATGGGGCCAATCCGCCTAAGCAGAGGGAGGTTTTCCGGCACCGTTACGATGCCGCCGCCGGTAGAAAGAATAAAAGGCTGCGCCGGTGAATGATTGTCAGCCGAGTGCAGGTCAGGGGCAGCACCTGCAATAGCAACATTAGAAATTTTGTGATTCGCGGCATACACGGCAAGCGTCTCGGTTTCTATTTTTCGAAACGCCGCTTCTCCGTCTTCCGTGATGACGACCTTGGGCGTTCGCCTCGTCCGGCACTCGATTTCCAAATCCAAATCGACAAAACGCAAGCCCAGTGCCGTCGCCGCCGCGCGGCCGAGTCCGGACTTGCCGCTGCCCGGCATGCCGATCAGGACAAAACCATTCTTGCAAGCAGGCGCTGCTTCTGTCAAAACAGTCCGCCTTCCAGGAGCAAATCGAGAAGGGCAATCGCAAGGCCGGCTTCAATGACGGGCACAGCCCTTGGTACAATGCAGGGGTCATGACGGCCCTCAAGTTTGAGTTTCACCGCTTCACCCGTCTTTGGGTCGACAGTATCCTGCGACAGACTGATCGAGGCGGTCGGCTTGATCGCCGCGCGCACGATGACCGGCATGCCGCTACTGATACCGCCGAGCAAGCCGCCGTTGTAGTTTGTCGCACTCACAAAACTCTTTCCGTACCCGGTGGGGAGAATGGGGTCGTTGGCTTCGCTTCCGCGCAGAGCGGCGATGGCAAAGCCCCGGCCAAACTCTACGCCTTTGATGGCGGGAACGGAAAACAGCATAGCGGCGACCCGGCTCTCGACCGAACCGAAAAAAGGTTCTCCCGTACCGGGCGGCAGTCCGAAGCAAACGGCCTCAACGACGCCGCCAACCGAGTCGCCCGCGTCCTTGGCCGCTATTATTTTTTCAAGAAACAGAACCTCTTTCTCATCAGCCGCGGGGAAGGGTTTTTCCGCAATGCACCGCAAGACTTCCTTGGCCGCATGGGCACCGCCGCTTTCAAAACCTCCGGCAAGATCGATTCCGTCCGTTTCGCCGGCGATCGCCTGCGCGCGGCCGTAAACCGTAACGCCTTTTCCCGCCAGCAGTTGCTTGGCGATCGCGCCGGCAAAGACGAGCCCCGCCGTAAGTCTGCCCGAAAAACGTCCGCCGCCGCGCCGGTCGTCGTGTCCGCCGTATTTGAGCAAGGCCGTCCAGTCGGCCTGCCCCGGCCTCAGCGGAATCTCCGCATAGTCGCCGGAGCGCGTATTCGTATTGCGAAAGACGGCGGCAATCGGAGCGCCCGTCGCCTTTCCGTCTAATACGCCGGAAAGAATTTCGGGAACGTCCGCTTCTTTGCGCGGCGTCGCCCAGGGCCCTTGCCCCGGCGCGCGGCGCGCGAGATCGGCCTCGATACGCGCCATGTCAAGACGCGTACCCGCCGGCACGCCATCGACCACGCATCCGACCGAAGGGCCGTGCGATTCCCCAAATAAGGTTACCGTAAATAGTTTTCCGTAACTGTTCATATCTGACCGCCTTTTTTACTGCTTCTTCCGCACAAAATGGTATTTCTTTTCTCCCATATTCACCCCAAGTGTTCTATACATTTTATTTCAGTTGGCATATTGATATTCCTTTTCAAATCTCTGCGCATCGCCCTCATCATTCCGTGTTTTCCCTTAGCTAGTATACCCTTTCCTGAATCTATAAAAATGGCGTTCCCCTAAACGGTGTGTGAATTTCGTATTTCGATGCCTTTCCATGCGCTTCTGTCAGTTCCGCAATCTGTTTATTTTTCTTGCTGCTCGAAAAAAACACCCGACAGGCTTCCAATGACGGATTGCGCAAAACCGGCAGAAAATTCTCCGGCTGAATAGAGGATGGCACTGCTACATCTTCAAAAATTCGTAAAGCCGGTGCTGATTCCAATGCTGAAAAATCTGCAAGACCTTTCATTGTATCTAATTTAATGTACCATAATTTATGCAGATATTTCATATCCGGCAGGGCTACAATATTCGGCATCCAAACCAACTCCAACCATTCGAGATTCGAAAGTTCGCTAACGAAGGATACATTGTCAAGACCTGTGATTCTGCCTATATTCAGATAGCGGAGTGATTTATTGTTTTTCAACGGCGTAAAGTCTTTGAGATTGCTCCAGAAAATATTGAGAGATTCCAGTTTCGGCAGAGTAGCTATGAAATCAAAACCGGGCGGCGTAATACCACGCAAATGAAGTTCTTCCAAGTTCAACAACGATGCTATCGTTTCAATATGCCCTTTACAACCATTTAGATCAAGCACTTTCAAATCGGGAAAACGGCTTAGATTGCTTAAATCCGTCTTGGGTGATTTCGATCCGAGACTCAACGCAGTCAGACTTGCAGGCAAGTCAATGAGAAATGGAAATTCCTTTGCGTCGGATACATCAAAATTCAACACATCAAGATTTTTTAGCGAAGCAATCCATTCTGTGTTGATGACATTTTCTGAATAGTCGATACTCAGTTTCTGCAACTTCGGAATATTTCTCAGCACAGCCAAATCCAAAGTTTCTCTATAAAAGCCATAAAACCGAAGTATTACCTCTGGCCTTTCCTCAAAAAATCGATTCAGCAACACCGCAGTGTCATCACTGATAATCTCTGGTTTTCCATTTATTTGGATTCGGCCGATTGGTTCAATCGAGAGAAGTTCATATAATTCGCTCTCCGTAAGACCACCGGTCAAATCAACAAATGTGTGGCTGTAGGCATTATGATATTGGAATGCCATATACTTTTATCCTCATCCTACAAATTCCAGTCCATGCTCTATGAAATTAAATGATTGCAATGATGTTTTCATTTACAGTTTCGAAGGCTTTATCTATATCATAATGAACATCAGGATTAAGAATTGGGACGATATCTTTCCTGAATTGTGAATCACTCAATTTTTCCATTAGATTCAGTTCAAACATTCTTGCAGTCGGAATTGCAGTATTTGAAAAATGCATGTATGTCTTAAAACATTGAACCGCATCTGCGGCATTGAGTTTTCCGCTGCAGATAGCAAAATACAGGTCAAACAAATCCCGACCCTTTTTTCGTTGATAAAGAGCGCGAATCTTTGTCCCGATGAGTTCATCAAAACAGTAGGTCAGCAATGCACTGCTGCCCGAGTACCACTTATTTTCTACACCGAAAGGTACTTCCACTTTTTCAAAAACACTGAGATGTTCCTTACAATTGATTTCTATCTTTAATCGCATTTTTGTTGCCGGAAGTGATTCGGCGCTATACTGATACAGCAGGACATTATTACTCATCTTTTGTTTTGTCTTCGGCAGTCCGAGAAAATTTAGAACTTCTCTGAGTCTATCTAATACATCGCCAATCGGTTCAGAATCTACTTGTACAAGATCAATATCTTCAGAATAACGTTTTTGAGGGTGCAAATACAATTTGTGCAACGCTGTCCCACCTCGAAAGGCAAGTTTTGTCTTTAAGAAATCATCTTGAAAAATGGCGCACAGCACACGACTGATCATAAGATCCTGTTCCACCTGATGCAAGTCTGTCCATGACACAGAATTGGACCATTCTGTAATGGCTGCCATTGGAATCATATATCTGCCTCCACTTCATAATTAACAATAATTTTCCATTTGCTGTTTATTGGATAATCTTTGGCGTTATCCTGAGTATTTGACGTCGCCAACAGACATTTGCGAAATTTTATTCCGGCACGTTGAATCTTATCAAGCAACAAATCCGCTTGCACACTATCTTCAAGGACATCATCAAGTAAAAATCCGAGCCGCTGAAGTGCAGATGCAGGAAGCCCCACAAAAAAATCATTATCAACCTTGCCGAAATCGACGGCTTCCGTTAGTTCGCTTAGCACTGTAACGACATGATTCAGTCCTCCGCTCTTTTGGTGGTACATTAACAAATCAATCATCGTAAGTTCCGGCGATGAAACGAAAATGCTGCCGCTCCATACATTCATTTTTGTTAGATATTTTTCGGTGATACGTTTTTTATATACAGGTACCAGTCTTACATTTTCATTCAGTTTCGGATGCATGAAATAATCGCTTATAAAAGTGAACACTTGCGGTTTTTGATGCGCCGCACCAAGCAGGTCGGCAGCACTAAGCAACGCGACATAGTACTTTTGTTCAAGATGTGTCATTAAGCCATCGATATATTCTGTTGGCGGCACAATGCCCTTTAAGCCATACTCCGGTCTTACAATCGCATAATACCCTTTCCAAACAGATTGAATCTTGCCGGATTTAGATAATCTGTTGATTGCATTCTTTATTTGTGCATAGTCTTTTTCAGGGAATTCTGCGACTGCATCCTCTATTGAAAATGACATCGTACCCAACTTGGGCAGATTGTCTACCCAATATCTGATTTGAGAGTATTTATTCATTTTTCCTCATTTCATATCTGAAAATATCAATATTATTATGATTATCATATATATTATGTAAATATAGTATCGATTAAAATCCCCTTTGTCAAGGCGATCTTCAATAAACAAATTCCTGTTCTCACTTGCTATCAATAGTATGCTCTCGCCGAGGCGGGAATGAAACCGTTTTGTGCAGTGGCTACCGCTCGGTTTCGAATTGAATTTCAATCATTTTTACTTTCTCCGCTAATGAGGATATGATTTCCCCAAAACCGAAAAGGATATCGTGATGGTTCTGTCCTATCAGCCACTCAAGTTTTTTTGACACGATGTAAAAATCAAGCGGGGGCAACTCTTCAAGCAGAGCAACTATCGGTTCGATATTTCCGGAATACCCCCAAAATTTTGTCTGCCCATGTAGGGTATCTCCGAGAAATAACCATAATACTTCATCATGGTTGATAACATTTTTTAGAATTCTCGATAACTCACTGAATTCTGACACCTGCTTTGAATACTGCTTGAAATTACTTGTGATATGATTTTCCCACATCCAAAACAGTTCAGTATTTTTTGTGCCGATAAAATGTTCCGCAATGCGATTTTCGACTGCACGCCATTCATAGATGTTTAATGCGACAATATCTAAATGGTGTTCTTCTATTGTTTTTTTGATTTGAACTCTCAAATTTGTCCAATTATCGGTCATAAAGTACATGTCGTCAGTCTGACTAATAAATTCATCAAAATTTTTGTTCATATCTTTCTTCCTGCCGCTCTATTGCCATCAATCCTAACCGCATTGAAAGACTGCCCAAATGCGGTCAAACTTGCCCTCTGCCAAATCCGCTTTTTTGATGGCGAAATAGACCATGCCGCAGTCGCCCCACATCACATCGGCGTTGTCGTCGGAGTCAATCTGAAACAGCAGTGTCCAATCGCTGATGCCTGCCTGTAACTCCTGTGCTTTTGAACTGTGATAATCAAAGCCGTCACCCAAGTAGATGCCATTTGTCACAAGCTGGCACTCCTCAAATATACCGCCTTGTACAAGATTGGGGTAGCCCAAAAGTTGGTGGTTTCCGCTCTCCCCATCGTCACTGTCCGCATAAGATAAAAGACTTTCCTCATAAGCCTCCAAAATTTCATCATAGGCATCCATATCCTCGCGTTTGACGGTTTCAAATTCCTTTACGATTTCCGGGTCAAGCCCCAAATCCTCCAAGTTTACCGGATAGGAAACATCTGCGTGGAATTGCAGCTTGCAAGGAGATAGCACCGCATATTCGCAAACGCCATCGGGCAAAGCTGTCATCTTAAGTTCTGCACAGTCGCCCTGAAAATGAATCACCTTAAAGCCGTCTATATCCTTGGGGTCATAACCCCAGACATCTTCACCGCCCTCATAAAAGAAATACAAAATTCCGCTGTGAGGCAACCTATTGTCCTTATCAAATTCTTTGACATCCGCCAAATTGAACTGTGCAAGGAACGCCAATGGCATATCCTTATACATCGGCCATTCAAAATCCGGCGGCAGATGAGGCTGCCCACCGATTTTGCTTTCCCCAAGCCTGAAATCCGCCTCTTCCGCCTTGCCGGTTTGAATCGCAATACGTGATTGTTCAAGCGGTGCCAAAATTTCTGCTTGTCTTGTAAATCCTGCTTCTGCAAAATATTCAGGTAAATTCATTGTAAATCCTTTCTTTTTATAACACCGTTCATGCAATTTCATGATCCGGCTGATTTCGCGGCAATGAGTGAGCAATTCATCGCGGTCTTTCTCGTCGGTAAGCGCCCACAGGTCAAAATCTTCGGGTTGGGTGATGAAAGCATCCAATCCGCTTATCAGCAGTGCGATATCTTCTGCATCCACAGTAATGACGACATTGATGTCGGGCACATAATTAATGCCGTCTAAGGCCCTTAATGAAACCCTGCCGTTGCGGATACACTCCACTACGATGACGGACAAATCCATCACAGCGTTTATCGGCATGTCAAAGTGCGACTCACGAACATAATTCTCCGCATACCAAGCGTCGCCCTGTGCAAGTGTCCGTTCCTCTAATAATTTGGTCAAGTGCAAGTCTTTAAGGATTTGTGTGAGCGAAGCGGGATAAGTGCAAATCTCCCGAAAATAGTCGCACAGCAGCATAGAATCGTCCGTGCCGCCGATGAGTTTCCCCCACCATCTCCCAATGGAAAGTTTAATTACGGCTTTGGCCCGAAGCAGATAATTCTTTGTTTCCTCGTAATCATCACCCAGTTCGATTGCCCGTTCAAGATAGGGAATCGCTTCCTCAGAACGACTGATTTCAAACAGACATAGTCCCATGCGCCAATTCCAAACAGAATCATTTTCGCCCTCATCGCTATACCTAAGAGAAAGTTCGTAGCCATCCTCGTAACGATTTGTGTTTGAGTAAACCTTTGCAAGGATGCATGCCCTGTCATAATCAAGTTCACCCCCCGGGATTGCTTCAAGCGCTTCCACAAGTTTTTGGTATTCACACTCGTTTTCCCATTGCGTTAAATTCTCAATGGTTGGCGCACTGTTATTTTTTTGTTCCATACTCACCCGCTTCACTATTTCCAATATCTTTCCAATGGCTCAAATTTTCCAAACCAAAATTCAAACGCTTTCTTATTTATTCTATCTTTCCCAAGCCAGAAGTCCACTGGATATTTCCAATCAGAAGAATGTGACTTTCTTGGTGCTACTGCCAGATTTGTATATCTGTCCAAAGCTCCCTTGTGTTTATCGGACTCAAATATTCCGCAATACCCTAACGTTTCAAGCAGCATTTGCACTTCTCTTGCATTAGAGTTCAATTGTTTCAACTTTCGTATTTTTTTGAGAACATCTTTCTTGAGCGTTTCTTCTTGTTCAGCGCTAAGGATAATATCCAATATCTCAAAAAACACAGCGAATGATTCTGGTTCCGGCACCGGGACTTCCTCAAGTTCATTAAATTGTTTCAGGTAGCTGTAATATGTGTCAACGCTGTGGCGAAGCAAACCACCAGTATTGAAATATGCCGATTCTCTTTCTTCATCTATTATTTCAGGCGCACCATAATAGGACGAGCAAATGCCGCAGGGAGAAACAATGCTTAACAATTGTTCCTCTCTTAACTGAAAGTTATGTTTAGGGAAAGTCTGCATAATAGCAATAACAGGCAAACCGCTTCGCAAATATTTATTGCCTGAATTCAGTCCCGACAAAAAACCGTTAACGGCTCTTTCTTTGGTGCATTTCGCATATTCCCTGAAAAGCAAATCCATCCATTTATCATGATAATTTTCCATTATGTCCCTCAATATTCCGTGCGCTCTCTTGCTATCAATAGTATACTCTTGCCGATGTGGGAACGAAACAGGCTTGTGTCGCACCTGCCAACTGATGATTAATGCGATTATTTCTTTTCCCATAGTTTGCTGTCGCTATTATATTCAACCAGTATGCCATCAAACGTTTTCTCGATATTCTCGCATATCAAAGTAAAGTCGTTGAAGTGTTCCATGTCGGTATCTGCGGCATTTCCAACAATCTCAATTAGGGCATTGTAATCCGTCCTGACAAACCCCTTGGTTTTATCACTTTTGAAAGGGCCCAAACCTCTCTGATAATTGATTTGAAAGGCATAATCGTTGGCTGCTATTTTCATGCAATAAATGGGGACAAACCCGTCTTTCTTGCTCCCGTATTCACCCATATTCAATTCGACATATTTGAATCGCAGTTTCTCGGCGATAAGTTTTATCGTTTCCTCTATGGATGCTTCATTTTCAAGTGGTTTTTTTAACAATCCAAGTGTTCTGTACAATTTTATTTCCTTCCGATTTTAATTCGAGCCATGATTCACGTATCCTTTACAGCCTCACGTCCCGCGTTCACATGCGGCTTTGAAGACTTCCGCAAATCGTTTCAAATGGGCTTTGTTTTTTGATTGGACGCTGAACATTCCTGCTTCCGAATCAAAAGACAGCGCTTCAAAGATTTCAGGCATATTCGCCTCGATAAATGACTGTGCTATCTTCTCCCAGTCATAGCCATTGCCAAGCAGGCCTTTTTGTTTCATCATATCCTGTTTGTAGTCGCCGGCATCAAGGCAGATCGACCAAACGCCGTCCAAATCCACCAAGCGAAAAGGCGCGATCTTTTTGTTGAACGAGGCGTTTTTCTCACGCGGTTTGGGCAGTTGGTCGAGATGAGACAAAGCATCCGCCTGATAATCATACTCAAATCCATTCTCGGCTAAAACCTTACGGACTTCATTTTCAAGCTGTGTCGGTGAATGGATGACGGCCGCCGGATATGTTCCTTCCGCACGCAGCCTGTTCGCTTCCGCCATGCCGATTTCCCTGTACTCGCCGCCTATACGCAGTTGGGACATGAGCAAGAACCCAAATTGCCCGTACTCCGAGTCGCGCACCTTGTCATATTCCGCATCGATAAAGACGATAGGCCACCGTTTTTTAGTATGGTGCATGACGATCTGGACAGGATAAAACAATCGGCTTGATTTGATGATAACATCCGGATATTCCGGAACAGAACCCGCATACGAAAAAATTTCAACAATGTCAGCGTTCGAGCGATCGGTCTCAATCAGTCGTGCAAAAGCGTAGGTATCGTTAGGATTCCATTGATACGAACCGTAGTTGATCAATTCATCGCCCTCCCGAATCGTCCAGTCCGGCAAGAACAGCGGAATCGCAAAAATGCAACCATCCGATTTTTCTTTATATTTTTTCAGCACGATCCCCATTGTCATTTTCTCCTCCCACATTTAACTTCCTGCTCATCATCCTTTTATTTCCTCGTGCCGACCTGAGTTTATTATCCTTGATTTCCTCAAATCTTTCTTCAAGATAAGGAATAAAAACACCGGCATCAAAATCTAAAAAGCGCTCTTTGTACTTTAAGATAATTTCTTTAAAGTATTGAAAAATATCATTACAAAGTGCTTTTCTCGTTTCATCTTCTGACAAATTTTCATACTTATCTATTATAAGCATTTGGTCTATTATAAGTTTATCATCCTTTTTTATATATCTGGCAAATGATTTTAGATTGCCTGCTTCAATATTTTTTTGATGAAAAAACCTAAGAATAGTACCAAGCGCGATATGGCTATATTTTTGATCAAGCGTTGTTAATTTTCCGGAAATTGATTCTTGCCAAGGATAGTCATTTAAACCATCAATAATATAATCTAAAACTTTTTGGTTTGTAAACGCTTTTTCTGCAGTTTTACCTCCTTGTGAATCATAAGTAATTTTTAAAAAAATACCCATATTATTATCCTCAAAAAATCCTTGTTTATCACCCTCCAATAGTAATTTGCCGCTTTTGTATCCCTGCTAAATGAGGTTTTCAATTCTTTCAATCAAATGTCCAAGGTGTGTTTTCCAGTCGTCCCAACTGTCAGAATCCTGCCACATCTCCACAGTTTCCCGCGAACCATCAGAATCCGGCACATTGTCGCGAATATCGCTTAGGTATCTCAACAGAAAACACAGTGCATCCTTATCTGCCGTGAAAGATTTAACGGAACGAAGCGATTCGCCATATTCCTGGTAATCGTAATTCAGCATATTTGTGTCAAAAAACATCAAGTATAATTCAGCGAGTGCCATTGCGCTGTTGTCATAAAAGGAATCAATATCTTCGAACGTTTCCCCGAAAAATCCCTCTTCCTTTAGCATAACAATAAGTTTAGACAGTTCAAACTCATGACTTTCCGGAATATGGGTCATCAAAAAATCTACAACATCCAAGCCTTCATCGCTGTCTAATGCCTTTACGCCCCATGCGCCCATAATTATATTTTCCTTTCATCCCGACAAACTGGAATTTGTCCGTTCAGCTTGAACCTCACACTCAGAGCCGGCGATTTTTATGTTGCCGGTTGATTTACGGTTTTTCAGTGCAAACACTGCTCTCCAAGCCGTGCACTGTGCTTGATATTCTGCTGTATAGGCGATGTTTTTTCATAATCTTTTTGTCACTCCGTTTGTAGTGATTTTCATATCCTCTGCCAAAATCCAGCCAAACAGCCCGTAGGATGATTCCATCTTGAAATAGCGCAGCTTTTTGCTGTTCAACAAATCCAATAGTTTGGGTTCGTTTTCATAAACACAGGGCCATCCGTAATTTTTACGATTTTTGAGCAGTTCACGATTGTCTGCCAAAAAATCACAAATGAGTCCCTCGGTGATGTCAAATATAATATTGTTATCCTTTTCCAGCACATCAGCAAATAAATGTGTAAACACGCCTTCAAATGTGACAACCGTGTTTTCTTTGCCGTTAGAACCGCCGCAATATTCCGTGTCCACTCTGAGGATTCCGTTTCTCATATCCACAAAATAGGACTTGATGATGTTATCGTGAACCGCAGACATTCGCGCACCTCCTGTTTATTCATCCAGACCAAGCCACACCAGATATGCGGCAAATTCCTGTTTATCGCTCTCTTGCTATCAACATTATACCCTCGCCGAGGTGGGAATGAAACCGTTTCGTGCGGTAGCCAATCGGCGTTTCAACTCGTTAAACTAACTGGTTCACAAATTCAGATGGGGTTAGAATAAACGGTTCGTCGGGGAACGTGGTCTGAACAAAACATCCTTATATTCCGAGATGATTTCAGAGCTGTATGCCACTTTTAGGTTTTCAGTCAAAAACATCCTGTATATCTTTGCAGGGTTTCCAAGCGGCGAGAGTAGTGCAGAAACAAGGATGTTCGTGTCAAGCACCACAATAATGTCTGTCATACATTTACCTTTGCCTTGCGCTCACTGCGAGCCGCTGCAATTTCTGCGTCAATTTCGTCCATCGTCATTGTGTCCGTTCCATTTTGCACAGACGCTTGCCAGATTCGCTCGGAAGCCGCCATCGCCTCTGCCATCGTCACGCTGCTTCCGCTACCGGCATCCAGAGAAATCTCGAACGGGATTTTCTTCTGCCTCACAGCTTGCCGCACAAATACTGTGATAGCTGTGGTCAGGTTCATACCGAGGGCGTTGAAAACCGTATCAGCTTCGTCTTTTAGGTTGCGGTCTATCCGAATACTCAAATTTGTTGTATCAGCCATTTGAATCGCTCCTTTCAGTGTTTATGCTTTGATTGTAGCAAAATGCTTTTGCGTTGTCAATGCACTGCACAATATAATATGTGCAAATGCTTGTATTTCATCATTTTCTTATAGTATCAGCAGGCGGACAAAGTTGCACAGTGATTAAAAAGTCGGTTGACAACTCGAAAAGAAAATCAAATCATATCGGCTGTAAAAGCCGTTTTTCTCAAGTGTGTGCTTGGATGCGGTGTTTTCCGCTGCGCACCCGCAAGTCGGAATCAATCCGCCTGTTAGACACCGCCATTTCAAATCGGCGATAATTCGCGTGGCATAGCCCTTTTGACGGAAGGGAGTATCCACCCACATACCAATATCCGTGTGATTGCCAAACTCATGTAACGAGATTAAAAAACCGCAGCCAATCAAATTTTTGCCGACGTAATATTTTAATAATTGACGGTTTTTCAGCAGATAATACAAGTCCTCCTGCGTATCGTAAAGCCCACTATCATATTTTATCAGCATATCGTAATCGTCTTCTGTACCAAAAACGATATAAGTAAAAGCTGACGGATCGCGCAAATCAACATTGGAATACCCGCGGAACAATTTACCGAAAAGCTTATAATGAAGATTCTCATGCAAGCAACAGCCAAGCAACACACCATCAAATGACTTACATAATACTTGCGTAATTTTCTTCTCATTTATGAAGCCCGCGAATACTTCATGCACATTAGGCAATACTTCGGGATTGAGATAAAACTCAACCAGAATTGCGTCTGCTGATATAATGAAATATCCTTCGTCGTTGTATTTGCTGCGAACCAGATAGCATGTACCCTTTGTCACAATCCATTCCAGAAAAAGCTCTTGGGCTTCGGGTAGCGAGTCAAGATATGCCTTGCGCAGAGGAGCTATGACCGAGAGTTCACATTGCTTAAAATTATACATACCTACCAGCCCGGTTCGATTGGATTCAAGCCGAAATAACGGCGTTCTTCGTTAGTTAATATGGTTTGTTCCATTTCAGCCCTCAATATTTGCAGACTTCAAGCATTTCTTCGTGTTGCCGTGTACTGTTACAGCATGACCCAAGAACATATCATCATCCGTGTAGTAGGCGGCAATGTTTCCGTTTGGGTCTACGGCTAATTCTGAAAGATGTATTCGGCTTATGAAGTCGGCCTTTGATATTTCCGCAGTATCTTCATCCTGACGCCAATCGTTTGCAAGTTCGGTGAGCTGCCCGGCGGCGAACGCGCGAAACTCAGCGTCACGCTGCTCCTGTTGCCCGAACAAAACACGCAATACATTCATCGCCTTTGTCCAACTACCTCTGCTGTCCGGATTGACTTCAAGCGATACGGAAACATCTCTTCCGAGCCATTGTATCCTGCCACCAAACAATCTCAGGTTTTTGTTGAGTTCAAATTCGCCCAACACCTTGTCGGAGAGTATTACCGGTTTCCTGTACTCCGCCAAAATGGAAGCCAACTCATCGTTGTGTGCATTTTCTTCAAGGACTTCAACTACCATAAAGCGATTGTACGCCGATGGCAAGCGACCTTCGGGGACTGTTTTATCGGCCAATTCCCTAACCCTAAGACGATAGATCACTCCATCCATAAAATAGTGGGGCCAACAAAAACTATGTTCCCGATTTTCATCATCAGAAATAAGCCAGTTAATACGCCCTTTGCCCTTTTTCAGCTCATTTAAAGCAATATCGTAATAGGCTAAAAAATATTTTGAAGAATCCCACGAATCATAGAATTTACCTGCTCCGCCGCCGCCGTCATCGGTAAGCACCAATATTTCTTTTTCTTCTGTCTGATATTTGCTTTGAAAGGCTTCAAAATCCTTTTGGCTCGCCGTCATATATATCCCGCCTCCTGAAATCAGCATTCGTAATTCATTTCTTTTATTATACTCTATCTTTTCATCGCGGACTTCTCACATTCCCTTGCCGTGTTTAGTCCGTTCTCCGTCATCCTCGGCAGTAAGGCAGTAGGTTTCTCCCTCAATGTCGTAAAACAGAGTGTATTCGCCATTCGCCTCCATCACGACACGTTTTTCTGCGTTCTTGCCTTGTACCGTTCGATTGGCGTTTTCATAAGGCGTGAGCTTACCGAATAGGCTCAATTTATCCCATCGGTAAGTTAGTCCAAGTGTATGCTCACCGGGCGTAAGCCACATACAGCGCTCGCCGCCGTTGTTGGCGATAGCATCAAAGATTTCCCACTCGTCGCTGTCCTTATTGCCATCGGCGTGTCCTGCGGCGAGAACGCCTTGCTCCAACGCCGGCAAATCGTCCTCAGAGAAATTGCCTGCGAACCGCTCCATCGCTTCCTGTAAGTCTGCGCCATCCAAAACCAAACGTTGTGCCATATAAATTGTTACAGCCCGACCGTCCAGCAATTTGGGCAGCATAGTCAGAAGATGATTTTTGTTGTTGATTTGCCAGCTGTTATATAGAACCTCGCGCCACCCAGCCACATCATCGGGGGTTTTGTACGCACCGCCAAAGATGGCGGGGTTCTGCTGCCCCGAAATCTGCACGACCGCACAGCAGGCGCAAAACCACTTGACCGAATCGGGGTAGGCGCGTTTCTCCGCAACGAACGCCCACTCATATTCCAAAGCCCGCTCCATCTTCTCCGCCAGACCGGGAAAAGTGTCATCTTCCAGATCCGGTCTGAGTAGAGGGCGACGTAGCTCCGTAGCTTCTTCAAGCCTTTTCTGCGCGGCTTGCCCTCGATTTCAAAGATTGGCGTTGTGTTGTTCATGTTTATTTTCCTTTCGGAAAGAAAAGCTGCAGTTCCATAAGGTACCGTCCTTTATAAAAAATTTCTGACCACGTTTGTTTATATGCTTATAATATACTCCCGACGCAAGGGGGATGAAACCGTATAATAATACGTACGACTTTCATTATTTCACACCATTGCGGTGAAATGTTCTCACAAACAAATCGAAATTTCTATCGCTTGATTGCAGATAGCCCAAACATTTATTCCCGTGACTGACAATTTTGAAATCCCGCACGCCATAATGACGCAAACGTGACCATTTGGTAACGGTAACGTCACGAAGTTCTTTTATATCGGTAAAACGAAATGTTTTGGTTCGCCGCAAAAATCTGTGCAGTTCTACATCATCACCATTTACAATAAATTTACCGCACAACCCCATCAATAAAACGAAGTGAAAAAATACAGCTATAATTATCAGGGTAAATAATGCAAACGGGAAATTAATGCTTTCCCGTAATATGGGGTCGTCTTTTGTATCAAACCACATATAGATGAGGAAAACCAAGATTGCTGACAGCACCGGTTCAACAATCGAAAAGCCCACAATAATGGATATTTTGCTCTTGCGTACGACAAATCCCCTGTTTTTCATGTCATCCGCTATATTGGCTCCTCTTATATTCAATGATTTCTTGCAGCCGTCTCATTTTTGGGTTGTTGTTCTTATTGCACCGCCAACTAAATATGGGACATCTTGCCGGCTATATTGACACCCTACCGCGTTGCTCATCGCTTTCTGATAACAATAGTAACTCCCCGCACAATGTGAATGAAACCGTTTTCTGACGCACCTGCGGCCGTTAGAATCCTAAACCGTTGGTTTACTCACTATAATCCTAAACAACCGATTGGCACGACCTTGATGCCGCTTTTCATCGTATACGCATAAGGAACTGTACCGCAGATAATCATCATGGCTCTTGGGGGTTTCGCACCACCGGCTGCCAATTTTTCTGAAACACGCAGCAAAGAGGATTCGGCTTCATCAATTTGAGCTGCGCCTAATTTTACTTCTATGAGACAATAGTCGTCGCTGCTCGTCTCAACAACAAGATCAACCTCAAGCTCTTTTCTGTCTTGGTTCATTGCTTCGCGATAATGAAACACCTTTGCATTGATAACCTCCGCATATGCAAGTATGTCGCGTGATACCATGTTTTCAAACATGAATCCGAATGTTTCAGGATCGCCCATGAGCTTGGATACGCTAAGAGAAAGTGATGCGATTGCAAGCGATGGATCTACAAATCGGACTTTCTCGTTCGTTCTTAGTCTGCTGCGAGACCTGACGTTTGGTGACCACGCAGGAATGTTGTTCAGGATAAATAGGTTCTTTAAGACATTTATATATGAATTTAGTGTCGGTTCTGACATCTGCCCGATGTCTGCAAGCAATGTTTTCTTAGAGACAAGTGTCTGATTGTTGCGGGCAAGAGAACGCAGCAAAAATTCCATTTTTACGGGGTCGCGCTCAACATCATCGTAGCGGCTAATATCCTCATTGAGTAATGATCGAATGTACTGCAATGGTAGTTCGTGCAAGAAATCTTTTGGGGTATTGATGTTTGTTGGCCAACCACCGCCAACGCAATGTTCTGCAATGTTCAGGAGTGTCAATGGGTTTTCCGCACGAGGACAAGGTGCTTCGCTTATTACACGTGCAAATGAGACTTCGCCATTGGATGCCCCCGTCTCATGCAATGTCATCGGACTCATCCTCAAACGTGCAATTCGTCCTGTTCCCGAGTGTATCGTTTTTTCCTTAGGTGGATTTGACGAACCAGTGAGTACAAACATACCTCTTTGACCCGATTGGTCAATCTCAAATCGAACCGCATCCCAAATTTCCGGTACTTCTTGCCACTCATCTATCAATCTTGGATGATTGCCTGTCAATGCGGCAGAAACATCAGCGCTCACCAATTTCTTTGTAATGTAGTTGTCACTGGGATTCGCAATAAAAAGTTCGCTTTTGCATGCATTTTGTGAAGTCCAGGTCTTACCGCACCACTTTGGACCTTCAACCAGGACACCGCCAAAAAGCGACAGCAGGGTACTGAGGCGTTCGTCATATATGCGAGCAATGTAATCTTCTTTCATCTGATAAGTGTATCATAGGTTTTGATAAATACACAGAACAGTTTTAGTTTTTTGCACGTATCATGTTTTGGTTTTTGCACGTGACGGGTTTCTTCATCATCGCACCTATGAAAAACAAATCCATTCCCTTACAAATTCCTGTCGCTCTTTTGCTATCAAATAGTATACTCCCGCCGGGGTGAGAATGAAACGGATTTGTTACATCATTTATGGTAAAATATCATAAAAGCAATCGCAGAGGTGATTTGACGATGGACGCGCAAGAAAAATATGAATATTGGCTCGACATAGCGCAGTATGACCTTGACATTTTGTTTGAGGATTTGCGCTCGTTCTATCTAAATGGGCGGTATGCCGACTTCAAGCAGAAACTCTCCGTAAGCACGGACGAAGCGACGGCAAAGGATTACCTGAACCAGACAAAGGAGGTGTTCGCATGGCTCTTGACGCAAAAACCCTGAATCGCGTCGTGAGCGGCTATGTATCTGATGTGAAAAACGCCATGCCGATTGACCACGTTTATCTGTTCGGCTCTTACGCGAAAGATACGGCGAACGACGACAGCGATATTGATTTGTGCTTCTTTTCTTCCGCATTTGAGGGCAAGACGTCCATTGACGTGCTACGCCAACTTTGCCGACTGACCATCAACTATCGCGATGTGGACATTGAGCCGCACGGTTTCCCGACTTCAGAATTACAAAACGACAATCCGTTTGTGAAAGAGATACTGCGGACAGGCAAGGAAATCTGAGAATTTTATTCCCTATAATATTTAATATATTCTTCTTTGAATCTTATTTCCTTTGTCTCTGTTTCTATTCCGTCTGTTTTTATAAATTTTATAGTTTCAGATTTATCTGCAACATATTTTTGATTTTCAAATGGGGCCGGATATTTATACTGTTCAATAAAATCATAATCCATTCCATTTTTTATTGTATCCATTTCCGCTTTATTTATTTTTTTATAATAATCTATTAAATATACTCCTATCATGTCATATATTATATTTGCATATTCTATTGGTTTTATTTTTTCGTTTAATTTAAATGAGGTACAAGCTAAAAAAATATCCTTATATTTTTCTCCGCCAAGTGTCCTGTTAGAACAATTAGCAGAAAAAAATGTTGTTTCCGTATTGTAACTATTGTCTTTTATATAATAATGTTCATTTTTTTCACGAATGCCCATGCTTAAACATATTCGATACCGTCCTTTCTGCATAATATTTTTTTGTTTCAGTATTTTTTTATCTATATATTCAATTACATATTCACTAATTCTATAATCAACACGGGGACGTTTGTACAATAAATTTAAATCCGGTTCTATACTTAGTCCGCGCCTCCAGTTCCAAATCCTTTCTGCATTAATCATGTCAATATCTCCTTCTCATATAGTAATATTATACGCTTCCGCGGTGGGGATGAAATTGGAATTTGTAAATTTGGTTTCAAATTCAAACCTTGCAATATACCTCAATAGCATCGTCGCCTAACGATGAGCCAAATCTACCGGCATCACCATCTTTGTGCAACTTAAGGCAAGTACAACTATCAGTTGTGTTTGGGTCACCATTCATCATATAACCACACCCAACACAGCGAAAATACAAATCTTGTGACATCCTCCATCCAGCGTTTGTGCCAGTCGCTTTGCAACCGTTTCCCAAATAACGATATTGGGTACCGTCAATAGTTATAATCTCGTTTGTTTTCAAATTATTACTGTACCTTACATTCTATTAGATTGGTTACTTATGTGTTTCTTCACACCAATAATCGTGCATTGATTTTAGAAAGGCCTCTGTTATTGGGTAACCGGAACTTTCTCCGATAACAGAATCCGTGCCGCAATATGGGCATACGGCAGTGCCGCCGGGATCTTCTATCCACTGCTTTTCGCTCTTGCTATCAATAGTATACACCCTGCCGGGGCGTTTTGCAGGGGAAAGAACCGGATATGTAAACAAGGTCAGACTTCAAACAGCCTGATGGTTGGAATTTGCTTAATAACATTCATAGATTAATTCTGCATACATCGTGAAATCCGAATCGAATTTCACATAGAGATACAACTCGCCGGCAGGAGAATCCCCTGCATCGTATCCGATAGAGAAATCTCCGTTTGAGTAGAAGATTATATCTCCTGCAACCAGTTCACTTGCATCTTCATCGGGACTCTTATTCTGGATAAGAGTATGCGCTTTTTTATCAAATTGTGAAAAATCTCCAAACACCTTTTTTATATGAGGAAGCAGAGGTAAGATTTCTTCTTTTTTGCCGTCAAAACTTCCGTTCAACACAGAGCCATTGATTTTCTTTTCGAAATATATCCCATAGCTTTTTGTCTCATATTTATCCAACCCAAGCTCATTTATGATGTGTTTTTGCTCGTCCACAATCTTAACCTTTCAACAAATTCTTATATTCATTTATTGCTATATGATATTCTTCTTCCGTATAAGTTCAATCGTCAAATTACTGTCGCTCTATATAGTAGTATACCCTCGCCGAGGCGGTAATGAAACCGTTTTGCGCCGCCGCAGAAAACGCAGGGAAAGAACCGATACATAAACAGCGGACTTCTCAAACATCCTGACAAACTGGGATTTGGTGAGCCTGCAACATATTGCACAGTTCCTACTTTGGGCGCTTGTTGTTCCAAACACATACTCGCTGAGGGTCATAGAGCATAATATTATTTTTGGTGGCAATTGCTACGCACTTATTTATTACTTGCTGCGATTTTGAATATACGCAATTCAATATAATCCAATTGCCGTTTTCACCTTGACCAATATCCATTGTAAACGGAACTGGGCTATCACTTTCAAAATCATTCAAATCGCCAAAAGATTCTGTTAGGTCATTCAATACGCTCTGCGAATCAAAAAATGTCATTGAGCAGTGGTCGTTTCCGGCACAGATAGATTCATATGTTTCAAGCAACATAGCGGTTTTTGTCAATTTACTTCTTCTCCAGAAAGCCAAATCATAACTCACATCAACACCCCTTTCAATAAAAAGATGGCTAATATTTACACTCACGACAAATTCCAATTTGTCGCTCTCTTATAACAATATCATACTCCCGCCGAGGTGGGAATGAAACAAGCTTGTGTCGCACCTGCCGACTGATGATTAAGGGGACTTAAAAGTCCTCACGCATCCGCTCGTTGTTCATTCTTCCTGTGTTTGGAGCTTCAAAAGTACAAGTCCGAACATACCTGTTATTTTAGTGTAGTGATATTGCCTGTCCGATTTTACCTCAAATTTGCTTGGAATATTTGGAATCTTTTGTTGACACCCTGTCAGTTTTTTAAATAAAGAATATTGGATAGTATAAAGTGCTGAATCGCCTTCGAAACACACGTAGCAGCGAAGACGAAAACCTGAACCGTTCATACCCTTGAGTGTAGGTCTACCGCCGCGCAAACCAATAACCCCTGCACTTTCAATTCTCTCAAAATATTGTGTCTTAGTTGACCCAATAAGTGGCGATATAATGTAACGAATAAGCAAACTTGCAAGCAGATAGAGCAAGACAAAAATGACGGCGAAAACATAGAGCGGCGGATTGTTATCTATGAGCCGGTAACCATTGAAATAGCAAAAAATAGAGAGTCCGGCACACAGAAAAAGTTGAATTAAAAATGAAATGACCGACCTGTGATAAGACGGATAAACCCCATCCCCATGACGAATGAGTGCCCAACCATGTATTCTCCCAATATAAAAAAACTTCATTTCGACAAAAACATTTACTCCTGATCATTACGTTTGAACCATTTCCGAAGTTTCGGTGCCAGTTCTTCATATTATACCCCCGCCGAGGTGGGAATGAAACCGTTTTGTGCGGCTGCTACCGACTGATGATTCCGCTCAAAGCAAGCCGAGCGAGCGAAACTCGCCGCCAAACCGGAATTTGTTGATAGTAACAATACTCACTTATGATTAGCGTAAATCAGTCCATATTATCTCTGTAAGATCGCTAAGATTGACCGAAATGTATACCTCTGAATGCTCATTAACAGCAGACAATGTATTATCATTGACGGCTAATTCTTTTATAGGGTTCGAGTCCCCAAAGCAAATCCCCCATATTAAATCATCGTTGCTGCCAATATGAGCAATAAACCCAAAGTTACCCATTGTACCATCGCCGCCAATGAATATTTTGCCCTCATGCTCGATCCTTACCCATTCATCCACAAGCGTCCATTCTGAAGCATCATATTTTTCAATGTTGTCTATTGTTGTGTCACATCTCGGATAGCAAAAATATTTACACTCTTTTGCTTGGGAATTTGGCAAACTACAACAATTCAGAACCGTCACAACTCCGTTTGGATACACAATACAATTAAAGCCGGGCAATTCATGTTTCTCTTTATTCCAATGTTCAGCAATTATTTGGTTCATTCGTTCTCCTGCATAAATTCCAATTTATAACTATGATTTCAAATAATTAACAAACTCTTTTTCCATTAAATCATCAATATCGTTCCTAAGCCATTTCACCTCATTTTGTTCATGTGCGTAGTAATATATTGTTGATTTGGCGGTGCTTTCGGATAAGTCTAAGAGCAATAAATCCCCGTCAGATTCTTTACAGAACTCGCCCAATACACAATAAGATTTGTCTTCTATGTCAATCGTGTAAAGTGTATTCAAGGAAATATGAATCCCGTCTAAAGATATTTCAGATACGACTTGAAAAAGCTCAATGATGTCCTGCGGTAGTTCTATCTTTCTGGATTTCAAAAACACGTCCATTTCCTTGAAGGGTATCCCCGCCTTGACTGTGTAGCTTTCTGAGCAACAATTTTTCAATGAATCTGAGAATTTTGGATAGCGGTGGAAAATTTCAGGAATTTCCTTTCTCAGAATGTTAAATCTTTTTTCCGCTCCTTCTTCGGAAAAGTTAATAAAATACTCCAACTCGTTCAAATGATTTTTCAAATAATCGTCGGATTGTGAGAAAGGAATATTATTGTCGCTTAAATATTTCACAGCTCCTTTTTGACTGGTTAAAATCGGCAGCCAAACAAGATCCTGTGAGCGGGGTTTTATTCGCAAATACTCGCCTCGCTTCAAAAAACCTGCCACAAACGTTTCGTTTTCGCTCCACCACAAACGCCATTCGTCAGGTGATATTTTGCATAATGCTAAATCCTGCAATATGTTGATAAATTCCTCTTTTGAATTGTTCATCGTATTTCTTTACTCTCCGTCAGTTTCTAATTCAGTCCAATGTGGTTTTATATTCCATTTATAACTTACCCAATCCAACTAAATCTATTGTCCGGAACCGAGGACCGATAAATACTCTCAAATTAATATGCCCCTCGCCGTTCCATTCGCTTGGCAAAAATAAGCGACAAATAAGTCTGTCACCTGTTTCTATGCTAATAGATTGAAAATCATAACGCCGAAGTCCTTCCTCGTTATTTGATAGACGCTCCGCAGGTGATAGTCCCTGTTTTGCTACAAATTCGTCGAATAATTCCCACACTGTTTCTGCATCTTCTTTACTAATACTAACTTGTGAACTATAGAGAGGCCCTTGTCCGCAACGCTTTTTCCGCCCGTCAAGTTCTTTGGCACATACCCGAACAATGACTTTTTCATAATCAAAATTTATTTTAGATAAAGCCTTGATATTGCTTTTTAAAGAAGCAATAAATTTATCGGCTATCTGTTCCCAACTTATTAGAGCATTTTCAAAAGATGTTGTATACTTTGTTGCCATATTGATAAGTTTCTCCTGTAAATTCCTGCTCGCTCTCTTGCTAACAATAGTATACTCCCGCCATTACGCCATCAATACTCAATACTCTGCTTTGTATCTGCGTTTGCATTCCTTGTAGGCTATTTCATTACGTTGCCCTCTACTCAACATAATATGCGGTCTATCTGCAACAGGGACGTCAACTTTTTTGTCGACAGTTTTCTAAGCAACAGCCAATAACTCCTTCCAATCCAATGATCTGAGGAATTCCTTCGGAGACCGGTAGCCCAGCCTTTTCTGGATCCTCGTCACATTGTAAA
>BNUG01000030.1 GCA_025997195.1 Clostridia bacterium | reverse complement strand
GCGCAGCGAACGTTGAGCGAAGTGAGTTAACGAAGTTGCCCAAAGTGCCGTGCTTTTGTTTTATTGTAAATGCCCATTTTTTGTAGGGGCGCATTTTGTATAGGCAGTACCCTGTGAACTGTAACGATTTTGATGAGTTTTCGCGGCGATACGCTTTGGCTTTCTCTGAACGTTACTCAGCGCAGAATGACGGTTGACTGTAGTTGACTGTAACACCACAAATGTTAAAATACCGCAAACAGAAAAGTCGTGTATTATTATGGAAGAAAACATGTGTGTCATGATTGTTGAGAATAATGGGAGAGTACGATGATTGTTGAAGAAAAGACGATGTCGAGCGAAATGATTTATCAAGGAGCCATCATCAATTTACGGAGAGACGAGGTGACCGTCAAGGACGGGCGGACGAGCTACCGGGAGATCGTCGAGCACGGCGGCGGGGTCGTGATCCTCGGGGTGACAAAAGAGGGGCGGATCCCGATGGTCCGGCAATACCGCAAGGCACCCGAAAAAGTGGTGTTTGAACTGCCGGCCGGCAAATTGGATCCCGGAGAGGATCCTCTTGCGGCGGCGCGCCGGGAATTCCGTGAGGAAACCGGCTATACGGCCGAGGAGGTGAAACACGTCTCTGCTTTTTATCCGACTATTGGCTATTCGACGGAACTGCTACATATCTATTTCGCGAGCGGACTGACGGCGGGCGAGACCGACTTCGACGAAAACGAAGCGCTCGAAACGGAAGAGTACGAGCCCGGCAAGCTTTACAAAATGATCGGAGAAGGCGTCATCGACGACGGCAAGACGTTGATCGCGCTGCTGCTTTACCGCTTTCAGACAGACAAATTGACCGATTGACTGATCTGCAGGCGGCTCTCAGATTGATCGGATGGCCGGCTGCTACTCGGTTGGCTGTTCAGCAAACTCCGGACTGACTACTCGACAGACACCAGGATCTGCGCCAAATAATTGTCCGGATCGAGCTCCGACAATTCATCCAACAGATAGATGATGTAGACGGGGCCGTTCGGCTTGAGGCCGCGTTCGTCGATGTGGGCTTTCATGCTCGCCACGGCTTCGGCATACTGGCCGTAATAGCCGCGCCCGTAGGCACAGAGATATTTGCCGGCGACTCGCTTGTCGAGGCCCTTGGGATCGCAGGAGAAAAACCAGGTCGGCTCCGAGGGGGCCGCCATGAAGCTGTCAAAATCCCGAAACGCGCCGCCCACCGGCAGGCGCAAGTCAATGCGGTAGGCCGGCGCCTGATCGCAAAAGCGAAGAAAGGCGTCATAGAATACTTTCGACGTACCGAAATCGTTTTCAGGACCGATCACGAACGGAAGTTCATCAATATAGCGGGTTTCGATGATATTTTCGTCCGCTGCCAATCCGAGCGAGATCATGCGGCGCAGGGTGTGCACCACATTGTAGGCGCGTTCGATGCGGTGTAGTTCGGTCTCCAGTTCGTTTTCCTTGCGCGTGAGAACCGTTTGCATCAGCGCGGGCGTACGGTTGCTTTCGATTTCCGAAATTTCTTTCGTGGGCATGCCCAAATCAAGCAGTAGGTTGATCGAATTGATTGTGATGATCTGCTGCGGGGAATAATAGCGATAACCGTTCACCCCGCGCTTGAAAGGTGAAAAAAGGCCGAGATTGTCAAAATAACGAAGAGCCGCTTCTTTTACTCCCGTCAGTTTTGCAAAGTCCTTAATTGAAAGCAACTCGTTCCCAACCATTCGCAATTCCTCCCCGGACATCATACATTCAGACATGAATGGCCTTGCTGAATCTTCCCACCGAACACTCAAACATTCCGAAATTTTGTAATATATTGAATCTTCTTTGTATCATAACATGAATAAAAGTTGGAATCAAGCGTTTTCCGAAAAATAACTCCACCCTTCATCCTCGAATATCTTGATGGGGTTTGTATCAGAATATTCCTTTTATTGCAAGAGACTATTTTTCGGAGGCTGGCTTCAATGTCAGGGGAATCCCGGAAACCAGGAAAACGACGCGGTTCGCGAGCTCCGCTGCGATGCGGTTTGCCCGCCCCAAAATGTCGCGATAATAGCGGCTGAGACGGTACGCCGGCACCAAGCCGAGGCCGATTTCATTCGTGACAAGAATCAGGCGTTTGCCTTGCGCACAGGCGAAAGCGGCGAGGGTCGTGATCTCGTTTATAACGATCTCCTCAACGCGGTCGAACTCCGTGAGCGCGCACGTATCCGCATCGGGAATTTCATCAAATAATACACCCATAAGCAAATTGCCGAGGTCCTCGACGAGAATCGTGTCATAATCGCCAACCGAGAAAGACGCTTGGTCATCCGCAGCGATAAGCGCCGCAAAATCACGATGGCTCTCCCACGTCAGCCAGCCCTCCGGCCGGCGTACGCGGTGTCGACGGATCCGGTCAGCCATCTCATCATCTGTGACCCGGGCCGTTGCAAGATACAGGACGCTTGTTTGTCCCTCGGCGCCGGCACCGCGCGGTTCTGACGCTAAGGCTTCTGCATATAGGCTCTTCCCGCTGCGGGCGCCTCCCGTGACGAGGATGATTTCGCCTTTCTCTTCGTTCTTGTTTTCGCTTGTGTAATCCATATTAATATTCAACTCCATCGCGGGCGCAGATACCGCTGTCCCAAGGGTGTTTTTTTTTCTTCATTTCCGTGATATATCCCGCCATTTCTTCCAGCCATTCGGGCGCTTTCCTGCCCGTGAAGACCAATTCCATTTCCGCCGGCCTTACATTCAGCAACGCGCGCAAATCCTCTTCCGAGATCAAGCCGGATCCCAGCGCGTCGAGCGATTCATCCAGAACGATCAGGTCGGGACGCCGCCCGTCTTCCGGATTCGTCACAGTACGTGCGGCATCCGACAGCAGGTGACGCTGAAGTTCGCCAAAGGCTGATTGCCTCCCTGCATCCATGTCCCAACGAAAACCGTGATCATCCGCCGAGCGAATGATCACCACGCCGAGTTTCGTGAGCGCTATGATCTCCCCGGTTTCCGATCCTTTCATAAACTGACAGAAGACGACTTTTCGCCCCCGTCCGGCCGCGCGGCACGCGAGTCCGATCGCCGCCGTCGTCTTTCCTTTGCCGCCGCCATAGTAAATATGAATCAATCCGGGCTGCGTTTTTTCTGTAGTTTGTCCGTTCATCTCATCACTTCCATTGTGCTAACATTGTGCGCATCCATGCATAGACATCCATATCATATACTGAGTCGAGCCGCTCCGCGCACAGGATTTCGGATACCGGCCCAAACCCGACGGAGCGTCCCTTGTGCAGCAAGAGCGCGTTTGTTCCGTAGGCCTTCGCCAGCGAAAGATCATGCACCACCGAGACAACCGCACGCCCCGGCTCTTTCAGCCATTCGCCGATCAGGGCAAAAACTTGTTTTTGATAAACGAGATCCAGGTGGTTGGTCGGCTCATCGAGAATGAGGATTCTTGGCTCCTGTGCAAAAATTTGCGCGAGAAAAGTACGTTGTAATTCTCCGCCTGAAAGTGTCAACACGGAATGTCTGCGGTAAGGTTCAAGCCCCGTTCGCTCGATCGCCAAATCTACCGCATCGTCATCCGCGTCAGAGCCTCCCGCGAAGATCCCGCGGGAATAGGCATAGCGGCCGAGGCGCACGACCTCCTCCACGGTGAAGGAATACCCCACGGAAACCCGTTGTGACAGCACACCGGTCAGACGGGCAAAGTCCTGCGGCTTGTACGCCTTGACGTCCCTCCCGATGCAGGTGATCCCACCGAAATAGGGCACGCTGCCCGAAATGGCGCCGACGATCGTGGATTTTCCTGCACCATTGGGCCCGGCGATCATCAGCCAGTCCCCTTCCGACACAGTGAACCCAACCCCGTCCACAATAACAGTGTCCCCATACTGCACGGTCAAATCCTGCGCTTCCAGCAAGACAGAGGGCAAGACAGAGGGACAGGCCTTCTGTCCTGTGTCAGCAGGACAGAAGGCCTGTCCCTCTGTCTTGTTGCCCCTGCTCATGGCTTGACCCTCGCGCGATAAAAGATCGACAAGAATACGATGGCGCCTACGAAACTTGTTACCACGCCGATCGGCAATTCCCGCGGCGAAAAGATGGTGCGCGAAGCGAGGTCGGCAAGAAGCAAGAAAATCGCACCGCCAAAGAGAGTAGAGGGCAATAGCCGTTTGTGATTCGGTCCGACAATGAGGCGTAGCATATGCGGTATCACCAAGCCGACGAACCCGATGGTCCCGCTTACAGAAACACAGACACCGATCAGGGCTGAGACCGCGATCATGACGATCATCTTCACGCGGCGGACATCGACACCGATGTGACGCGCGTTTTCCTCGCCGATCGCGAAGGCATTGAGTTCCTGTGCGCGCAGCAGGATGATGGCGCCGCAGATCACGAGGACCACCGCCAGCATGATCGCGTTGCCGTATGTCGCGCCCGCAAACGAACCCATGAGCCAAAATGTGATGCTGTGCACGCGCTCGGCAGCAAAGGTCGTGATCAGCGCTACGATGCTCGAAATAAACATCGTGAAGATGACGCCGAGCAGGATGATCGTGTTCGTGGATAGGCTGTAATCCAAGCGGTAGGCCAACGACAGGATAATCATCAGTGAGCCGAAAGCAAAGACCATCGCCATGCCGGCAGTCCCCGCGAACGGCAGGCCGGGGATTTGTATCCCGAAGGCGATCGAAAGGATCGCGCCGAGCGACGCGCCGCTCGAGACGCCAAGCGTTGTGCCGTCTGCCAGCGGATTTTTCAGCAAGCCCTGCATCGCGCCGCCGCCAATGGACAGCGCCGCGCCCACCAGCGCCACGCAAAATACGCGAGGCAGTCTCGTGGATACGATGATCGCAACAGCGGTGCCTTCGGGCTGTGGCTGACCTGTCAAATGATTCCATAGAATTTGCGCTGTTTCTTGTAGCGGGATATTCACACTGCCGACGGCAACGCATACAAGAATACAGGCGACCAGGACGACCATGAAAGCGAAGTACTCCGGCGGGCGAAAACCTTCCCGCCGAAGCTTCCCTATATTTCGCTTTTCGTTCACGTTTCTGTTCACGCTTCTGTTTGCGCTTTCGCGCATACTTCTGTCTCCGCTTTCGCCATCGAAAGTCTACTGGGCATCCGGCTCTGCCGCGCCGCCTTCATAGACGAATTCGTACAATAGCTTTGCTCCTTCCGCAAGCCGCGGACCCGGACGCGAAAGTTCATCGCCTGTCAGGTTGAGGATCGCCTTGTTTTTCACCGCGGTGATACCCGCCCAGCCCGGACGCGAAAGAATACTCTCTATCGGCGTCGGACCATCGCCGAAATACATCCCAACGGTCAGAATATAGTCCGGATCGAGTTCGATCACCTGCTCCTCAGAAATCTCCGGATAGCCGGGAATGTCGCCAAAGATATTTTTCAGTTTGAGAATGTCGGCGACCTCGTTCATGAACGTATCGCTGCCGGACGCCCAAAGTCCAAATTCAAGCGGTGAGACTTCGAAGTAAATGGTTTGCTCCCCGCCCCCGGCCGCAGCCGCTTCCGCTTTGGTTCCAAGATCCGACAAGGTCTGCTTCATGTCGTCCACGACTTTCACGGCTTCCGCTTCTTTCCCCAACAGAACGCCGATGAGTTCGATCGACAGATAGGTCTCGTCGATGGTTTTTGCATCTGTTACAAAGACAGGGATTCCCGCGTCTTCAAATTGCGTGATTTGTTCTTCCGACTGCGCCATCGTATCCATGATCAACAGATCAGGTTCGAGGGCGATGACCTGTTCCACATTCGTTTCCATACCGGACTGGACCGCAATGACGTCCAAGACTTCGGGGGGATAGTTGCAATACTCACCGCGCCCCACCAGAGTGTCTCCGGCGCCCACAGCATAGATGATTTCAACATCGGCCGCAGTCAGGCAGGCAACGTGCTCCGCCGGGGCCTCAAGCTTGACTTCGCGGCCGGTCATGTCTGTCACGGTGATGCCCGTGTCAGCAGGTTCTTCCGCCGGGCCCGCCGGCTCTGCGGCCGCGGCGCTGCCGGAATCCGGCACCGGCGCTTCCGGTTTCGGGGCGCATCCCGCCAAGATCCCGACTGCGAGCAACAGGGTCAATAACAACGCGATAAGTTTCTTGTTCATGGTTCTCCTCTCCACGCCGAGTCTGCCTTGCCGGAAAAGAAAACGACCTGTCTCAAGTGAGACAGACCGTTTTTTCTGTGTCGTATTGGCTTTCCCGAACAAAGCCCCTACCCGGGGGCTGCTTGGTATTACGCCCGCGCCGGTGTTCTGACTTACGGATCGTAGCTCTTCACCCAGCCTTCCCGGCACCTCTGCCAGTGACTTTCCCATCCTTCCCCGGACGGTGGGCGTTTGCTCCCCGAATACAGCGGCGGTACCGCGCAGGATTCAAACCTGCTTCCCTTCACGTGCGCTATTCGATTATAGATTTATTATACACAATTATCGCAGCTTGCGCTTGCACAATTTAGATTTCTAGATTTCTATAACATCTCTATACCACGAATCCGTTCCTGTTCACTCATTCTGTTGGAACAGAAGCCGAAAGCGCTTTCTGCGTCCAGGGACACCGGAGTATGCACAGACCGCAGAGGGTGATTTCTTCCCGCAGATGTTCAATGGAACGGGCGCGGGCGGTTTTTCTGCAGGCTTTTGCATCCCAAAATTGTTCGCGCGGCAGACCGGCAACCCAAGGCGTGCCGGAGATCGCATGTGCCGGGCAGATATTCTTGCAGACCTGACAATTTCCGCAATGGGATGTGTTGATGGGGTCAGCCGCTTCCAGCGGCGCGTCGGTCAGGATGCTGGAGATACGAATACCCGAGCCAAAGGACTCTGTCACCAGCAGGGCGCATTTGCCAATCCAGCCAAGCCCCGCCCGTGTGGCGACCGTCTTGTGAGGCAGCTTCGTACCATCGATCACCTCGCCGGACCCCACGAACTCCCGTGTGTTCGCCTGCGCTTTAAATCCCTGTTCGATCAGTGTCTTTTCCGCCAAAAGACTTAAGGCGTCCAGCCGCTCGTTCAATCGATCGTAATTCGCATGGTAGTCAGGGGTCGGGCCATCCGCAATGCCCCGCAGCACATCTTTGTCGAGCGCAAGCCCAATCGATATCCCATAATCAAACCCGTCCCGCTGCTCCGCCGGTAGGTCCCGCAAATCGGCAAAGCCGTAAAGTGAGACGCCCTCGTCCTGAAGCAATGCCCGTATCATCTGTGTGATCTTCGTATTCGTTTCCATTTTCGCCCTCGTCCTCTCCTATACCCAATCCCTGCCGTGCCGATCACGATAGCCGCTTTCCCATTCAGAGATGGTATATTTTTCATATACTTAAGCCGGCTCACAATAATATGTTATCACAAGCTTGCGCCTGTATGCCGGATTCTGCACCTGCGGCGCAGAATCCATATTTCTATGCTAAAATAATCTCTATTATATTATGAGGATATGAGGAAAGCTGCGCAAGGGAACGGAGAACACAATGATGAGAAAGGCGGATCGGGAAGTCAAAGACAGAGGCGAACTCATCGCCATTTTGGAGAAGTGTGACGTCTGCCGCATCGGGCTTGCGCTCGGCGGCGTTCCGTATATCGTACCGATGAATTTCGGCTACGAAATGGATGGCGATGATCTCATACTCTATCTCCATTGCGCAAAGGAGGGACGCAAACTCGACTTCATTGCGCAGAATCCAAACGCCTGCTTCGAGATGGATTGCTCCCATGAACTAAAGCCGGGAACCGAACCCTGCAATTATTCGATGAATTACGAAAGCATCATAGGAAGCGGACTTATTTCCGTGTGCGAAGAAAAAGATGAGAAGATTCACGGGCTCACACAGCTTATGCGCGGACTCAGCGCGGAAAAGACGTTTCATTTTCCGGACAAAGTGCTTGATCAGACCGCCGTATTAAAATTTTCCGTCACTGAATTTACAGGAAAGCGATTGCGAAAATAAACTTCTTACTCTGCAGGACACAGGACAGAGGGACAGGCCTTCTGTCTTGCCCGCACAGCAGGACAGAGGGCCTGTCCCTCTGTCTTGTTATATGGATTCTGCACCTTCGGCGCAAAATGACTGGGTTGACAGTAACAGGTATGGCAGTTTGGTATACTGTCTTATATGAGAATCACTTGGTTTAATAATGCTTCTATTTTAATAGAAGAAAATGGTGAGCGGCTGCTGTTTGACCCTTTTGTGCCGTTTGACGGAGCCGAAAACCCGACCTCGATCGATACGTATTTGGCGTTAAACGCGAAGCATATTTTGATCACGCACGGACATCTGGATCATCTGCTGAATGTGCCGGAACTCGCCGTGCGGTCGGATGTACAAATCTATTGTACGCAGACGCCGGCCCGAACGCTTCGGAAATACGGAGTGTCGGAATCACAAATTACTGTCATCAAACCGGGTGACCATTTGTCCTTTTCCCGCGAAACTCCTCAGTCTGGGCCTGCGACTCTTCCTTCATTTGAAGCGGACGTGAAGCAGGGACGGCATGTGCGGTTTGACCCGCCGCTTGTCCTCCGGACACTATTCAACCGGAGAATGTTTCAGTATAAACGGGGCCGCCGGTTGATTCTGCAGCACCACAAAAACTTCCCGGAAAGAGGAGAGGCCGTGATTTTCGAAATCCACGCCTGTGGCACAGCCAAAGCAAGCGGCGGGGCTTTCGGTGCGAACTATGACGGGGGCAAATGTGTACAGGTGATCGGCAGCATGTCGCTCGATACAAAGGAAACTTACCGGCAGCGTGCGGACTGTCTTATTCTGCCGTATCAGGGGCATACCGATATGGTGGGCACCGCGCTCACCCTCGCGAAAAAACTGTTCCCGCGCAAGATATTATTGGATCATTTTGATGACGCCTTTCCGCCGGTTTCCGGACATGGCGTCGATACTGCGGCGTTCCTTGAGGCGATGTCATACCGGCACAACGAAGTGGAAGTCATCGTACCACAGGCCGGCGTGCCAATTGATATAGATTGATATAGATCGATGTAAGATGATATAGGATGACGAGCGACTGGTGCAAATGAGTAACGAAATGATTTATGTATATATTCTCGAATGTCGTGATGGTACGCTTTATACGGGCTGGACGAATGATCTCGGAAAGCGGCTCAAAGCGCACAACGCAGGGACCGGCGCCGGGGCAAAATACACGAGAGGACGAAGACCCGTCAAATTAGTATATACGGAGATCCTGCCGGATCGCAGCCGGGCACTGACCAGAGAAGCGCAGATCAAACGTTTGTCGAAAGCAAAAAAGCTGGCGCTGCTTCAAACGGGCCCGTGATGATCGGTTTTTTGCGTAGCTCTTCTCCCTGTATGCCGCCGTCAGGTCATATATTCTCCACTACGACAGCCATAGCGGGGCCGCCACCGACACAAAGTGAAGCCACGCCATACTGCTCGCCTCTGCGCTTCAGTTCATGAATAAGAGCGACGATGATACGCGCACCCGTGCAGCCCACAGGATGTCCGAGCCCGATGCCGGAGCCGTTGGCGTTGACCTTTTCCAAATCCAGTTTCAGTTCTCGGTTGCAGGCGAGAAACTGTGCGGCGAAAGCTTCATTGATCTCATAGTACCCGATATCGTCGGGCTTGAGTCCGGCCAAATCCAGCGCCTTCGGAATCGCATAAGCCGGTCCGATGCCCATGATACGGGGTTCCACACCGAAGTTTGCGGTAGAGACGACACGGGCCAGCGGCGTGACGCCGAGTTCCCTTGCCTTGTCTGCACTCATGAGTACGAGTGCGGCAGCCGCGTCATTGACGCCCGAAGCATTGCCGGCCGTGACAGTTCCGCCGTCTTTCTTGAAGGCCGGCCGAAGCTTCGCAAGACTTTCCAGAGAAATATCACGCCGCGGATGTTCATCCTTGTCTATCACCTGCCGCCCTTTTCTCGTCTCCAAAACAACGGGGACGATCTCTTCATCGAATTTCCCGGCATCCTGCGCGGCGATCGCGCGCTGATGACTGAGCAGCGCTAGTTCATCCTGTTCTTCTCGCGTAATGCCGTATTCCGATGCGAGATTCTCAGCGGTAAGGCCCATATGATAACCTTCCATTGCGCAGATCAGGCCATCCTGCAAAATCGTGTCGATCACCTCGGGGCCATTGCCCAGACGATAGCCTTCCCGCGCATTTTTCAGAAGATACGGCGCCTTTGTCATGCTTTCGAGGCCGATGGCAAGGCCGACGTCGGTCTTGCCAAGCAAGATCGATTCGGTAATAAGTTCGACCGCCTTCATTCCCGAAGCGCACTGCTGATCAATGGTATAGGAATATCCCGCCTCCGGCAGGCCGACACCCAACTGGATCTGCCTGGCGGGATTGCCCTTGTGCCCGTGCTTGTACAGCATACCGGTGGCCAGTTCCTGAAACTCTTTCCGGTCAACCCCTGACCGTTCGATTGCACCCTTCGCCGCAATTTTTCCCAATTCAACAGGCTCGACCGTCTTCAGCGACCCTTGTAAATCGCCGATCGGCGTACGCGCCGTACTGACAATAACTACTTCCTTCATAGCCCTATCCTCCTATGCATTTGAAACCCCTCTTCTCATAAGAAATATATCATGATTTTAATCGCTCCGCAGCCTCACGGCTAAGATATTCGTCTGTTATTATTCATGGGATAAGCAATATCCGGTGAACATTCTTCTTCGTATGCATCGTAAATCTAAAGGACTTTTTCTCCGGCGATATAGACCGAGAGCACTTTCGTACTATCGATGTGAATTGGGTCAATCGCAAAGATGTCCTGATCTATTACAATAAAGTCCGCTTGCTTGCCGGCTTCGAGCGAGCCGATCTCGTTCTCCCGGAAAAGCTGCCACGCACCCGCTATGGTGTAGGCTTCGATGGCCTCTTTCACGGAGATCCGTTCACCCGGGTTGCGAAGCCAACGCTCGTCGTCCATCGACTCGATATCTTCGATTCCATAAATCACATAGGGTTCAGCCGTCGCAAGATTTCGCGTCACCGCGTGATCGATTCCCCAAAATGGGTTGTTGGTCGGGGACGCCGGATAATCTCCCGAGAAGGTCACGGGAATTCCCCGATGCAAGATCGTCGCAACGGGATAGGCATCCATCGCACGCTTTTCACCGAGGTGTCCGACTTCGATCTCCTCGTGCCAGAACGGTTCCTTGAAATGCCAAAACGGCTGACAGGACGCGATGATATCCAACTCTTTCAACAGATCGATCTCCGCTTCACCAACCACATGCAAATGCGTGATCACATCACGCGTCTCCCGTCCGCCGGCGGAACCGGCAGCCTCCGCGCGTGCGGCTTTCAAAGCTTGCAGCGTCTCGCGCGTCGCCGCGTCGCCGATCGAATGTACGATGATCTGATAACCCGCCGCCGTCACAAGTTTGAAGCTTTCCTTTAGCTGATCCTGCTTCCAAACCGACTCAGACCGATAGTCCGGCCGACCGGCAGCCGCTTCCTCATAAGGCTCGTTCAGATACGCCGTCAGGCCTTCCACCACCCCGTCCTCAAAAAACTTGACCGATGTTGTGCGGAACAAATCTCCATACGGCGCAAACATCTTCTCATAAGCATGCGCCTCCTGGAGCGTCTCCCCGATCAGCCGATCTGGCTCCGCGAGCGCGCACATATTGACGCGCATCTTCCAATCCCCCGCAGCCGCCACAGCGGCGATCGCTTCCGGGTTCCCAAAATGCGGTGCGATATGCAAAGCAGCCGTATGCCCCCACGCGATCTGCTTTTGCTGATAATACCGCGCAGCCTCCACCTGCTCCGCAAAGGTGTAGGACGGCTTCGGATTCGCAAGCACCTGTGCGTCTGTCAGAATCCCGGACGGCTCCCCCGTCAGCGGATCGAGATGAATCTTCCCGCCGATCGGCACTTCTGTGTCCGCCGTAATCCCGTAAAGATCGAGTGCCGCCGTATTGAGCCATAGCGAGTGCCCGTCCGAAGACTCAAGAAAAAACGGCTTCCCCGCCTCGATACGGTCGAGCAAAACGCGCGGCGTATCCGAATCGCCGCGAAAGATCGACATAAAAAACCCGGTTCCAAAATAGATTTCCCGCTCCGGATGTGCCTTCACAAAATCTTCGATCACGCGCAAAGTCCCGGGCAAACCGCGTTCCTTATAAAGATAGATCTCAAACTTCTCCGTCAAAGCCGAACCCGGCGCGTGGACATGCGTGTCGATCAAACCCGGCAAAACCGTTCGTCCCCCCAAATCGATTTCCTCTATAATAAAATTGTCGCCGGCTTCGATCGCTTCCCGGATCTCGGTCTCAAATCCGACTGCAAAAATGCTGCCGTCCGCAAAAACAGCCATCGACTCCGTTGGATGCAGCTCCCAGTCCGCGCCGGCAACCGTATAAATACGACCGTTTGTATATAAACTTATCGCTTTGTCCGTGCAGATCCCCGTCCCAATATCAACAGACTTCATAAAAACTCCTCCGGTATCACCCTCTAGCTGCCTTTTTCACCAATTTACCCCTCATTCACTAATTTGCCCCTCATTCCGGGTACGGGTATTGTCCTGCGGCGTCTCCGCCAACGGGTTGTTTTCGCGCGGGATATCCGCATAGGCGGCGGCCGCCAACAGTTTCGCCGTGTACGGGTCCCGGGGAGCCGCGAAGATTCGAGCTGTTTCGCCGAATTCCACCACATGGGCCTCACTCATTACATAAATGCGGCTTGCCACCATCCGCACGACAGATAAATCGTGTGTGATCAGGATGATCGCGAGATCCCGCTCGCGGCGCAGCCGGCTGATCGTCTGAAGGATTTGATTTTGCACCACCACGTCGAGTGCCGAAACGGATTCATCGAGAATCAACACCTCCGGCCCGGGCGCCAGGGCGCGGGCGATCGCGACGCGCTGACGCTGCCCACCCGAGAGGCGTGCCGGTTTGCGGTCCAGCAATTCCGCCGGAAGTTCCGCCAATTGCAAGAGCTCTTCTATCGTGAGTGTTGCTTGCGTACCGCCTTTGCCGCGTGAGCCGCCGGCCAGCAATGCTTCCGTCAGGATGGCTCTGACCGTATGCGCGGGATTGAGCGACGAATACGGATCCTGAAAAACGATCTGCGGCAGGCCTTTGCCAAAATATTCGATACGGCCCTTGTCCGGATGTTCGAGCCCGACGAGAAGGCGCGCCAGCGTTGTCTTGCCGCTGCCCGATTCGCCGACCACACCGATACATTCGCCGACGCGCACTTCAAGGGAAACGGCGTCAAGCGCGCGGAATTTTCCGAATTGTTTCGTCAGGCCGGTCGCAGCCAGTACGATGCGCTCGCTCGTTCCGGGCGCGGACAAGACCGCGCCGTTAAGCAAACGGTCGGCCTCCGCAAGCGTCCGCGTATAGGCCTCTTTCGGATTCCGAGTGATTTCGCGCGCGGGCCCCGTTTCAACGACACGGCCGTTTTCCACCACCATGATACGGTCGGCCCATTTGCAGACAAGACCGATGTCGTGCGTGATGAAAATCAACGGCATACCGCGCCCCCGTCGTATCCCATCGATCAAATCTAAGATCTCCTGCTGCGTGATCACATCCAGCGCGGTCGTCGCTTCATCGGCGATGAGCAATTTTGGTTCCGTCGCCAGCGAAGCCGCGATCACGACGCGCTGCCGCTGGCCTCCTGACAGTTCAAACGGAAATCTCCCTTCCACGGATGCCGGCAAACCGACTTCGGAAAGCGCCGCCTTGACGTCAAACGCTTCTTTGCGATCTTTCGGAACGCCGGCCAAGATCTGATCGCCGCATTTGCCAAGCGGGTCAAGCGCCGTAAAAGGATCCTGCATGATCAGACCGATCGCCTTGCCCCGTACTTCCCGCCAAGCGGCTTCTTTCGCGTTAAAATCGAAAACCCCGCCGCCGAGCAAGTATTCGCCGGTCACTTCACTGCCGACCGGCAACAGTCCCATCAGCGCCCGAGCAAACATCGTCTTACCGCTGCCCGACAAGCCGACGATCGCCATGCAAATCGGTTCATCCAGAACAAAATCGATTCCGTCCAAAATCTCAGACGCACCGATTCGTACATGAAGATTCGTTACGCTTAGATCGATCATGATTCGAGCGAGCTCCGTTCTGTCATCCAATTGCCGACGATATTCACGCAAACAGCCGTGACTACGATCGCGATACCGGCGGACAAAGCCGCAGCGGGATTGTCAAAGAGCACACCCCGGCCATCCGAAAGCTGGCGTCCCCAGTCCGCATCGCCCGGCGAAACCCCAAGGCCCAAATACGAAAGCGACGACATCGACACGAGTCCGTATGCGATATTCAAAAAGAAATTGACAAAGACCACCATCGAAATATTCGGAAAGATGTGACGCGAAAGAATACGTCCGGTCGAAATACGCATGACCAGGGCTGATTCGATATAGGGCTTGCCTTTCTGCGCGACCACGGCCGAGCGAACCAGGCGAATGTCAAAGGGGGAGTAGAGAATCACCATCACGAGAACGCTCACCCAGTAACCGCCGCCGATGATACCGGCCGCAACGATGGCAAGCAGCAGCGTCGGCATCGACAGGGTGATGTCGGCATACCGAGAAATGATCCAGTCCGCCACACCGCCATACCAGCCGGCGATCGTTCCGAGAAGAATACCGATGAGAATACTGCCGACCGCGATACAAATCGGACCGACCATCGCACTGCGCGCGCCGGCGATCAAAAGTTTGAGTACATCGCGTCCGAGCGCGTCCGTCCCCAAGAGATGCCCGGGCGACAACGCCGGCAAGGTGCCCTGGGCGATATCCTGATTCAAAGCGCCGGGGGCAAACAGGTTCGGAAACGCCATACAGGCGGCGATGACGATCAACACGCCGATCGATATTTTCACCGAGCGGGGCATACGGGCCCGCGTATCGATCGTCCGGTTCATGACACGCCGCCCTCCGTATTATTAGGAAGGGAAGCCGGCGGATTCGCAGGGTCATCCCAATTCTCGGCGGCGACCCGGCTGCGCAGCATACGGCGGCGACGGGATGTCGGGTCGATGATATATGCGAGGATGTCGACGATCGCTGAGGCGAGGCAAACGATGAATGCGAGCGTGAGGGCGATGAACTGCACGACCGGCACGTCATGGAAGGTGACGGACGAGGCAAGCAGATTGCCAAGGCCGGGAATCGAAAAGACACTCTCCACCAAGACCGTGCCGCCCAGCAAATTGGCCAGCACCAAGCCGGCGCTTGTCAGGATGGGCGCGGAAGCGTTGCGAATCTGCGCGGCCTGGACCTCGTGCGTCGGAACGGATCTGGCGCGCATGAACATCGTATAATCCTTCTCCATCTCAGGGATGAGAGCCGAGCGCGTGATTTTGATGAGCAGTGCGCTGACGGCAAAAGTCAGGCAGGCTGCCGGCAGGGCAAGATGCCACAGGCGATCGACAAAGCCCTCGCCGACTCCGTAAATAGGAAACCAGCCGAATTTCAGGGCAAAGACATACAGGACAAAAAGTCCGACCGCAAAGGAGGGAGCGCTGGTTCCGACCAGCGAAACATTGGCGATCACATCATCGCGGAGTTTGCCGCGACCTTTTGCGGAAACAACGCCAAAGAAAATCCCCAGGACCACGCTGCAAATAAGCGAGATGAGCACCAGCTCAAAAGTGACCGCCGCATGAGGCGCGACATAGGCCGTGACCGGCGCACCCGTGCGAATCGAATTCCCAAAATCGAGATGAACCGCGCCCTGCACCCAGTGTCCGAACTGCACGAAAAACGGGTCGTCCAATCCATAGGTCTCACGAATCGTTGCCAAAAGTTCGGGTGTGACCTGTTTCGTGCCGACCAAAGACCGTGCCGGATCGCCGGGAGCGAGATACAGCAGTGAAAAAATGACAAACGCCAAGCAGAGAATCGAAACGATGAACTCTGCAAGGCGTTTGCAGATATATTTGAGGACGTCAGTCAAGATACTTTAGGACTTCAGTCAACGAACAGCTGCGGCCAATTGCTTCCGAGCAGCGACATTGAATTGTAGTCCTTCACTTGCGTATCGCCTTGATAGGCGATGGCGGCCTGACCCCACCAAACCGGTGCGTAGATCGCCTGTTCCTGTGCGATGCTGTTCGACTTCAGCGTGGGTTCGATTTGAGCCGCGAAATCCGGCGCGCCAAAGACTTCCATCGTCAGCGCCGTGACTTCTTCATTCGTCCAGTTGGCCGGATTGTAGCCGGGGCCTTCCGCGTCCAGCAGCCACATTGTGATCTCGCCCGGTTCCAGCGTGGTCGGTCCGTAAATCATCCAGCCAACGCCCTGCCCGCCTCCAATTTCATTGAGCCACTGGTCGAGCGGGATCTCCTTCACATGAAGCGTGATACCAAGATCTTTGAGTGCGTCCGCGAGCACAAGAGAAGCCTGTCCTGTCGTCGGGTAAGAATCCGGATAGGTGATCGTCGCTTCAAAGCCGTTCGGCACGCTCGACTGCGCAAGTTCCGCTTTGGCGGCGCTGAGATCGAAATCGTAATGCGTGACCTCGGCGAGTTTTGCGGCAGCTTCCTCCGCATCCATCGCGACGGCAAACTGCTCGGGCGCCGGGATCGCCGTCGCCGGCGTGCCGTGACCCTTGAGGATACTGCCGTTCACGATGCCTTCTTTGTCGATCGCGTAGGCAACCGCCTTGCGAACGTGTTCCTCGTCAAAAGGCGCAACGTTTGGATCAAAAGTCAAACCGTAGTAATTTCTGTCGTTAAGGAATTGTACCGTCGCGCCGTCCACCTTTTCCCACTGTTCGGACTGGTCGACCGGGACATTCAGCGCGAAGTTGACGTCGCCCTGCGTGAAGGCCAGAAGCCTCGTGTTTTCATCCGCGAAAAAGTCGAAGCGCACTTCTTTCAGAGCCACCTCACCGCCCCACCATTTTTCATTGGCCGTAAAAGTCGCATGCGAACCCGGCTCAAATTCGGTTGCCGTGTACGGCCCGGTGCCGACGAGCAAATCCTGCGGCGAACCGGGAGCGTCGGCGCTTTCACCCCAGGCCCGCGGCCGGACAAACAGACCGCCCGTATTCGATACACTGATAATAAAGTTTGCATGCGGGCCGTCAAGGGTGACGGTCACTTCATCGTCGGCTGTCGCTTCGGCCTTTTCCACATAATCCGGGAAATAGATCGCGACGCCCGGCGAGGCGGTCGGATCCATCGCATTCTCGATCGAGTAGACCACATCGTCCGCCGTCAGCGGCGTTCCGTCGGAAAAGGTCACGCCCTGACGGATTTTGAACTTCCAAACCGTCTGCTCTTCGTCCGTCCATGACTCCGCAAGCGTCGGAATGAGTTCGCCGTCATTGTTGACGCCAACAAGTCCCTCTTGCGCGAGCGCAGTGACATAATAATTGAGGATGCCGGCTTCCTGATTGACGTCGAGAGATGAGAGCGATCCCGCGACTCCAATGACGAGCGGTGAACCGCTAGCCGCCTTGCGGCTACCACAGGCCGATAAAGCGAATACGAAAACGAATACAACTGCAATGGCGACTACGATTCTTCTTTTCATCCTTTTCATTCTCCTTCTGTCATTCCCGCGAAAGCGGGAATCTTTCCTTCTCATTCGGCGCCGGTTGCTTCCGGTACCGAGACGGCATCTGATTTTAGGGCTTCCTCCACTTGTGGAGTTTCTTCTGCTTTCGTGAACGTATCCACGATCTTTACGACATCCGGCGACGTATAGCCCGCCACATTATTCAAACAGCTCTTCGGGCAGACATCAACACAGCAGCTGCACTGAACACAGCCCATGCGTTCGATCGTCCACGTCTTCGCCGTTCGGTTCACAGTAATCGCGTCCGTCGGACATTTGCGCGCGCAAATGCCGCAAAAGATACAGTCGTCAATATCGATCTCAATGCGCCCGCGCGTGCGTTCCTTCCATTCCTTTGGAATCACGGGGTACATCTGCGTCGCCGGTTTTTTGAACAGGCTGCGCAAAATCATCCCTCCGATTTTCAGGTTCGCCATTCCGTTCACCTACCTTTCCGTACAGCTGATACAGGGGTCGATGGTCAGAACAAGCATCGGCACATCCGCCAGATCCGACCCCGCCAGCGTCTTTACAAGCGCGGGGATATTGGCATTGGTAGGCGTGCGGACACGAATACGTTCGAGAAATTTCTGTCCGGATCCTTTCGAATAATAATACGCTTCCCCGCGGGGCTGTTCCATACGTCCGACAAATTCGCCGGCCGGGTGCGTCCCCTTGATTTCGACAGCGATCTCCCCGTCCGGAATCTTAGAAACGGCCTGTGCGATAAGGCCTATGGATTGGAACAATTCGCGGATGCGTACCTTGCAGCGCGCATAACAGTCGCCGCCTTCTTCGAGACAAGGTTCAAAATCCAGTTCTCCGTAAGCGCCGTGCCCGTCCTGGCGCACATCATTGCTCACGCCCGAGCCGCGGGCCACCGGGCCCACCGCGCCGAGTGAGGTCGCCTCTTCTTTCGTCAGTGCGCCAACGCCGACCAGGCGATTCTTAACACTCACATCGTCAAGGAATACTTCCGTAAGTTCTTTCAGTTCCTTCTCCAGTCCGCGCAGCCTGACCACGATCTTGTCAAGCGTTTCGTTTGACACATCCTTGCGGAGGCCGCCGACCTTGCAGACCGAGAAAATGATGCGCCCACCCGTCGTCTCTTCAAAGATGTCGAGAATGGTTTCCCGCAAACGCCACGTATGCATAAACAGGCTTTCAAAACCAAAGCCGTCCGCAAGCAGACCAAGCCAAAGCAAATGGCTATGAATCCTGCCGAGTTCGTGCCAGATCGTGCGCAAATACTCCGCACGCGGCGGGACTTCGACGCCGAGATTGCCCTCGACGCTTTTGCAGTAACCCCAGCCGTGGCCGAAGCTGCAAATGCCACAGACGCGCTCGATGATATAGACCATCTCCGGCCACTCGTTCTTTTCAACAAGTTTCTCAAGACCCCGATGGATATAGCCGATCTGCGGAATCGCTTCAACTACCGTCTCATCCTCAAGCACAAGGTCGAGATGAATCGGCTCGGGAAGAACCGGATGCTGCGGCCCGAAAGGGATGATCGTTCGTTTGGCCATCAGTTTTCGTCCCCCTTCTCAAACAGCGGATTCCACGGCGTCTCTTTGGAGATCTTGAAAAATTTGCCGCCGTAATCCAGTCCCAAATTTTTGAACGTGATGCCGAAGAGATCATGCATCTCATTTTCGTAGATAAAAACATAAGGATAAATCGCCGAAATGCTCTGCGCTTCAGGGTGCTTGGCGTCAAGCTTGATTTTCCGGTTTGTCAGGATATTGTCCTTCTCGAAGGTATACAGTACTTCCAGTTCCCCGCCCACTGTCGTAGCGCAAGCCTGACCAAGCCGATAGCCCGCCGCCTTCAGATCCTGCACAGCCGCAAGCAAATCACCGGCCTCTATGAAGATGATCTCCTGAGTCAGATCTTTTCGTTCAGTCATCAGTCATCCACCTCCTGTTCCTCTGTCATTGCGGGCTTGACCCGCAACCCATTCTCATCATCCGTGGATTGCGGCTCGGCGGCCGCAATGACAGTGTCACCCTCTTCCTCCGGCAGGAATGTGCCGTCTCCGTCGTACGTGCCATTTTCATACCGGTAGGCCCCGGACACGGTCGGGTCGGCGATGCCTTTCGCGAGCGCCGCCTGTTTTTCCGCCAGTACGCCGAGGCCTTTTACCACGCCGTCGATGATGGCTTCGGGCCTCGCGGCACAGCCGGGGACATAGACGTCAACGGGAATGACCTTATCGATACCGCCAATGATATTATAGCAATCGCGAAAGATGCCGCCGCTTGTCGCGCAAATTCCGATCGCGACGACGACCTTGGGATTCGGCATCTGATTGTAGATCTGCTTGACAACAGGGATATTTTGCTCGTTCACGGAACCTGTTACAAGGAAAATGTCCGCGTGCTTGGGGTTGCCGGTATTGATGATGCCAAAGCGCTCGACATCGTACATCGGCGTCAGGCAAGCGAGCACTTCGATGTCGCATCCGTTGCAGCTGGAGCCGTCATAATGAATGATCCACGGTGATTTTGTGATACTTGCCATCGTTTTCATAATTTAAGACCCGTTTCTTACCGCGCCAGAATCGGCTGTAAATAATACAGCACAAAGAGATTGCCGCCACCGAAGATCAGCGTGACAATCCATGCCGATTTGATCGTGAACTGCCACTTCATTCTCGCGTACCCGTTATCAATGAGGATCTCAACGAAATAGCAAACGATCACGACGGCCACGCCGAGAATCGTGTACGGAAGCGATCCCCTCGCAAAGAAGAGGAAGATAAATCCGAGCAGAAAGACGTTTTCGTACCAGTGAGAGATCTCTAGGATGCCTAAGGTCCGGCCGGAGAATTCCGTCGTCAGGCCCTTGACCAATTCCTGATGCGCGTGGTGTGACATCGAGAGATCGAAAGGGGATTTCCTCAGTTTGATCGTGATGATAAAGAGATAGCCGATGAACATACCGATGAGATATTTGAACGAAAAGGCGTCGCTCATCACGATGTCTCCGACATTGAAACTGCCGCAGGCCATATAGAAGCCAACCGCCGAGAGTAGCACCATCGGCTCGTAAGCCATCATCTGGAGCAGTTCACGCTCGGCGCCGATCTGCGCGTAAGGTGAGTTCGACGAGTAGCCGGCGAGCACCAGGAAGATCGAGGCCGCTGTCAGCGTGAAGATCATCATGAGTAGATTGGAACCGCTAAAGAAGAACACACCGGAAATCACCATGAAAATCAAGGTGCACATTACATAGAAATCCTGTGCGTTATTGACGGTGATCTTCTCCTTGCCAAAGAGTTTGGCTACATCATAAAACGGCTGCAGGATCGGCGGACCAACGCGTCCCTGCATACGCGCCGTGACCTTGCGGTCGATCCCGGCGATCAGGCCACCGGCGAACGGCGCGAGCACCACATAGAGCACCGCGCCGACAAGATACGAGACGTGAAGTTCGTATCCGTAGAAGGTGAACAATACCGTATCCATCAGGCACCACCTCCCCGCAATAACTGGTAGAGCAATACGGACCAATACAGCATATAGCCGAACACAATCGCAAATACTGTGCCGTTGACGACGCCGCCGATGCGGTTCATCAGGCGTTCGGGGAACATGTCCCCGAGATACCAATTGCGCAGCTGGATGGGTACATCCTTCTGCATCGAACCAACATAGGTAAGGTTGTCGCCCGCCGCCGTACCCGCCATATAGATCGGCACGATGCGCTTCTCCGTCCTGCCGTAAAACAACAAGGCAAGCACGATGATGAGCACGACCATGATCATCATAATAATCAAATTGTCCATCCTGAGCGCTTCATACGTCGTTTCTCCAAGCGCGCCGAAAGCGTCTGTCAGATAGGGCACCACCACGCTCTTGCTAAAGAAGGGGAAGGTGATCGTGACGCCAAGGGTCAGCGCGGAAAGTCCGCCAAGGATGCCCCATTCCGTCTTGTGAACTTTATCTTCTATATTGATACGATCCGGTACTACAGCTGTCATCTTGCCGAGCCACTTCGTCCAATAGAACAGCGTGGCAGCCGACCCAAAGACCAGCGCTAAGATGACCCAAACATTGCCCGAATCGACAAAGGACTGTAGCGCTGCCCACTTCGAGATGAGCATCCCGAACGGCGCGAGAAACATCGCCGCGATGCCAATGATGAGAAAAACCGCAAGTTTTGGCATCCTGCCGAAAAGACCGTCCATATCCTCGATATCACGGCTACCGATATTGTGCTCAACGGTGCCAACGCATAGGAAGAGGAGAGATTTTGTTACGGCGTGGAAGATGATGAGCATGATGGCCGCCCACACCGCTTCCGCAGTGCCGATGCCCGCGCACGCGACGATGAGCCCAAGATTGGCGACCGTTGAATAGGCGAGTACGCGCTTCGCATTGCTTTGCGAGATGGCGGCGATCGATGAAAACACAAAGGTGACGCCGCCGATGATGGTCACAAAGAAACCCGGGCCGATGTCAAAAAGATTGCTCACACCGAGTACAGGCGCCAGTTTGACAATGAGGAAAACGCCCGCCTTGACCATCGTCGAACTATGCAGCAAAGCGGAGGTCGGCGTCGGTGCCACCATAGCGCCGAGCAGCCAACTGTTGAACGGCATCTGTGCCGCCTTTGTAATGCCGGCAAAGGCCAGCAATACCGCAATCAGCCCAACGATCGGCTCCGTCGTCTGTGCGTATCCCTGCGTCGTTGCCGCCAATTTGTACTGCGAACCGTAGTCAAGAAGGAAAGAAAGTTCCAGCGAGCCATTGGTCGTCCCTCCAAACGCGCCATAGGTATAACTCCCCGCCACGACGATGGCAAAGACGAAGGCGAGACCGCCAAGCAGATTGATGATGAGGGCGCGGAACGAATTGTTTACCGCTTCCGGCGTCTTCGTGTACCCGATCAGGAAGAAAGAACAAAGCGTCGTGATCTCCCAGAAGAAAAACATCCAGACCATGTTGTTGGATATCACGAGCCCAATCATCGCCGCCAGGAAAAGGAACATCATAAAAAAGAAGAACGGACGCCGATCTTTGCCTTCGCTGTGATGATGGGAAAAGTCCTTCATATAGCCAAGCGAAAAAACGCAGATCGCAGAGCCGATGACGCCGATGATGAGCACCATGATCAGCGAGAACTTGTCAACGCTGATATAGTCTCCCACGGCGATCTCATGCCCCTTTGTAAGCTCAAACCAAACGAGCAACGGCGTTGAGATGAGGGAAAGGAGGATCGCAAGGATCTTTTTGTATTTGATTCCCAAGCCGATGATGAGGATAGCAAGTGCCACCTCAATCCCCAGCATCGCGTTGCCGATCACTTCAGCTAAGGGTCCGGCTTCAAAGTATTTCCCGAAAAACTCTACGCCGTCTACCGACGAAAAGGGTTTCAAAACAGACCCGCCAAAATTCGAAACCGCGAAATAGACCGACAAGGCGGCGATGGCAATACCGGCCGCGATGACGATCGAACCCCGGGCCTTGTCGGATTTGACGCCAAGCAGCACGAGCGATACGATGAGGGGAATCAGGATCAATAACGTTATGACACCCAATTAACATTCCTCCATACTATGTGAAATAGATTATTCCGTTCCGGGCGTTAGCCCGAAAAAGTATTATATCGTCTTTCCGCCCATCTGCCAATGTAAAAATGGGAGCGTGCTAAAATTTAAAAATGGGAGCGCGCTAAAATTTTCGACAGCTCGGCCGGTTGACAATTACACCACAGTACCGTACGATAATAAAAATTGCTTATACTGCAAAGGGAATTGGGTGATGAATCCCAAGCGGACCCGCCACTGTAACAGAAGAGCGAACCGCCTATGCCACTGAATGAGGATGTTGTTTGGGAAGGCGCGGCAAGCGAAGACACTGGAGCCAGGAGACCTGCCTTATAAGTCGTTATTTGTAAGCAAAGGCAAAGCTTGCGGATTTTTATCCGTGAGTTTTTTTGTGGCACAAAGCCGCAGCCACGGAGGAAAGGAAAAGTCATGAATACCGGAAACAAAAATGTGGCGTTGACAGTGAAGGAGATCGTGATTTGCGCGATTTTCATTGCGCTGTCGTTTGTCCTGGCCAATGTAAAAGTGATGGGCAGCGTCGCTTTCGACTCCCTCCCGGCCTTTCTCGGCGGCCTTCTTTTGGGCGCTCCCTATGGCGCCGCCATCGGCGCGCTGGGACATTTGATGACCGCCCTGCTTTCCGGATTTCCCTTTGGACTGCTCACCCACCTGATCGTGGCGGGTATGATGGCCGTCTGCGTTTTCGTGTTTACGCTGGTCTTCCGCAAGCTGTCCGGAAAATCCCTAATCCTTGCCTATGTGCTGGCGGCGATCGTCGGCACAGCCATCAACGGGCCGGTCGAAGTCTTCGTGCTGAGTCCCATTCTGCTCAGTATGTTCGGCGGCGTGCCGGGTCTGATTTCCTTTGCCATCCTCCTGACCATTACGGCCGCCTGCAATATCGTTATCGCCATCGTCCTGCACATTCTTTTGGAAAAACGACTCGGCGGAAAAGGCTATTTAAGGTGACGGCAAACTATCCGGTACGGCGGCATCGTGACGCTACGATCATCGACGCCGGAGAGATTCATATCATCGTCGCCGGCGATAGCTGCGGCGGAATCGGGAACAAAGAAGCCGACGCCTTCCGTGTGCCGACTTCTACGGTAGGCAGTTACAACGCCAGAGTCGCCTTGATGGAAGTGCTGTCCCTTGGCGCGCAGGTCGTAAGCGTCTTTGACATGGTCTGTAATGAAATGAACCCCACCGCCTCCGAAATCCTCGCCGGAATCCGCACCGAACTGGAGAAAGCGGGGCTTGCGGATATTGTGATCAACGGTTCGACAGAAGAAAACTTCATCACAAAGATGACGGCCGTTGGCGTCACAGTCATCGGGGTAGCGGAGAAGGGGAAACTCAAATCCGCGCCGATTCGCCCGCACGACCGCGGAATCTTGATCGGAAGGCCACTGTGCGGTGGCGGCGTCATCGCACATCCGGAACTTTTGGCCGATTACCAAGACCTCAAAGACTTGGTTTCCGACCCGCATATCCGGGAGGTCGTTCCCGTGGGTTCCAAAGGGATATTATACGAAGCCGAATTTCTGGCACAAGGGAATGCCCTGCATTTTGAACCCGAAAACTGCGGAATCGATTTGCTGACATCCGCCGGACCGGCAAGCTGTATTATTGCCGTTACGGAAGACCGCCATATTCCCGAAAATCCGCCGCACATCCTGCTCGGAGAATTCCTCTAACGAGTGGGGGGACGTCTATTCATCTTGCTCTTCCGTAAAAGAACTTTTAAGTTTTTCTGACAGATTCTTCATTCTCGCCCTCTCCTTTGAAATCTGCCCGAGGAGCATGTCAAGGGCAATCAACAGTAATATGCTGTAGTTATTTGAGAGAATGAAGTTACTGAAATCATTGCCTGCAAATGCGGGGTAGGTATCGATTATTTGTGAGAATATCAGTATAAAAACATAAACGATATACAACATTGTCTTAAATGAAATATTATTTTCAAATGCCTTGATATCGCGATACAGTTTCTCCCTGTCTTTTCCTTCAGATAGTTTCTTCGGAAGGCCTTTTGACTCAAGCGCTCTGATTGATAATTCCTCCAAGCCAAAAAACAGAATCATGAGCGCAAGATTCCCGAAATACGCGGCCAGAAGCGAGTATCCGGCCAGCCATGTCGATACAAAATATAAAATGCCCACATAGATAACAGCGCCAATGAGTTCCGTCACTATGTACTTGCCTCTTTGCCTTATTTTTTTCAGCATCGTCCTATCGCGCGTGCCCATCTTCCTCTCCCCTGCAAATTCCGGTTCCTCGGTTTGCCGCTTTGCGCATGTTCATTTGATGTTTTGCAGCATGACTTCGCGCAGGACAGCGTTGATTCTGGTTTGATATCCTTTCCCGAATCCTTTGTACCACGCCAGTACGTCGGCATCCAGGCGAATTTGAACAGCTTTTTTGACAGGCTTGAAATATTCAGGATGTCGCGGTTTCATTTGTCCTAATTGCTCATCCGTCAATTCCGGACAATCCGAAATATCTACGTCCACAAACGCCTTGATTTCCGCAATTAGTGTCTGGTTATACATTGCCTTGACACTTTTATCTGTTGAATCTCCTGTAAGCACTATGCAGGAATCGGTTCTTTTGAGCCAACAGGAGATTCCTGATAAGCCCCGCTTTCCGTCAGGGCGTGTATGATTTCAAATGCTTTCTCCTGCGGAATGCTCATCTGTATCAGTGCATTATAAAATCTCCCCAATGGCGTAACCGTTGCGTTTTTCCAGTCTAAATCTTTCTCGTAATCCAAACTCATCGCTTTCCTCCCAAGTATTTTTCGTTCGCTTTTGTCAGCTTGTCAGCATGAATGATAATAGGCTGTCCATTGATATTGCTTGTGTCAGTAATAACTTCCAACGGTCGCAGTTTGGTATCGAGCCCGATATATAGCAATTTGAGCGGGTCTTCCCTTAATGGAACGACCACGAACGGAAACTCAACGACATACTCCATGTCTGATACATCGATATTATGCCTGAATGCCGAATCAGCTCGTTTCATATATTGATGATACCATAAAACCAAGTGTCAGCGAGGGGGACGTATAACCTGAAATGAAAACTTGCTTTTCATTATGTTTCTTTGTTATTCTTTTCAAATGATGGATACGGAATACTTTGAAAGCTTAGCCAATCTGCTGTTCCCTGACGCGGAACCGGGTGCTTCACTCGAGGCGCTTTATCCGCCGCGCGATTTGCCGCCCGGCGCCTGCGTGACAAGGCTGGGACCTTCGCCGACGGGCTTCATCCATCTCGGCAACCTCTTTATGGCGACGGTCAACCGCAGATTGGCAACACAATCCGGCGGCGTTTTCTTTCTGCGCATCGAAGATACGGATCGGAAACGGGAAGTCGAGGGCGCTGTGAAAAGTCTGCTTTCTTCCCTCGCGTATTTTGGCATTGACTTTGCCGAGGGAGCGACGGCAGACGGCGAGATCGGTGCCTACGGTCCGTACCGCCAGTCGGAGCGACAGAAGATTTATTATGCTTTCGTACGCGAACTCATCCTTACCGGCAAAGCTTATCCGTGTTTTCTGTCAGAAACCCAAATCGAAGCGATCCGCGCAGAACAGGAAGCTGACAAAGTATTACCGGGTATTTACGGAAAATACGCGGAGTGGCGCGGCGCAGACCTCAGCGTCATCCGGAGGTACTACGAAGCCGGTATGCCCTATGTCATCCGCCTGAACGCAAATGTGGGAATGACAGAGAGAAACAGTGCGGCTACGGTAACTGTCCAGGATGGAATCCGCGGAGAGATCACCTTCCCGCGCAATATCCTCGATGTCGTAATTCTCAAACAGGACGGTCTGCCAACGTATCATTTTGCCCATACTGTCGATGACCACCTGATGCGTACGACGCACGTAATCCGCGGCGAAGAATGGCTCAGTTCCCTGCCAATTCACCTCGCGTTGTTTGAAGCGCTTGGCTGGATGCCTCCGGTCTATTGTCATACGGCGCTCTTAATGAAGATCGATGAAGGCGTGAAACGCAAGCTGTCCAAGCGCAAGGATCCTGAGTTGGCACTCTCCTATTATATCGCGGAAGGCTATCACCCGAAAGCCGTCGAGCAGTACCTGCTCACGATTCTGAATTCGAATTTTGAAGAATGGAGGCTGTCAAACCCAGGAGTTGACAACACCGAATTCATACTCACAACGGAAAAGATGGGGGCCTCGGGCATTCTCGTTGACCTGAACAAACTGCGCGATATTTCACGGGATACGCTTGCGGGTATCCCCGCAAAAGAGTTGGCGGATTTCATGACGGATTGGGCAGTACGCGAAAATCCGGACGCACTGCCGACGTTCACACTGGAGCGAAACGTTCTCGAATCCGCTCTGGACATCGGACGCGGCGGCGAAAAACCGCGCAAAGATCTCGAATATGCGACACAGATTTTTTCGCATATCTCCTATTTCTTTGACGCGTATTTTCAGATCGTTGATTCTTTACCGGAGCACGTTTCCGCTGAGGAGGCTCAGGTGCTTCTCGAAGGCTATCACGGAACCTACTGTCATGAAGATGATCGGGAAACCTGGTTCGGGAAGATCCGGGTACTGGCCGAAGAGAATGGATACGCAGCGCGCCCGAAGGATTATAAAAAAAATCCCGAACGATATAAGGGGCATGTCGGCGATGTGAGCGCGGTGATCCGACTGGCTCTGACCGGCAGACTGGAAGCCCCCGATATTTGGGAAATCCAGCAGATTCTTGGAGAATCGCGCGTAGTTGATCGTCTTCGTTCGTTTACAAATTTCTAGACAATTATCAGAATCTGAAGGATCGCGGACGGGCCTTCAATTGCTTGCGTCACCGGAATAATTGCCGATGATGAAGGCTCTTTCGAGGAGGATCCGGGTATTCTTTTTGTCATGCAGCGTGCCGCGCAGGGTGAATTTCCCGTCGCTGACGGTTTCGCTCAAATGCCGCAATTCCGAGGAGATCTCGGCGTCGCTTCCTGTGAAAATCACAGCGCCGTCCGGCTCGGATCGGATTTGCCAGGTCGGCGCATCGTCTCCGGGAAGCCCGCCGGTGATCGCCGCGCTTTGCGGGTTGATGTGTCCACATTCGCAGTCAATGCCGGTGAAGACGATCTCGCGTCCGCCGAGCACATCTTTATCGCCAAAAGAGGCGGCGGCGAGGGCGATCACGCCAACCGAAGCGGCGGCGGCCGCCACGCCGATCACCAATTTTCCGAGGATTGACAATCCGTGACCGAGGTAAGGCAATTTGTGAACCGACGCGACCCACCGCAGTTCGAAAGCTGCCATTTTGGCGTCCGGCAACCCAACTCTGGATTGAAGTGCAAGAGATTTGCCCAAGACGGTCGAGGTGGCCGGAATTCCGACGCCAAGCATGACGCCCGGATCCGGAGTCTCCGGCAACAGTTTCTTCTTTAAAGCCATGCGCGCCTTGGTCAGATTGGAAGATACGGACTTCATCGAAGTCCCCGTGACCTCGGCGATTTCCTTGTAACTCAGTCCTTCGTAATAGTACATGACGATGGCGTCGCGCTTTGCCGGGGCCAGAGAGCGTATTTGTTCATACAATTTTTCACTCAGCGCCGCATCAACCGCATAGGCTTCCGGAAGAAATTCCCGGTCGTCTTCTTCCAGGAGGATGCTCTCATCCTCCACATCGGCCTCGTCCGCTTTCCGGGCGCGTGCGTTGTAAATTTTGTAACTTTCGTTTCGAACGATGCGCTCAATCCACACATTGACTGCATTGGCGTCCCGCAGATGGCGGATGCTTTTGTGCATGATGAGGATGGCTTCCTGAGCAGCATCCTCGGCGTCTTCGGGATTGCCCAGAATCGTCAGCGCTGTGAACAGTATGCTCCGCTGTTTTTCGCGGCACAGATCTTCGAATGCCTTACTGTTTCCTTTGATTGCTTTGCGCGCCAGTTCGGCGATTTCGCGTTTTGTCACCTATGGAACCATTTCTTTCATTTTGTATAATGTAATTATATCCCCCAACCTGAATTAATTATACCATTCTTGTCGTGATTCTGGGATATAATAATCGGAAGCAGATCCGATCGAAAGGTTTGGCAGGATAATTCCTTAGAATCTTATCTAAAGGAGTAAAAGGGCTTATAAAAATGTTAAAGAAGGAACGCACAACAAAAAATCATAAGGATCCGGGCACGGTGATCGGCCTCGGGCTTCCTCCTGCGTCTTCTGTTCTCGGCGATTCCTTGAAGCTGCAGGCGTTGGCGCGCCTTCCGGATGAGAAAGTGAACGCCTTCGAAGAGAAGTGGACGGCGGCCATTCAAGCCGCATCTGCGCCCGCTCCGGCATCTTCCCGCAAAAAATCAAAAACCTGGAAAGTGATCGCCGGCATCGCTGTGGCAGCCGTCGTGATGGTGGGTATCGGGATTTCGGAATTCCGATTCGAAGTGTTTCAGGTGCAGCCCCGGGCAAGTCTGGCGACGCAAACCACCGATGCCAACGGACTGTCAGCCGCCTACAAGGGCGGCCGGGAGATCGTATTCACCGGGGACGACTGCGAATGTGGACATATCAACCCGCAGGGCGCAGAACTTACGAATTTGAAATCCGGAGACGGCGCGCCGACCTGGCAAATCCAAACCGAACCGGAGGGCGCGGTGATCTTCACCGGAAGCGATTCCAAAATCTCCGCCGCGCTGCGCGAATTGGACGATACGGGCCGGGATGGGAGATACCTCGTTTTGTGTACGTTCCGCAATGACAATCAGTCGGAAGTCGTCCTCGAAAGAGCCTTTGTGGTAGGCAATTATTCCGGAGACGCCCCGGCCTGAAAATAATATTTTGTCTAATCATGTTTAATATTTATCCGATTTTGGTATACTTTAAGACAGATCAGGCAACAGAAGATATTTTTGCAACTCCTATTGTAATTGCGGATTGCAAATGTCCTGATTTTGTTGCGGGGAAGCAGTTATCGGGGGAATCAAACGACGGGGGAAACCCAAGGGGTCAAGAGGGGGTAATAATGAAAAAAAGGTTTGCAGTTCTGCTCACGGTTTTAATGATCATTCTGTTGCTACCGCAAACGGCACTGGCCGGAGAGGCGGAAGATGGTACGCAGGAGGAACTTCAAATCCTTGCTGAGGCGGGTGTTGTTTCTCCGTTGGATGCAACTGCGGAATTTAAAATCACGATCAACAGCGGCATTGATGCAAGTTTTATTCTGCCGACGTCGAGTGCACTGAACAGTGCCGATACTCCCTATACTCCTACTCCCTATGACTGGAATATCAATTGGGGAGATGGCAGTTCGGTTGAACACGGGACAGGCACTGCGGGTACGAATAAAGGCATCCCCCACAACTATGGCGTGAACGGCACCGCCAATGCTCCATACACCATTACGATCACACCGGCGAATACTTTAACAACTGCGGAAGCCTGGCTTGGTGCCTTTGGTTTCGATGGGGGCAATAAAGATGCGAATGCGACTGCGAACAAAGACAAGGTCACAGGCGTCCTCTCGCCCATTACCCCGCAAATGACCCGAACCGCTGCGCAAATTACAGGCACGGATCCGGCGCCGACGTATGAGTGGGCTTATACATTTTATGCTTGTACAAATCTGACGATGGGACCGGATTTCACCTTCGACAAGGACGCGTGGAACGGCGTCAATACCGTCGGCGACTATTTCGCGGCAAGCATGTTTGAACAATGCGGCGGAAATGCCTTCACGATGAACGACGACGTCTTTAATCTTCCGCAAAGCATCACCACGGTCGGCGACTATTTTGCGGCAAACATGTTTGAACAATGCTCCGGAAATGCTTTCAACATGAACTCCGTCTTTAATCTTCCGCAAGGCATTTCCGGAACTGTCGGCGACTATTTTGCATACCATATGTTCAACCACATCCCCGGAGATGGCTTTACGATGAACGAAATTTTCAATCTCCCGCAAGGCATCACCACGGTCGGCGACAGTTTTTCGGAACACATGTTCTCATACAGTTTCGGCAATGGCTTTACCATGGGCAAGGTCTTTAACCTGCCGCCGGGCATCACCACGGCGGGCGACAATTTTGCGGCAAACATGTTTGAAAGCTGCCACGGAAATGCCTTCAATATGAATGCTGTTTTTAATCTTCCGCAAGGCATTGCCGGAACTGTCGGAACTGTCGGAAACAATTTTGCCGGGTGCATATTCTTTGGCTGCAGCGGGGAGGCTTTTACCATGAACGCTGTCTTCAATCTTCCGCAAGGCATTCAGGCGGTCGGTACCGGATTTGCAGACCGAATGTTCAGTCAGTCCGGCGGCCAAAACTTTCAGGTGAACAAGGTATTCAAATTCCCGAAGCTTAACCAAATTCAAGTGGACAAAACGGATGTGTTCCTGGGTACTTTTTCGCAGCTTCATGCAACTATGCCGCTGCAAACA
>BNUG01000029.1 GCA_025997195.1 Clostridia bacterium | reverse complement strand
TGTCCTCCGTCCGCGCCGGCCGCAAAGACGATAAGGTCAACTTGAATACATCCAGCCTCGAGTAGCGCCTTGGTGCAGGCATCTGCCGTACTGCCTGTCGTGTAAACATCGTCCGCCAGCAGAATCACTTTGCCTCGTAGTTTCTCTTCATCTCCGGCCCTGACACAAAAAGCCTCGGCAAGGTTTTGTTTTCGTTCCGCGAGAGAGAGACTGCTCATCACCCCTGTATCGCGGCCTCTCACGAGCGCCCGCGCAAGCAACGGAAGGCAAAGTTGTCTTGCCAGGCCACGTGCGATCAGTTCCGCCTGGTTGTATCCGCGCTGTTCCTTCTTTCCCTTGTACATCGGCACGGGGATGATCGCGTCCCAATGCGGCAACTCTCCCGTCCCTTCATCCGCCGCAGCTTTTAAGCGTGCGGCCAGAAATACCGCCACCACGTCCGCGTGCGAGGGTCGATTGCGATATTTCATATCACGGACGATCTTGGCAGCAGGCCCGTTGTACAGCGCGCAAACATAACCTCTTTCAAACAGATGCTCCTCCCGCGCACAGTCATGACAAAGATTTTTCCAATTGTTCTCCGCGAGCAATTTTCCGCATTTCACACAAAGACGCCCCACAGCCCAATGAATCTCTGCTGTGCAGCAATCGCAGAGCGCCGCCTCCGTACTTGCGGGCAAAGGGCGTCCACAGGCAACGCAGTAAATATCGCCCGGGTATATCAGATCAAGAAAATGCATCGTCAAAGAGGGTATTCGAGGAAGCGGTTTGCAGGAAAGACGACAGCGCTGTACAGCGCGCTACGCCGCCGACGTTTTCGACCATCACGCGCAGCCGCTCTTCGCTGCCGACGAGGACGACAAGATCCTTGCCGCGCGTGACCGCCGTGTACAGCAGATTGCGCGTCGCGAGCATGGGCGGGACAAACATCATCGGCATGACGACGCAGGGGTATTCGGAACCCTGGCTCTTGTGCACGGTGATGGCATAGGCGAGTTCGATGTTGTCGAGACCGTCCGCGTCATAGGTCACCAACTTTGTGCCGTCGAAGGCCACGGAGAGCGTACCCAAATCCTCGCTGACCGTGCGGACAAAGCCGATGTCGCCGTTGAAGACGCCTTCGCCTTTTTCGAGCGTCAGGCGGTCGACCCAGGGAAGTCCGTAATCATTTTTCATCTGCATGACCTTGTCCCCCTCGCGGAACACGCGGCTGCCGTGCGGACGTTCCTTTTTGTCCGGAGAAGGCGGGTTCAGCGCCGCCTGCAATTCCCGGTTGAGGCTGTGCGTACCGAGGCGCCGATTTTTGACCGGGGTGATGACCTGGATGTCCTGCAGGATGCGGTCTGCGTGGGTGCCGAGATACGCGGGAAGGCGGCGCGCGCAAAGTTCGATGATCGCGCGGAGTGCGGATTCCTCGTCGCCCTTCTTGCTGAGAAAGAAATTGCCCGATTCATCGGCGATGGGCATCTCGCCGCGGTTGATGCGGTGGGCATTGGTGATGATCAGGCTCTCCGCAGCCTGGCGATAGATGTTGGTGAGTTTGGCATAATCAATACACTCCGATGAGAGGATGTCGCCGAGTACATTGCCCGCGCCGACGGGCGGCAGCTGATCGGCATCCCCGACGATCACGAGGCGCACACCGGAAGGCAGGGCATCGAGCAGCGCCTTCATCAGCAGCACATCGATCATGGAAGCCTCATCGACAATCAGGGCGCCGATCTCAAGCGGGTTGAACCTGTCCCGTCCAAAATACATGCGGTCCGATTCGAGATCCGCGCTGTATTCTAAGAGGCGATGAATCGTCTTGGCTTCGTAGCCGGTCTGCTCCGTGATTCGTTTCGCGGCGCGGCCGGTCGGCGCACAGATGGCCAAGTCGAACCCGCAAAAGACGAGGATGTCCGCCACAGCCCTGATGATGGTGGTCTTGCCTGTACCGGGGCCACCGGTGATGACAAAGACCCCACTGAGCAGCGAATGCTCGATGGCACGCTTTTGCTCTTCTGACAGCGCAATTTTCTTCTCCGTCTCCATCGCATGAATCAAATGGCCGAGATCGGCGCGCACGGGATTGGTCTCCGCCCGCGCCAGCCGCAAGAGTCCATTGGCAACGGCCTTCTCCGCAAGATAGCAGTCCGCCGAAAACCAAGCCTCCGTGCCATCCCTCAGCCGCTCGCATTTTACCTGCCCGCTGAGTTCAAGGGAAAAGGCAGCATCTTCTATTTCTTCCCCTGAAACATCCAGGAGTTCTCTTGCTCTTTCCAGGATGAGACCTTTCGGAAGATAAGTATTGCCGTCATATACGGCTCTTGACAGAAGATAGGTCACTCCGGCAGCGATACGCCGCGGATCGTTCCCCGTCAACCCGAGTTGTCCGGCGATCCGGTCGGCCGTTTTAAAATCAATCCCGGTAGCCTCGGTAACCAAGCGATACGGATCTTCATTCACCACCGCCGGCGCCTCGGCTCCATAGGCCTTGTATAGCTTCATCCCGGCGAACCGCCCGATGCCGAGCTGCACAAAATGCAGCACCGTATCCGTCACGTCTTTGTGTTCCTGATACGAGGTGACGATTTTGTCGAGCGTTACATGCCCGATTCCCGAGATGTCCAACAAACGTTCCGGCTCGTTTTCTATTATCGAAAACACTTCTGTGCCAAATTTCGCAATCATGATCGCAGCAGTCTTTGGCCCGACCCCGCGAATGACACCGGAGCCGAGGAAATCCGTCATGCTTTCCTCGTCGGTCAGAGGTTCTTCCTCGTAGTCTCTGACCGTGAACTGCTCGCCGAATCTTTTGTTCACTTCGAACTCACCTTTTAACAGGAGACGGGTGCCCGGACGCGCGTCGGGTATCATGCCGACAGCGCGGTTCTTGCCGGATGCTGTCTTGACGTCCAAAACCGTGAAGCCGTTGTCCTCGTTCCGGAAAACGACCCGTTCCACGATACAGGAAAGTTCAGTCATTTAGCGGCCTGCTATTTCGAATCGTTTTTGAGTTCGGTCGTGACTTTGTACAGACGGCGGCTGTCGAGTGTCCTGACCCAATCGGAAAAGCCTCCCGGCGTCACCGGCAAGAGCGCATCTTCAAAATCATAAAGCTTGGAATCGAGCATATCGAGATAATGCAGCGCCTCGGCTTCAGGAAAAAGCGGCTTCTTCGGGCTGCCGTATTCGGCTTCATAATGGTGAGAGATCATCATATGCTCAAGTAGGATAGCTTTTTCGTTGGGTAAGCCGAGCTCAGCCGCCAGACGGTCGATCGTACGCACGCCCATCACAAGATGTCCCAGCATCTGTCCTTCAAAGGTGTACTCGTGCACGGTCCCGTTTTCATCGGCGTTCATCTCCGCCAGTTTGTCGATGTCGTGAATGATGACCCCGGTCGCCAGCAGACCTTCGTCCAGCGACGTGTAGATTTCGGCGATGCGGTCCGCAAGCATCAGCATCCGCTTGATGTGATACAACAGACCGGCAAAAATCGCATGATGATTGGACTTTGCCGCCGGATAATACAGCAACCGGGTCTTGTTGCGATCGAGGAGCGTCACTGCGACCATGCGAAAATCTGTGTCTTTGATTTTCTCAGCGCGCCCGCGGATATACGCAAACATAGACTCTGGACTCTCCGGTGCCGCTTTCAAATAATCGCTCATGTCGAGGGCGTCGCTGTCCGACGCCCGCCGTATCCGGCCGATGCGCACTTGCGGGTTTCCGTTCCATTCCGTGATTTGACCGCGCACTCTGACGATGTCGCCGATCTTGATATGGGATAGACTTTCCTCCTCCGCGGCGTCTACGTCCCATTTCTTTCCGGAGATCTCCCCTGTCTTGTCCCCGAGCAGAATATCGAAATACTGCTTGCCGTTGGCGCCGGTTTTGACCTCGGCGCGCTTCACGATAAAAAATTCCGTGATTTCCTCGTTCGGGATCAAATCCATTACATAGTGTTGTTTCATTATTTTCAAAACTCCATTCCAGCGCCTTCCGCGCACTAGTAGTATACCACTACGAAAATTCCTTGACATTCCTCTTCATCATGCTAAAATTCATTTACAAGGGCGGTTGCCTCTCTACAGGCGGCTGAACCCTGAAACAATTTTGTAGATTGTTAAGTATTGTAGCATGATCCATTCGCTTCCCCTTTTCCTTTCGGTGAGGCTCAGCGCGTACCGCCCATTGTATTATTATTCTCTATATGGGATAATATGTCAATCCATATTTTATAGATCTCCCTTTTTTGTTTGACGAGGGAAATTACTTACTCTCTGCGGATGGCTTCGAGCGAGGAAATGCGTGTGGCCTGACGTGCCGGACTGACGCCGCTGACGATGCCGACTCCGGTCGCGAAGACGAGGGCAAACAAGATAAGCCAAGCCGGAATGATCGAGAGATGCATACCCGGCATCTGACTGGACAAGCCGGACAGACCGAAAAATCCGGCGATGTCAACACTGCCCTCGAGCCCGAGCAAAGACAGCAGATTGGTGAGATTGTTTAACAGAAGGCTGATGAGAACGCTCACGATACAGCCGACCCCGCCGCCGAGCAGACCGATGGCGCCCGACTCAATGAGGAACATATTGCGGATGTCGCGCAGTCGGCAGCCGAGAACCTTCATCACGCCGATCTCGCGCGTGCGCTCCGTGATCGCCATCGTCATCGTATTCATAATATTCAGCGCCGCGACAAAAAGCGACACCGCGGCGAGGCCGCCGAGCATCAACTGGGTCTGCGAAACCTGAGCCTGCAGCTGCTTGCGCGTTTCGCTCATCGAATAAATCTGATAGCCGATTTCCTTGATCGCTTTCTCGACGGCTTCGACATTTTTCACGTCGTCGACCTTCACGTAAACCGAATTGTAACCGCCCACGTTAACGGTGCCACCCTGACTCCCGCCGGAGGACATCTCGCCCCTACCCATATAATACACACCACCGCCGCCGCCCGAACTGCTTCCGGTCGCCCTTTTGTAATCGGCCTCCAGCATCCGGACATTGTCGAGGCTCATGATGATGCCGTTGGACACCATCCAGTCGTTCATGCCGCCCGAAATCATGCCGACAGGGACGATCTCGTACTCCTGATATTTCGTTTCACCGGTCGTACTGTCCACGCCGATGTCCATGCGGTAAATGAGTTTCGCTGTCATCACATCGAAGAAAAATTCCTCCGGGTTCTGCAGGACGCCGTTTTCATCGTATTTCGGCAGATTGATGATCGCCGTATAATTTTCGTCATACTGCGGATATTTCTGGGCGTCCGGCGAGTTCCAGCTCTTCTTTGGATTGCGAAAGGCAAACGGAACTTGCTCGCCGATCAGCGCCGGAATCTTTCCCCGGCCCATTTGCGTCGTAACGTCCCAGTTGCCCGTGATCAGTTTGTACCCCATCGCTTCGATGGCGGACGGGTCCATCCCGACGATCGAGGAGCCGTCGCTGACATACTTCCCGCCCTTGTCGCTCAAAAGCTGCCCCCAAATATTCGACGGCTGATAGAGCGGCGTCGAGGCGATCACGTGCGGGATTTGGCGAAACTTTTCAACCGTCTTGTCGTCCAGATCCGGGGTCCCGGCCTGTGCGCCATAACTGTAGACCTCTATCTTTGTCAGGTCGCCCCAGCCCTGCAACATTTCGTCGGCGGCGCGGTTGACGGCGATGCCGAGTGAGATCATCACGACGATGGCGCAAACGCCGACCACGACGCCGATCACGGTGAGAATCGTGCGTCCTTTTCGACGGCGGAGGTTGTCCACCGAAAACTTGAAAAGATCAAAAGGATTCATGACTGCGCCCCGTTTTACAGGTCGTCTTCGTCGTCGTCAAGATACGCTTCTTCGCTTGCCTTCTTTTTCTTTTTGGCACGCCGCACGAACAGGATCACCACCACAATGACGACTGCGGCAGCGGCGGCGATCCAGACCCAGCGGGGCGGGCCTGCGGGTTCTTCCGGCGGCATCTCCCCGCCATCACCCGGCATGGGCTCTGCCTCTGGGGCTTCATTCACATTGACGGCAAAACCGCGTTCGAGCGACTTTTCTTCTCCGCGCGCATTTTCATAGGTCACCGTGACCATCCCGTCGATCTGTCCGGGCGCATCGGCATGAAGATTGAAATCGGACGACTTTTGTTCCCCGGGGGCGACATTGCCGATATACTGCTTGCCCTCGCTCGTGGTAAGACCGCTTCCGGTGATCTCAACAGAAACATTGGCGACCGTGCCTTTGCCTTTGTTGACCAGGGTAATAGAAGCATAGCCCATGCCGTCGTCCATTCCGGCGGTCAGGTCTGAGGGAAGTTGCGCGTTGAAAATCTCAAAGCGCTCCGGCTGAAGAATCGGAACCGAGACCTTCGCCGTGGCAGTGACCGACTCTCCGGTCTTTTGATTGATTCCGCTGATGTCGATGTTGACCGTATAGGTGCCTTCCTCAATGCTGGCGCCCGGGAAAAGATTCACGCTCACAGGCACGGACTGCCCGGGGCTCATCGTGCCGACATAAGCGACGCTGGAGCCCTCGGCCAAAGTCAGTTTTTCCGGCGGCGCAAAGGATACCGTAACATTCTCCACCGGCACATCGCCGTTCGTCGCGAGAATGACCGCGCTCAGGGTAAACGCTTCCCCGGCATAGACCATCTGGCCGTCCGCATAGCGCGCATCCTTGAGAACAAAACCCGTGCCTTTGACGACGGTACCGCCGCCCTCGGTAGTGGCATCCGGTATACATTGATGGAACGGCAGCGCTTTTTCAATCAGAGGAAGAGAATTATCGCTGTATGACAGGGTGAAATTGAAGTTATTGCTTTTCCCTGTATAAACGACGGTGTGAAATACGATGGAATATTTCCAGAATCCCTCTGCTGTCACCGTGGCATCCCTTGGAAATATCGCATAGGGCGTCGCAAGCAAAAACGATTCGGTATTCAGCGACGCCAACGGCGTCGAAAGCGGCGCGCCGGGACTTCGTTTGTCAAGAATATTGACGATAACGTCGAAGGGTTCGTTTTTGTGAATGCTGTCAACAACAGCCACCCCTGCCCGCGTAATGGAGTAGCCTGTCACCTCGAAACTCTCCGGGGTGGCAGCCGGCGTATCCGTCTTGTCTTTATCGTCCGTAACGGCCAAGGGACTCACGGCCTGAGCGGGTTCCTCCGCATATGCCGAAAGCGTCGGCTGTGTGGCAAAGGCGGTCATCACAAGCAGAACCGCTATCAAGAAAGTTATGAATGATTTCATTTCAATTCCTCCGTTATTTTGTTTTCATTTCGTTCATCGCTGATGATTTTGCCGTCCCGCAGTGTGATGGTGCGGTCGCAAAGAAGAGACAGATCCGGTTCGTGCGTCACCATGACGAAGGTGATGCCGAAACGGGCGGCCCGGTCGAGCATCGTCTGCATGACGGTCATAGTGGTCTCGCTGTCAAGGTTGCCCGTAGGCTCATCCGCAAAGATGACCTTGGGTCTGACGACAAAGGCGCGGGCAATGGCCACACGCTGCTGCTGGCCGCCGCTCATTTCCGAGGGCTTGTGGTGGGCGCGGTTTTCGATGCCCATCTCGCGCAGTTCACGCAGCGCGGCTTTGTTACGCTTTGTTTTGTCCACGCCGTGGAACAGAAGCGGGAGCGCCGCGTTTTCCGTCGCCGTGAGCCTCGGCAGCAAATTATAACTCTGAAAGATGAAGCCCAGATTTTTTTGGCGGAAGAGGGTCAGGCTGTCTTCGTCCATTTCCGTGATGCGCTCGCCCGCGATCGTGATACGGCCGCGCGTCGGCTTCTCCAGCCCCGCGAGCATATTGAGCAGGGTCGATTTGCCGCTGCCGCTTTGCCCGACAATACAGCAGACCTCTCCTTGTTCAATGGTGAGGTCTATGCCGGCAAGCGCGGCTACTTTTTCGTTCCCAATGCGGTACACCTTGCGCAGGTTCTCCGCCTGAATCATGACACCCATGGTTAAACTGTACATTTTTTTAACAAAAGTAGCAAATTACATAAGAATGACAGCAGTCAGAATCGTTTGCAAACGTTACTGTCCACTCCCCCGCCATTCTATGTGAATTTTAACCGGCTTCTTTGGCTTCTTCTTTTTCCAATTCCGCGATACACTCATTGCAATAATTACGTAACGGCGTGATTTCTTCCGTGATTGTCTCCCAAAGCATATCATCATCGAACCGCCCGTAATGGTGAGCCGCAATATTTCTCATATCTTTGATTTTCTGCCACGGAACCATTGTGAACTTCGTTTTGAACTCCGTGGTCAAATGCGTCGTCAATTCCCCGATTTGGAGGATACACATCGCTGCTGCATTTCTGTAAACGGAACTCGTGGCCAGGGCGTCTTTCGATTTTCCGAATGCAGCAACGGCTTCATCAACTTGATTGCAGTATTCCGTTATTTTTTTAAGAATCGAGATGTCACGCTGAGAGGGGCTGACTTTCATAAATCATCACCTCCTCTGTTCGAATATTTGCAAGAAATTCATCATCAAGTCCGCCTTCTGTCAGTACATCAACACGGACACCCAGTTTTTCTTCCAAATCGGCATGGAAACCCGCAAGTTGAAACAAACCCCGCAACGCACCTTTGTCATGGATCAGAAAGTCTATATCGCTTGCGGACGTCGCATCCCCCCTCGCGTATGAGCCGAACAGAGAGAGTCGCCGAATCCCATATGCCGCAGCAATTGGCGTTATGGCCTGTGTGATTTCGTTAATGCTATAAATATGTGATTTCATCGTCTATGTCCTCAATATCATTATAATCGTGAAGTTCTGTTTTTACAATACGGGCGAAGCCCCCCTGTCATTCCCGCGAAGGCGGGAATCTCAAAATAGCTCCCAAAAACCGTTGAGACCCTGACGGGACTCACGTACCTTCGCAATCACACATCTTCTTCAACGGATTCGCGAACCGCATCGGCATTGTTTAAAAGCTTATCAAAATCAGATTGAAACAATTTGTCCTGCAAAACGCGGTATTGTTCAAATTCACTTTCGGCGAAGGCTTTGGCAATGGCATGCGAAACGGTACCGCTGCCCTCCAGTACGTCTTCCTCATTGAATTCCAAAAATACATCGAGTTTTGACGCCCAATCCTGCATGGTCATAGGAATCCTGCGCCTTGCCTGCCTTGCGGCATAATCCAGATACATAGACACAATTTCGCTCAAGTCCTGAATCTCAAGTAAGGACAAATAATTTTTCGCAATACTGACATCCGATTTTACAATTTTGCCGCCAGGCGCATTTTTCCAGGTAGTAAGCCCCATATGTTCTTTTTCGTGATTCGCCCGCTGCACGATCACTTCTGCTGCTGTATTGCCGTGAATCGCAAAGTGCAATTTGTTTTGAACCGTTGCAAAGAAGATTTGCGTCGTGAATGCTTCAAGGGAGTAATCCACCGCAGTAGCATAAATATCTGTAATTTTCTGATAGAACTTTCTTTCACTGGCTCGGATTTCTTGTATTTCTTCGAGCAAATGATCAAAATAGGCCTCGTCAAAAATCTGTCCGTTTTCAAGACGCTGCTTGTCCAATACATAGCCCTGCACCGTGAAGGTCCTGAGCACCTTCGTTGCCCATTGGCGAAACTGCGTGGCTCTGACGGAATTGACCCGGTATCCCACCGAGATGATGGCGTCGAGGTTATAGTGCTTCGTTGTATATTCTTGACCGTTTGCACCCATATGTCGGAATTCCCGACATATGCTTTCTTCTATCAATTCTCCTTCATCAAAAATATTCTTCAGATGTCCGAGTATCGTAGTGCGCCCTTTATCAAAAAGTTTTGCAATCGCATCTACCGTTAGCCAAACATTTTCATCCTGCACCCGGACATCAATCGTATCCTCCGAATTTTGCTTTGTAAATACGAGAAAATCAGCCGTGCTGTTTCGTATCTGAAGCTCTTTTGTTTCATTTTCCGTTTTCATCACTTCACCTTAATCAAACTGATTCGCTGACAAAAACATCATAACACATCAAGAACGCATGTTCAATAGCCATGGCAACAAAAACATCCTGTCATTCCCCGGATTGCCGTTTTTCCATTGTCGCGTAAACTGCATTGCGATTTCCGTTGTTTCGTTTTCCCGCTTCCGTTATAATAAATTCAGGACATGGTTAGCAGACCACTCTGTTTCTATGAATGATATTGCTTCGCCGATTAAATGTTGGATTGAATTGGCGAGGCAGCCCGGCATCATGCGAGGCTTTTGGGCGTAGCAGGATGTCGGGCTGGTCGTCAAGATGTCCAACATTTAATCGGTGGAGCAATAAGGTAGATATAATGATAAAAATGCAAATAGTGATGGACGAGAAAAAAATCAAGCGGGAGAATAAATATTCGCTTTCAAAGATTTATGCGACGCTTGACGACTATTTTGTGAATCGGCTTTATTTCCTCAAAGAAAAAAACGGATTCTATACCGGAAGCGGTTCTCCAAATGATTTTGCCAATTTCGGCATTGCCATGACAACGCTCGGAAAAAAGCGGTGGTTCATGGATAATGTGGATAAATGGTTATATTTCAATTCCGAGGACAGCGAAGATCCCAATGACTTTGTAGTTGAAGATTTTAAGGAAACCTGCCTTTCGTATTATCCGCTTGGAGCCTGATAGATGGCGGCACAAAAGCGATTCAAAGCAATCAACTTTGACCTTGATACAAGACAGAGGGACAGGCCTTCTGTCCTGCCCGCGAAGCACCCCTGTCATTCCCGCGAAGGCGGGAATCTCAAAATAGCCCCAAACACGATGAGACCCTGACGGATTTTGTGGGGGTCAGAAATTCCGTCAGGGCCATATAAAGGTATAAGAATAACTTGATTAAGGGAGTTATTCTGTCTTCGCGTTTTGCGTGAGATCAGGCGGTCATCGGCTGACTGCCTCCCGTCTCTCCGTCTTCTTCGTCCTCTTTTTCCTCCTTCGCCTTGTTGTACCTGTAGACGGCAAGGAAGATGATGTGCACGAGGAATACGACAGCGACAAAGATCGTCCACTTGTTGATCCACACCATCGGCAGACTCAGATCGTCAAGGAGCAGCCAGACGACCAGCGTCAGGAATCCGATGACAATGGTCGTCACCCGAAGCACCATCGTGTACTTTCTCCGTTCTTTCTTCTCCTCATCCGTTTCCGCGTCTTCGTACAGAGCCGCATCTTTGTGCTCTCTGCGTTTCACGACTGCGCGCACGATCAGCAGTAAGGAGACGATGACTGCGATCAGGGAGAGAATCAGACTAAGCAGACTCCACGCGTCGTTCCCGAAGAAACTGCCAAGCGGTACATTGCCGTTTGCGAGATCGCGGAACAGATTTCCGGTCTGGGCGTCAAGCTGTTCCTGATAACTCACCGAGATGTCCGTATAAGTCGGTGTTTCGGGCTCCTGCGGTTCCGGAATCTCTGCCACAGGCGCGGGAGGTGTCGGCGCAGGAGGCACCGGGGGCACCGGCTGTTCCGGTTCTGTTTCCACAACGACGACCGGAGGCGGTACCACCGGCACAGGAGGCGGATTGACAGGAGGCGGCGTAGGCGGTGTGGGAGGCGGAGGCGGCGGATTATACGTCCACTGCGCGGTATAAGTCGCACTCGCTGTAATCGCCGTACTGCCACCAGGAACCACCGGCGACCAACCGCTAAAAGTATAGCCGGACAGTGTAGCCGTCGGCACCGCAATGCCCGACGCAGACCAGAGCGTCCCGTAATCGATACCCGGGTAGAACAGGATATTCCCGCCCGTATTCAGTTCCCCGCCGTTCGCGTCAAAGGTGATGATACAGGGAATCGCCTGATAGTAGAGATGCAGGGCAAGACCGCCCGCGCCTATGGTTCCCGACGGAACGGCGGAAGGATGCGCGGCATTGTGTGTGTATCCGGTATAGACCGTATCCGTCGGTGCCACGATCGTCTGACCAAAGAGCGCCGTACCGCCGGGAACCACGATGGAAGTACCGCCGTTCGGCCCGCCGATAAAGTGATGTGTGATGGTGTACTCAAAGGAGTTCAGACTAAAGTTCCAGGTTCCGTAGATGGTTTTGGTCGTTCCGGCGGCCTGTGCCGGTACGGTTTGCGTCGCACTATAAGTCGGAGCCGCACCGTTTTTATCCGAAGCCCATCCGTTAAATGTATAATAGCCCGAACCGTCCGATTTCGGATACTGCCCTGTGATCGTGCCAACAGCAGCAGACGCGCTTCCCTCCGGGATGTTCATCTGATTTGGGGGAGCGGAAGGTGTACCGACCGCGTCCGCAGGCTTATTGGCGTCATAGGTCAGGTTCCATGAGGTCGCCGTGTATGTCCACTTGGCATAAAGCGTAACCGTCGCACCCGCAGCCTGCTTCAGCACAGTGCTTCCTACTGCATAATCATCACCGCTGCCATCCGCTGCCGTATTCCATCCCGCAAAGACGAAGGTTCCGTTCGGGGCGGTGGGAAGACCTGTCGGCGCGGTAAGGATCGCGGAGGCGTTCGCTGTGGAGATCGTTTGGCTTGCGGGAGCGGTGACAGCACTGCCGTCCACTCCGGCAGGCACAGCGGGGATGTTCTTATCAAAGACCAGATTCCACGTGATAGCCGAATAAGTCCACACCGCATACAGGACATAGTTTGTGTCTGCTGCCTGTGCGGGTACCGTATCGGTGGCTGCCGTGGCTGCGGGATAGTCCACCGTGCCGGCAGTCGCGTGCGCGGCAGTGGCAGCCCAACCCGCAAAGGTGTACACACCGCCGCCGTCAGTGCGCACAGGCACATTCGTTGGCACACCTACGGCTGCCGAAGCCGAAGCGGTGGAGATATTCGGCTGCTCCACAGGCAGCGTCACACCCGTGGCAGTCGCCCCGTCCGGCGTATTCACGTTATAACTCAAATTCCATCGCGTGGCCTGCAGGCCGAAGTCCTTCGTAACCGAATCACTTGTACCAAGCGTAACGGTATGCGTGTTTGTACCCGCCGGCTCGATGAATTTGAAATGAGGAAAGTTCGATACCGCAGGAGCAGACACGGTGTAGTCGCCGCTCGGCAGATTCGCAAAATGATACGCGCCGGACACATTGGTCGTCGTCGTCAAAGAATAGCTGCCGAACAGATCGCTGAGCCTAGTCTGAAGCGTCGGGTCTGTCGTGGTCAGCGTCACTACAACGTTACTTTGCAGGACGTCATCCGTCTCATTGGTATAGCCACCCGAAAAGTCGCTGTCCTTATAGACTTTACCACTGATAACGGATGCTACGGAGGCGACCGGCGGTGCGGCGGGGTTGAACGTCGGCAGTCCTGCGGTGGTGCCCCACGCATCGTTATAGAGGACGCCGCCTCCTGCAAACGCACCGATCTTGGCGGTAAAGGTCACCAAACCCTCACCCTCGACAGCGACAGGGCCCGCCACGGTAAAGCGCAGGGCGGTAGCGCCGTCGGTGGCGGAGGGAGTGCCGGATGTCCATAAGATACCCGTGCCGCCGGTCGGGTCTGTTCCGAGCGCGGCGACCACAGCAGCCGGTGCATCCTCCGTGTATTCCACCGTGGCACTGCCGGCATTCACTGCCGTAATCGTAAGCGGAGTGCTTAGACCAGAGGTACCGCTGCCAGTACCACGACCATCACCGTTGTACGGCAGCACATCGACCAACTTAATGCCGGTGACCTCAACGTTGGAGAAGTTCGCGTAGCGCAGCGCCCATGTGACCTCACTGCCCGGCTGTGCAAGTTGTGGGCTGACGGTCTTTTGCATGACAAACGCATTTAACCGGTTAAAGGAGATTTGTGCCGTCGTGTCCTGACGATAATTCTGATTGATGTTATCGGAGACAGACGATATGACGGCGGTAGCGTTATAGGTGCCGATGGTGCCGATGGTGGCGGAAACGGGGATGTCAAAGGGTGGCAGAGCACCGTTGTAGGTCACCGGCGAGGCAAAGTCAAACGTCAGCACCGTGTTGCCTCCAACCTCAGCAGAAGTAACGGAGGCCCCGAGCCCCGGGTAGGTAGTGTCCAGTGCGGCGATGAGGATGGATTCGTCCACGAGCAGGTGAGCGGCATTGGGTATGGTAACGACCACCCGCAGGTTTTCCGCAGTACCTTCGGTGGGGGTGCGATAATCACGGCTGTTATACGCACCGGCATTATTGCCCGCCACCCACGGTGTCATCCTGAGCGTTTGCATCGTACCGGTGTCTTGAACATTGCTGCCGTCAAACTCATTTTGCCACGCAAGGTCAACATCGATGCCAGCGGGATTTATTTTTTGAGTACTATCCGCGCGTGTCAAAGCCTGTTGGTTTGATGTATAGAATAAATGAAAAGGAATGTTTCCTATAACAGCATCACTCTTTACTACCAGCGGTATTGAAGACATAACTATCATCGCAGCAGGAATCGTTGCTGACGGACTGCCAATCAATTTGACAGCATTGACAGGGCTATCCTTTGCAGGTTTGTTTATGCTCCACGCGGCAGATGCAAAGGTCGATGGGTCATTTATATCATCGACATGAGCATACATTACTGTGTACGTATAACCATTTATAGTAGTACCTGTTACGCTGCCATCCGGGTCAAATACAGCAAGATTTTCGTCCCAAGCACCAACGATTTCAGCATTTGAATGAGGAGCCATTGCCCCGCCGGCATAAAGTTGAACACGGTATAGAAACGTTTCTCCTCTATGAAGGTCATAGTGATTTCCACCTATGCTTATCGCTATATTCTCCAGAATTACAGAATCACTAATCCTTGGAAACACGGTTTTATTGGTATTTCTCATACCGTCATCGGTAAATGATTCATCCCCAGAAGTGCCGGGACTTACTCCTGTTGTTGTTGAAAGTAACGTTGTCGTGTTGGGGGTTGTAGTTGTTGTTGAAAGTGAACTGAGTGGTGCCCAAAAAGCTATCTTAAAAGTTTTTACATAATAGGCATCTGCACGAACCGCATCTCCCCCATAAGCAGTTGTCACTCTCAGAGTCTTAAATGATGTATCAAATCCTGTGGCCGTAATCGTATGGGTATTGACCAGACCTTTTTCAGTATATGATTGACTGCCGGAAAAAACCTGTGGCAATCCTATAAGAGCAACTGACGCGCCCGTGGTAAAACTCAAGATTGCAGTCCCCACAGTTGTATTCACCTCAAAAGTGCAGGAATCAAGGGGGGCAATGCCTTTTACGCCTTTATTGGGGTCGATAACTGCATAGATTCCAAAACCATATTCAAGGTCACGTCCGGCTTGGTCCGAGTAGTTATAACTGGTGTCTTGATTTGGACCTACAAGTTCGTGGCTTGCATCTATATCGCCCATAGTCACTCGATAGTTCAGCGCTGCCGATACGGTTACTTCGGTCGTATCTAATCCGGTGACTGCTACACTGTCCATTGTTGCACTGAATATATTGACCTTGTCCCCTTGGTTGTGGTTGTAGACCCGCGCCTTGAGTTCAAGATTCGCAGTACCGTTTACGTCGCGCACAACAGTCAGTGTTTTGCCGTCGTCACTGATGGAACTGCCTGTCTTGGCGCCATAAATCGCGCTTCCATCCCACTCCATGCCGTCGGGCAAGACAGCAACAGTAGTCACTTCACCGGGGGTACCCGTCACGTAATGGAGTTCATAGCCTATGTAGTCATTGTTGCGTACGATTTTGTTGTTGTAACTTGAGTCATTACCCGCAGTGCTGTCATTGTCTAAATATCCTTCGCCGTCATATTTAACACTGATGGATGCACTGGTAATCGTACCCGCATCCAAAGCCCCAATCTCCCCAAGCGTCTGTATGGATTGCGGGTCAGCGCCCGCAATGACAGAACCGCCGTCACTGCCGTCTGTGGATTGCGGGTCAGCGCCCGAGGTGACAGACGTGCCATCGTCATCACTGTCATCCCGCGCGTCATCATCACCGTCATTCCCAAGAGCCCCTATTGTCATTCCGGGCACCGACCCGGAATCCACAACAGCGTTGAAGATGACATCCCCTGACAAAACAAAACCACCAATAGGGGCATACCCCCCGGCAGCAAGCAAGTCCTCATTATTTGTATATATTATGGAATCGTTTCCGACCGTCCATCCCAAGAATCGGACAGTGGATTGCAGGTCAGAACCCGCAACAACGGCGCTAATCTCCGCATCTGTCGGCAGCGCCTCCGGCGGTAAAATCGCCTCATCATAACCCTCGGCGGAAACGACCGTTCCTGTCTTTATAACCTCTCCGTCATACCTAAATTCTACTGAAAACGGCACCCCCCCCCCGTTACCAGTATTTGCCATTGCTGCGGTAGTCATACCCACCAGCATCGCCACGGCGAGAAGGACAGCAAACACCCTTTTCGCAATTCCACTAAAACCTTTGTTCCTCATCTTCATACCCCGGGATAACCCCCATTCCTTTCTACGCAACAAACTTTAACTTTTCTTTGTCATTCCGGGTGCCGACCCGGAATCCACTGCTTTAACTTTTCTATACCTCATGTCATCCCCGCAAAGCCGGGAATCCCCACTATAACTTTTCTATACCCCTACGGCTTTAAAACTGCCGAACAATATATAGACAAATACCATCCACAAAACACGTCCAAAAAACCGAAAAAATTTATCAAAAATTATCACAATCTATTCTCCGTCTAACATACTCACTTGCTATGTGTTCATTATATACCCACAATTCAGCCAACTGAAACATAAATCTTCAAACTTTTTTATCAAAACCGCAAGATCATACATGTCATTCCCGCAAATCCCTCTGTCATTAAAGGCGTAGCCGTTGCGGTTGCAACGGCTACGGGCATTTTCAATGCTATAAAATCACGGTCATATAAAACCCGCCTTGTCGATATCGAGTTTCAGCTGCCGGATTTCCTTAACGGCAGGCAATCTCAATGTCATATCCATACCGAATGCCGTGAAGACCGCAGCAAGATCTCCTTCGACTTTTGTTGTCCGGAAAATCCCGCCGGGAAGAGCATCAGCGATAAAGCCCGAAAGTGCCTTCTTGATTTTATCGGCGGTAATGCCTGACTCCCATCCGCGAACATTCTTTGTTGCTTTACCCTGAGAGACAAGAACCCTGTACTGAATGATTCGTATCATCGTCAGTGCAATGAAGCATATCAGGAAATGCGCATTGATATGCTCCTGCGTTCTAACGTAGACAGGCCTGCCTTCAAGGTCGCTCTTAATGATACGGAAGGAGTCTTCGATCCGTGAAAGACCGTGATACTTATCGATCACTTCGCGATCCGGCATACCCAATTCACTTGTCATGATCGTGTAGTAGCCCATGATGTCAAAATACTCTTTAATTTTGTCTTCATTCAAAGAACGCGCCGTCACCGTTTTTACCACCTCGCCCGTCACTTTGTCGGCTTCAACTTTATCAAGGAATTTCTCGATCTTGCGCGGCTTGTCTTTGATCTTATCCGGGTGTTCTATGACGGTCTCCAGATACCTGATGAATTTCTCATTTTCATGACGGGCATAGTCGTGCTGCTTCTTGCTCCAGTAACTCACAATCTTCTCTTTGATTTTAACTTTGTTTCCGTCTTCGTCCGTAACGGTGCGCCCGCGGATCATAGACTTCGATTTGAATGTCTTCGTCTCATTCCAGACATAGCCTTCTTCCTCAAGGATCCATTTCCGTGTATCCCTGTCACTGCCCTTAGCGCTTTTGGAAACGATATATCCATTTCCTTCTTCTATGATATGCGCGATATTTTTCCCGGAATTGAGACCGCCGTCAGCAACAACGATGACTCTGTCAAAATCCATTTTATTGATCGTCTTTTTCAGCGCCGGTCTGAGCGTTGTCTGGTCGATGTGATTTCCGGGGAACAGCTTGTACGAGATCGGGATCCCGTTGCTGTCGATGAACAGTCCCATCTGCACGATCGGTTTCCTGTTCTTCGCTTTGCTCGGCCCGGACTTTCTGATCCCTTCAGTGATCACATTTCCGGAATCATCACAGACATCCTCGTCGTTATCGTCGGTCTCAAACCAATAGTTTGTCACATCGTAAAAACAGATGTCTTTATCACGGCCGATGCCCTTAGATATCTTCAGGTTCATCCGCCTTTGAACCGCATCCGATTTTTCATCCAGTATATCCAGCGCCCGGTAGATTTCTATCTGCTTCTTAGAAGACGTCACCGGAAAAAGATAATCATCCCTTCTCATGAATGTCATCTGTTTCGACCCGGGCTCAAGCGCACGTCCGAATACAAGCAGTTTCGCGAGCCCGTTAAGGTCATATCCGATCTCCGACCGGGACTTCGCCAGGTTGAGTACATCGTAAATCCCGAGAGCGTCATAAAGACTGTCAAGAAAAAAGTACCCGATGTTCTTCGGATCGCAAAAGCAATCCTCTTCGTTTGTTTTGTCAAACTCAACGCTGACTTTATCCGGTTCCGGATCCGGAAGCAAAAGATCTGCCAGACCTCCGATTATCGGCTTCCCGTTTCTGAATGATTCTCTCACACGCAATACAAAATCCGGCTCACCGTCATCGAACTTATCGAGCGGCCCGAGATTACGAATGATTTTCTTTCGATTTTTGTATACACCATTGTCATTAATGCTATAGCTTTCTGCTACACGCAAATAGGGTTTCCCGTTATTTTGAAAACAATCAATAAACATGATTCATACCTCCCGCACAAAACATATAACCAATAGGTCTATATTAATATATCATATTGAAAGCGCTGTGTCAAGCGAAAAGTGCTGGAAACACGATCCCAGCACTTTTTTTCGATTTTTTTCTATTATTTAGCTGTTAAACTCGGGCAGCAAACGCAGATTGCCTTATGTGCGCAGCAAATATTTTGACAAGCAAAAAGTGTTTTTGAATATGTTTTGGATACATCTCAATCAAAAAAACCCATCTGAGCGCAGAAAACGGATCGCATTTGTACCATGTGCGATAGATTTGATTGTAAACTCAAAAGTCGAACCATCTGTCACTGGTCTTGACGAAACGAAAGACGTTTACTATCGATTCTTTGGAAAGACAAAAAGCGGTCAATCTTTCGCCGTCCAGATTATGAAAGATAAGAAATCTAATCGTTACTTTATGTCTTGTTTTCCTGTTAAAGAAATAAAAAAAGAAAAGGTCCGCTAAAGTGGTGCTCGAGGGCGACCCGCCGACCATTTCTTTTCCGCAGATAAGCGAACTCGCTTATCTGTATTAAATATAGCAAAGCGGAAAAAAAATGTCAATGTCACTTTTTTACATAAATCAAGTCTTTTGAACGTTAGTAAGACAAAGGGACAGGCTTTCTCTCTTGCCCGAAAAGCACTCCTATCATTCCCTCGAAAGCGGGAATCTCAAGAGGACGCAAGGGGGGACGAGCCTTCCCCCCACCACACGCACGCAAATTTCCGAATGACATTATAATGCATGGTATTGACAATAAGCATACCGTGTATTACGATTATATTATGTGAAAAAAGGAGTTTCTTATGAGCAGTACAACGAATGTTAGTATCCGCATGGATGCCAATCTCAAACGGGAAGCGGAAAACTTGTTTGCCGATTTGGGTCTGAATATGACCAGCGCACTTAATATGTTTATCAGACAGGCTGTGCGCACACAAAGCATTCCCTTTGAAATCACACGCGGGCCGAATGCGGAAACGATTGCCGCCATGCAGGAGGCCGAAAGTATTGCTCTCGACCCGGAGGTCAAGGGCTATGATGATCTTGGCAAATTGCTTGGGGACTTGAAGGGATGAAATATACCGTTAAGCCCACAAGCAGATTCCGCAAGGACTACAAACTTGCCATGAAGCGGGGGCAAAACCTCGCGCTGTTAGACGAGATTATCGGCAAACTCGCTGACGGGATTCCGCTTGAACCGACAAATCGCGACCATGAGTTGTCCGGAGATTATGCGGGACACAGGGAGTGCCATATCACACCAGACTGGCTGTTGATTTACCTCGTCAATGATGATGTATTGGTATTGTCCTTAACACGAACAGGCTCGCACAGCGACTTGTTCTAAGTGTCAATGGAAAAACGGACAGCGTCTTACAAACCGGAATTTGTCCGTTACTCCTTCCTCGCAATGAAGCAGGTGATGGGATAGCCGAGGCTGCGGAAGCGGCGCTCGTATTCGGTCTGGGTCGCTGCGCCGACAAGAGCCATTTCGAGATTTACACAAGGTACACAAGAGGACATTTTGTTTGTGTAATTTTCGGGCCCCTCGTTTGCACAAACAAAACGTCCCCCTGTGCTGTTGTCTGCACCAGCGCCAAGATTGTCTGTCTGACAGACGATCGTGAAGCCGGCGGCGCGGAAGGTTTCGAGGGAATATTCGTACAGAGGCTTGCCGTCGGTCTTCATGACGGCGAAGCCGCCGGGCTTGAGGACGGAATGATAGGCCGCCGCTTTGGCGGGCGACGTGAGACGGCGATCCGCGTGCCGGTCTTTGGGCCAGGGGTCGGAGAAGTTGAGGAAGATGCCGTCGAGCGAGGCAGGCGCGAAGGCGGCTGTCGCGTCGTTCACGTAGTGATGGATGTAGCGCACGTTGACCAGACCGGCTTCGGCCGTTTTGCGCAGGGCAGGGAGAATAATACTCCCGCCGCCTTCGACGCCGATCAGCAGCGCGCCCGTCCGCACGGCTTCTTCCGACTGCGCGAGCGCGTTGAGGAAATCGCCCTTGCCGCAGCCGAACTCTACAAAAAGCGGGACGGCGGCAAACTCTTCGGGGATGATATAACGCGGCGCGGCGCGCTCGTACCAGCGGCCGGGATGCGCTTGGATACCCTGTGGATCCCGGGATGACAATGCTGTGCTGTCAAGCAGCAGATGGCTGTGCGCCGCGATTTTTTCGTTCAGACTTTTGACCGGCCTATGCCTCAATGAAATCTCCTAAACTTTTCGCCGCTGCATGATCACCGTTTGCATCCGCTACGAAAACAACGCGACCAGTACCGACTGCAAATCGAAAATGCGCTCGCATACGATCAGGGCAAACCAGACCGCGAACCAGCAGATCGCCTGCGCGTCCTTTCGACCGAAGCAAAACTCATGCATCTTCGTCCGTCCTTCGCCGCCCCGGTAGCAGCGCGCTTCCATCGCCATTGCCAAATCGCCCGCCATGCGAAAGGCCCCGACGATGAGCGGGATAAAAATCGGAATCAGCGCTTTGGCACGCCGGAAGATATTGCCCGTTTCGAAATCCGCGCCGCGCGCCTGCTGAGCCTTCATGATCTTGTCCGTTTCCTCGAGTAGCGTCGGGATGAACCGGAGCGCGATGGTCATCATCATCGCCAGTTCGTGCGCCGGCACGCCGAGCCGCACAAAAGGTTTGAGCAGACTTTCGATGCCGTCCGTAAGTTTGACCGGTTTCGTCGTAAAGGTCAGCATGGACGCGCCGATGATCAGGAAGATGATGCGCAGCGCCATATAACACGCCGTATAGACGCCCTGCGAAGTGATGGTGAGCGGCCCGAGCGTCACGAGCACATCCCCCTTCGTCATGAACAAATTGAGCACAAAGGTAAAGGCAATGATGATAAAAATCGGCTTGAGCCCGCGCAGGATGAAGCGCCCCGGCACCTTCGAAATGCCGACCACACAGAGCAGTCCGATCAGGACGATGGCGTAGCCCACAAAATCGCTCGCGACAAAAATCGCCGCCATATAGGCGAGCACCATGAGAATCTTGAGCCGGGTGTCAAGTTTGTGAACTACGCTGTAGCCCGGATAATACTGGCCGATCGTAATGTCGCGTATCATGGCGTCAACATCTCCGGTAATATTTCAGGCATCAATAATGTCAGCACCTCGGGCAAAGTTTCATGCTTCATGGCGTCAGCGCCTCCAGTAGAGTTTCCGGCGTCAGGATTCGCTCCGCCCTCGGCAGCGCAAGCCCTTTCCGCGCTAACAGAGAAGCAAACGCCCGCGCACGCGGTACGCCGAGCCCGATTCCCTTCATAAAATCCTCCTCCGCGAACACTTCTTCCGACGGCCCCACCTTGACAACGCGTCCCGCCGCCATCACAAACACGCGATCCGACAAAGCGGCGACGTCGTCCATATTGTGCGAAACGAGAAGAACCGTGCAGCCCGTCTTGCGCCGGATATCCGCCACCAACGCAAGAATGTCTTCGTGCGATTTGGGGTCGAGCCCCGCCGTCGGCTCGTCGAGGATGAGCACTTCCGGACGCATCGCAAGGACGCCCGCGATCGCCGCCATGCGCTTTTGCCCGCCCGATAATTCAAACGGAGAGCGGTGCGCATATTCATTAAAATCCAAATTGACGAGGGCCATCGCCTCTTTGACGCGCGCCTCGATTTCCTCTTCCGGAATGCCAAGATTCTTCGGTCCGAAGGCCACGTCAAGATAGACCGTCTCTTCAAACAACTGATACTCGGGATACTGAAAGACCATGCCCGTCTTTCGCCGGATGTCGATCACGGACGCTCCCTTGGCTGTCACGTCCACGCCGCCGACCGTGACCGTTCCCGACGTCGGCTTGAGCAGTCCGTTTAGGTGCTGAATCAGCGTTGACTTGCCCGAGCCCGTGTGCCCGACGATCGAGCAGAACTCACCTTCCGCGACTTCAAAACTCACATCGTCGATTGCATGGGTCTCATACGCCAGACCCTTGTTGTAGGTATGCGTGAGATTTTTGACGATTATTTTTGATGTAGGCATGCCAAAACCTCCGCCAATTCTTCCTCATGCAGCAAGCCTTCCGGTACCGGCACACCGCGTTCCCGCAGACCTTCCGCCAGTTCTACGGCAAAGGGCAGCCTGAGCCCAAGCGCGCGCAGTTCTTTCGTTCGGGCAAAGACCTCGGCCGGCGTTCCGTCCATCGCCACACGGCCCTGGTCCATGATGATCAGGCGGTCTGCGTCTACCGTTTCTTCCATGAAATGCGTGATGAGCAGTACGGTAATGCCCTCCCTATGCAGACGCCCCGCGATGTCTAAGACCTCGCCGCGTCCTTCGGGATCGAGCATGGCCGTCGGCTCGTCGAAGATGATGACGTCGGGCCGCATGGCGATCACGCCGGCAATGGCGATACGCTGTTTTTGACCTCCGGAGAGCAAATGCGGCGCCATCTTGCGCTGTTCGTACATATCGACAGATTCCAGCGAGGACTTGACGCGCGCGCGAATCTCTTCGCGCGGCAGACCGAGATTTTCCGGGCCGAAGGCGACGTCGTCTTCGACCACGGCTGAGACGAGTTGATTGTCGGGATTTTGAAAGACCATACCCGCCAGACGGCGAATCTCCCAGATGCTGTCTTCGTCTTGCGTGTCAAAACCGCCGACCGTCACCCAGCCGCTGGTCGGCACGAGCAGGGCGTTGATGTTTTTGGCGAGGGTTGACTTGCCGCTTCCGTTCCGGCCGATGACCGCTGTGAAACTGCCACGGGCAATCCGCAGACTCACGCCGGTCAGAGCACAGGTCTCGCCGTCGTCGGACGCGTAGTCAAAACCGAGGTCTTCTGTTTTTATTATGATACGATCGTCAGTCATCTTGTTCAGATTCCCGCCTTCGCGGGAATGACATTGCCCCTGCTTTCACTGGATTCGGCAAGACAAAAGGCCTGTCCCTGTGTCTTTCAAGCAAAACGGGCCGCAAAAACAATGCCGCCCGTCTTTCGTTATTTCACATTGCTTGCTACAACTATTTGCACACCGGCCTGCTGCGGCTATTTGACCAACTCGAGGAAAACTTCCTCGGCAGCGTCGCCGCGGCGGGGGCCCAACTTCAGAATTCGCGTGTAGCCGCCGTGACGGTCTTCGTACTTCGGCGCGATCGTTTCGAAAAGCTTTGTCACAACGTCTTCGTCGTAGATGACCGCCAGCGCCTGACGGCGTGCGTGCAGATCGCCGCGCTTCCCGAGTGTGATCATCTTTTCGGCCAGACGTCTGGCTTCTTTCGCGCGCGTCTCTGTCGTTGTGATGCGCTCTTCCCGGAGCAGATCCGTCACGAGGTTTCTCAGCATTGCTTTGCGATGGGCACTATCCCGGCCCAGTTTTCTATAACCCGGCATCTTCTCCCTCCTTTCCTATTCGTCGCTCGACCTCAGGCTAAGTCCGAGATCTTCCAATTTTGCTTTGACTTCGTCGAGAGACTTACGGCCGAGGTTGCGGACATTCATCATGTCTTCTTCCGTCTTGTTTGTGAGCTCTTCAACGGTATTGATGTTGGCTCTCTTGAGGCAGTTGAAAGAGCGAACCGACAATTCGAGTTCGTCGATCGGCATCTCCAGCGTACCTTTCTTCTCGTCTTCTCCCTTCTCAACCATAATATCCATATCATCGGCCTTGGCGCAAAGATTGATGAAGAGATCGAGGTGATCGCGCATGATTTTGGCGCCGATGGCCACGCTCTCTTTCGGAGCGATGCTGCCGTCCGTCCAGATCTCAAGGCTCAGCTTGTCGTAGTCTGTGACTTGGCCGACACGGGTGTTTTCCACCGAGTAGTTGACCTTCGTCACAGGTGTGTAGATCGAGTCAACGGGAATGACGCCGATGGGCGTTGCGTCCGTCTTGTTCTGATCAGCCGTCACATAACCGCGTCCCTTCGCAAGGTTGATCTCCATATAAAGGCTCGCACCCTCCGCCAGTTCCGCGATATGCAAATCCTTGTTGTAGATTTCGACGTCGGCCGAAAGCCGGATGTCTCCCGCCGTTACTTCGCAGGGACCCTTCGCGTCAATATAGACAGTCTTCTCTTCTTCTGAGTTGACGCGCACGGCGAGCCTCTTCAGATTGAGAATGATTTCGGTAACATCTTCTTTGACGCCATTGAGCGTTGAGAATTCGTGCATGATTCCGTCGATCTTGATGCTCGTCACGGCACTGCCGGGGAGCGAAGAAAGAAGGATGCGACGAAGGCTGTTGCCCAGTGTTGTCCCGTAACCTCTTTCCAGTGGCTCGAGGACGAACTTTCCGTAGGTTTCGTCGTCGTCGCCTGAAACGATGTCGATCGTGGGTCTGTCGATTTGAATCACTTTGTCTCCTCCTTACTTCGAATATAGCTCGACGATAAGGTGCTCAGCGATCGGCGTATCGATCTCCTCGCGTCTGGGTAGCGAAAGTACGGTGCCGGTAAGTTTGGCGGCGTCTACGCTAATCCACGCGGGAGCACTGATCTGCATTTCCTTGATTTCCTCAAACTTGGGTGATTTCTGACTGCGCTGCCGCACGGCTACCACGCTTCCCGGTACGATCTCGGACGAAGGAATATCGACCTTCCTGCCGTTGACCGTGAAATGTCCGTGGTTGACCAATTGGCGTGCTTCCTTGCGCGACGACGCGAATCCCATACGGAACACGACGTTGTCGAGCCGGGTTTCAAGTGCGACAAGCAGGTTGTCGCCGGTGATTCCCTTCTTCTTTGCAGCTTTGTCAAACGTATTGCGGAACTGCTTCTCGAGCATACCGTAGAAACGCTTTGCCTTTTGTTTTTCCCGAAGCTGCAGCCCGTAGTCCGACGTCTTGCGCTGTCTGCCTTGGCCGTGCTGACCCGGGGGAAACGCCCGCCGTTCGAGCGCGCATTTTGCTGAATAGCAACGATCGCCTTTGAGAAAGAGCTTTTGCGCTTCCCTTCTGCAGAGCTTGCAGGACGCGTCTGTATATCTTGCCACTTCCTGTTCCTCCCTTACACTCTTCTCCGCTTCGGCGGCCTGCACCCGTTGTGCGGGATAGGCGTGATGTCTTTGATCATCGTGATCTCAAGACCTGCCGTTTGGAGCGCCCGAATCGCGGCTTCGCGGCCCGACCCGGGTCCCTTGACATAAACTTCTACATTTTTGAGCCCGTGCTCCATCGCGGCCTTGGCCGCGGCTTCGGACGCCATCTGCGCCGCGAAGGGGGTCGACTTGCGCGAGCCCTTGAAACCGAGAGACCCGGCGCTTGACCAAGCAATCGCGTTGCCGCTCAGATCGGTCAGTGTGACGAGCGTGTTGTTGAATGAAGCCTGGATATGCGCCTGACCTCGCTCAATATTTTTGCGCTCTCTCTTTTTCTTTCTTACAGTCTTTTTGGCCTGTGCCATTCTTCAGTCCTCCTTAGACGCTCTTCTTCTTGCGACCGACCGTCTTCTTCGGACCCTTACGGGTTCTCGCGTTGGTCTTTGTGTTTTGTCCTCTGACCGGAAGATTTCTTCTGTGACGAATACCCCGGTAACAACCGATCTCCATGAGACGCTTGATGTTGAGGCTGACGTCTCTTCTCAGATCGCCTTCGACGCTATAGTCGCTCTCAATGATCTTGCGAATCTTACCGGCATCCTCTTCGGAGAGATCTCTGACGCGCACATTCGGATCAACTCCCGCTTTCGCGAGAATGTCGGTCGCGGTGCTCCGCCCGATTCCGTAGATGTAAGTCAGACCGATCTCGATCCTCTTCTCTCTTGGCAAGTCGACGCCTGCGATACGTGCCATGCGCTTTCCTTCCTTTCCTTTTTTGAATAAGAATGTTGCTCTTGCTTTTTTTCTTGCTCTTCGTGTTGTTTGTACGTTCTGTTTTTATCTATTGTTCAAAGACGGCAATGGGCGGTTCCAACGTCATCCCGACGGTAGCACCAGCCGCGCCCGTGCGCCTTCGATCTCGGATTTAACCCTGACGCTGCTTGTGCTTCGGGTTTTCGCAAATGACCATCACTTTGCCGTTTCGCTTGATGATCTTGCACTTTTCGCAAATCGGTTTTACGGATGCTCTTACTTTCATTTCTGCCTCCATTTCTGCTAACGCGGCAAGCGAATTGCCGCTTGCGGAAACAACTTCACAACGGAACCTATTTCTGCTTTACTAACCTTTGGCGTGTGAAATGTTTTTCACATTTCCTCCTCTGCGACTACATGGTCGCGCGAACTATTATTTTATCAAAATTATCGCTGCGTTTCAAGCATTTATTTGTCTCTCCAGATAATGCGTCCCTTTGTCAGATCGTAGGGTGAGAGTTCCATCTTTACATGATCGCCGGGCAGGATACGAATGAAGTTCATACGAATCTTTCCTGAGATATGCGCCTGAACACGGTGGCCGTTCTCGAGTTCGACCACGAACATCGCATTCGGCTGAGACTCGATGACCTTGCCTTCTATCTCTATTACATCTTTTTTCGCCATCCTCAATTGTCCCTTTCGTTTAGGAAATACTGCTTTGATCGGCGCTTCCAAGCGTGATGACCAATGGATTGCCGTCTGTGATGATCACTGTGTTTTCGTAATGCGCCGCGAGCTTTCCATCTCTCGTCCGCACCGACCAACCATCCTCCTCGGAGGTGACCACCTCCGCTACGCCTTCATTGATCATCGGCTCGATCGCCAGCGCCATGCCTTTTTGAAGAACCGGTCCTTTGCCGGCTTCCCCGTAGTTCCGAACCTGTGGGTCTTCATGCATTTTGCTCCCGACGCCATGCCCTACATAGTCGAGCACCACCGAGAATCCGTTCTCTTCGACATAGACCTGTATCGCATGGCCAATGTCTGTCAATCTGTTTCCGGCTCTGCAGTACCGGAGTCCCTCAAAAAAACTCTGCTTGCATACGGCAATCAACCGCGCGGCTTCCTCAGAGATACGGCCTACCGCATAAGTCCTTGCCGCGTCGGACACCCAGCCTTTGTGAGTGGCGCCGACGTCGACGGAAACGATGTCGCCTTCTTTCAGTATTTGAGCCGTGTTAGGAATCCCGTGCACGAGTACCTCGTTGACCGATACGCAAGCGCTTGCCGGAAATCCGTTATAGCCTTTGAAGGTCGGGATCATCCCTTCCTTTCGGATTTGCTCTTCCACGAAATTGTCAATGTCCAGTGTCGTGATTCCCGGTTGGATAAAACCTTCCAGTTCCTCCAGAATCCGTCCGGTTACTTTGCCGGACTCGGCCATTCGCCTGATCTGCTCATCATTCTTGATGCGGATCATGCTTGCTCCGCCACCCGGCTCAGCCGAGTGTCTCCCGGATTACTTCCTCGATTTTCTCAAGGCCGATCGTGCCGTCGATCTCCGTCAGGATGCCTTTCGCGGCATAGTACTCGATCAAGGGCTTCGTCTGTTCGTCGTATACCGCGATGCGGCTTTTTGCCGTTTCCGCATTGTCGTCCACACGGCGGATGAGTACCGCGTCGTCGAGATCACAAACGCCGGCTTTGCGCGGGGGCATGGATTTCTCATGATAGATCTTGCCGCACACCGGACAAAGCAGCCGGCCGGTGATTCGGCTGATCAATTCGTCCTTCGGCACATTGATCAGAAAGACACGATCTAGTTTTTTGCCGGTCTTTCCGAGCAACGCGTCCAACGCCTCGGCTTGTGCCGTTGTCCGGGGGAACCCGTCCAGCAACCACCCGCCTCTTGCGTCGGCCTCATCAAACGCGGAGTCGACGAAAGCGATGACCAAGTCATCGGGAACCAAATCACCCTTTTCGATATATCCCTGCGCCTTCCGCCCGAGCGGGGTATTCTCTTTGATATTTTTGCGGAGAATATCGCCGGTGGCAATGACCGGAACATCGTAGTCGGAAGCGAATCTCGCCGCCTGTGTCCCTTTTCCGGAACCCGGCGCGCCAAGCAACATGATTCTGGGCATTACAAGAACCCCTTATAATTTCTCATGACCATTTGATTTTCAATCTGTTTCATCGTATCGAGCGCGACGCCCACTGCGATGAGCAAGGCGGTACCTCCGAACTGAATCTGAAGATCAGTCCATTGCTGAATCAAATACGGCATCGAGGCGATGACCGCAAGGAAGACAGCGCCCACAAAAGCGATGCGCATCATCACATTGTTCAGGTATTCGATCGTGGGACGGCCCGGCCGGATGCCCGGCACAAAACCGCCGTTGGCGCGCATATTCTCCGCGACTTCCACCGGATTGAACGTGATCGCCGTATAGAAATACGTAAAGGCGAAAATGAGGATCGCATCGACAATGACATAGATCCACACACCGGGATAGCCCGCCGGGGAATTCGGAGAAATGTAGTGGTCGATGAAAGTCTGAAACTTGCTGCCCGGGAAGAAATACCCTATCGTCAGCGGGAACTGCATGATCGAAAGGCCGAAAATGACCGGGATAACGCCCGCTTGATTGACCTTGATCGGAATATGCGTGTTTTGTCCGCCGTACATCTTGCGCCCGACTACGCGCTTTGCGTACTGAACGGGAATACGGCGCTGGCCTTGCTGCACCAGTACGACGCCAACGACAACCGCCAACGCAAATACGCAGAAAAGAAGCAAGGAGATCATCGATACCGTGCCTGCACGGAAATTTGTCAATGCCGTATTGATGGCAACCGGTGCGCGGCAGATGATGCCGCCGAAGATGATCAGGCTGATACCGTTACCGATTCCGTACTCGTTGATCTGTTCCCCGAGCCACATCAGGAACGCGGTACCGGCAGTCAAAACAAAGATGATCACGATCGTCATGAATATGTCGCTGCTGTCCTGAAGGGCACCCCGAAACAGGCCCAGCGTGAAGCCAACAGCCTGGAGCAGTGCGAGAACGACCGTCAAATAACGCGTGATCTGCGTCATCTTCTTGCGGCCTTCCATTCCCTCTTTGGCGAGATTCTCCAAATACGGGATGGCGATGGTCAGCAAATTGATGATGATCGACGCCGTGATATACGGCGTGATCGAAAGCGCGAAGATCGTGAAGTTTTGGAAAGAACCGCCGGAGAACAGATTGAAAAGTTCGAAGAGTCCCTGCCCGTTGAAAGCTTCCGCCAATACGGCCCGGTCGATTCCGGGAACCGGGATATTGGACCCGAGCCGGAAAACGATGAGCATGAGCAAGGTGAAGATGATCTTCCGGCGAATGTCGGGGATCCGAAATGCCTTGCCCAGCGTTTCAAACATACTCATTTATAGCACCTCGGCCTTACCGCCGGCCTTTTCAATCGCTTCTATCGCCGATTTGCTGAATTTGTTGGCTTTGACCGTCAGCTTCTTTTCGAGGACGCCGGAGCCGAGCACTTTCAGACCTGTATCCGCTTTTTTGATCAGTCTTGTTTCGATCAGGAGTGCCGCGGTGACTTCCGTGCCGTCCTCAAAGACATTCAGATCGCCGATGTTGACGATGACCGGCTCGACACGCCACTTGTTTACGAAGCCGCGCTTGGGGATACGCCGGTAGAGGGGCATCTGGCCGCCCTCGAACCCAAGACGGGTACCGCCGCCGCTGCGCGAATTCTGTCCGTTCATCCCGCGCCCGGACGTCTTGCCCTGACCGGTCGCCGTACCGCGGCCTCTGCGCTTGCGGTCTCTGGAACTGCCCGGCGCCGCTTTTAGTTCATGCAATTTCATTTCGGTTCTTACCTCCTTTTGCTATACGCCGGCCGCGCGGCGGCCGACTCGCTTTGGAAACGCGAATCAGCGCTTCCTTTGCCCCGGAGTTCCGGGAGGGGGCTTACGCCTCCGTCACTGTGACCAGGTGCGAAACCTTATCGACCTGCCCGCGCGTCTGCGGCGTATCTTCGAGTTCCACCGTCTGGTGCATTTTGCGCAATCCAAGCGCCTCGACCGTTTTCTTGTTGGTCGGCTTTGCCCCGATGGGGCTTTTTGTCAGTGTGATTTTGATCTTTGCCATGCTGTCCTCCCTGTCTTATCCGAGAATTTCTTCTCTTGTTTTGCCACGGAGCCGCGAGACTTCCTCGATGGTCTTCAGACCTTTCAGCCCTTCGATCGTCGCGTAGGCCATATTGCCCGCGTTGTTGGAACCGATCGACTTGGCACGGACGTCTTTTACGCCCGCCAATTCGAGCACAGTACGGACAGACGAACCGGCGATCACGCCTGTTCCTTCACGGCCCGGCATGAGCAGAACCTGTCCGGCTCCGAAGATGCCGAGGTTGCGGTGCGGGATCGTCGTGCCCACCGTCGGTACATAAATCAGTTTTTTCTTGGCGTCTTCGATCGCCTTACGAACGGCTTCGGGAATTTCGCGCGCCTTGCCGAGGCCTACGCCGACATGACCCTCGCCGTCGCCGACAACAACAGTGACCGAGAAGCGCATATTGCGTCCGCCCTTGACTGTCTTCGCGACACGTCTGATATTGACGATAGATTCTTTGAGCTCCAGTTTGGATGCGTCGATTGTCTTCTGCATATCGTCCTTCCTCCGTTAAAACTTCAGGCCGGCTTCACGTGCACCGTCCGCCAGTTCCTTGACTCTGCCGTGATAAAGGAAACCGCCGCGGTCAAACGCAACCACTTCGATGCCCTTGCCCAAGGCCGCTTTCGCGACTTTGGCGCCGACGAGTTTCGCCGCTTCTTTGTTCCCGCCATAAGCGGCTTGCTCTTTGATGTCCTTGTCCAGCGTCGAAGCACTGACGAGCGTCGAGCCCGTGGTATCGTCGATCACCTGTACGGAGATGTTTTTCAAACTGCGGAAGACGCACAATCTCGGCTTGGCCGCTGTGCCCGTAAGCCCCTTCCGAACCCGCCTGTGCCGTGCGAGCCGCATATCTTTTTTGGTCTTTTTTGCCACGATGCGCTCCTTTCTTTATCCCTTGGTCCCGGCTTTGCCTTCTTTTCGGCGGATACGTTCGCCCGAATAGCGAATACCCTTGCCTTTGTAAGGCTCCGGAGGACGCCAAGCGCGGATGATGGCGGCATAATTGCCCACGACCGCCTTGTCGGCGCCTTTGACCAGGATCTCGGTGGCGGTCGGTGTTTCTGTCGTAATGCCGGCGGGGTCGTTCAGTTCGATCGGATGCGAGTAGCCAAGATTCAGCACGAGTTTGTCGCCCTGCTTGTCCGCTTTATACCCGACGCCGACGATCTCGAGTTTGCGCTCAAAGCCGGCGGAAACGCCCACCACCATATTGTTGATCAGCGTCCTCGACAGACCGTGCAGCGAGCGGGCTTCTTTGCCGTCGCCGTCGCGCGTCACCGTGAGGATGCCGTCCTCGATCTGAATGTTGATCTTTTCCGAGATTTTCTCGGAAAGTTCGCCTTTTGGTCCCTTGACCGTAACCAGCCCACCGTCGCCAATCTTGATTTCGACGCCGTCCGGGATTGTCACGGGGAGTTTTCCTATTCTCGACATTTTCTCTTTCCCTTTTCTTCCCTTCTACCAGACGTAGCAGATAACTTCGCCGCCGGTGCCGCTCTTCCGCGCCTCGCGGTCGCTGATCACACCGTTCGACGTGGACAGGATCGCGATGCCAAGCCCGCCCAGTACACGGGGGACTTCATCCGCCTTTACGAACACGCGGAGTCCAGGCTTGGAAATCTTCCGAATACCGCTGATGACTCTCGTCTTGCCGGGCGCGTACTTCATTTTGATGCGGATGACGCCCTGCGTGTTTCCGTCTGTCACTTCGTAGTCTTCAATATAACCTTCATCCTTAAGGATGGCGGCGATCGATTTTTTTATTTTTGATGCCGGCACGTCGACCATTTGGTGGCCGGCCGTGTTTGCGTTCCGGATCCTTGTGAGCATATCCGCTACGGGATCAGTCATTGTCATCGCTCTTAACCTCCTGCTTTTCCTGTGTGTTTACCAGCTTG
>BNUG01000028.1 GCA_025997195.1 Clostridia bacterium | reverse complement strand
GACCCAGAAATTGATCGGGGGTGAATACTCGGATACTGCCGCGATCGGCTCAATGGTCATCGTCGCACCGATCGACGATCCCAAATTTGTCGCATTGGTGCTTTGTGATACGCCGCGAGTCGGCTATTACGGCATCGGCACCGCCGGACCCGTTGTCAATGAGATCGCCGCGGAGTTGCTGCAATATTTGAATGTCAAACCGAATTATACGGAAGAAGAAATTGCTAGGATGAACGCGGAGAAAGTTGAAGTGGCTGATTATACAGGCTGGACGCTCGGCGACGCGGATGCATCGCTTGCAAGACTCGGGTTCAAATCAAACCTGACTTCGCCGGAACCGACCGATGAAGACGGAACGATTGAGGAATTCGGGGAGGATGCTGAGGCGGCGTCAATACCACAGCCTTTGCCGTCCGTGGACATGAACCTAACGGTCATTGATCAGTACCCGAAACCGGGTACATTGGCGGCGAAGAATAGTACTGTTTTTCTGTATTGGGGCTAGGGCCGATGGCAGGGCGTTTCACTGCAGCAGAAGTTTGTGCCGGGGTTCACGGTTCGTTTGACCCGCGTTTTTCGTGGCCGGAAGCGATCGCTTCGCCGGGTGCGCCCGCCGCGAAACAGCTCTCGGTACCTGTCTCTACGGATACGAGGACTTTGTCGGACGGCGAGATTTTTTTCGCATTTTCGGGAGGAAACTTCGACGCGCATGATCACCTGGATGAGGCGGCAGCCAAAGGCGCGTCTGTTCTTGTCATTTCAGCGCCGGAGAAAATACCGGCCGAATTGACGGCTGTTTTTCGGGGATCGGTCATTCTCGTGGGCGACACGCTGCGCGCGTATCAGGATCTCGCGGCATATTACAGAAACAAAATTGACCCCTATGTGATCGCTGTGACCGGTAGTGTCGGCAAGACGACACTGAAAGATATGATTGCCTGTCTGGTAAAAGACAAATATCGTACGGCGGCAACACAAGGCAATTACAACAATCAAATCGGCGTGCCGAAAACCATTCTGGATATGCCGGAGGACACGGAGGTCCTTGTGCTCGAATTGGGCATGGGTGGTCCGGGTGAAATCGTCCGTCTTGCGGAAATCGCAAGACCCGACGCGGCGGCGATCACCAATATCGGCCTTTCTCACCGCGAATGTTTTGACTCGGACGAAGGCGTCATGCTGGAAAAACTCGCGATCGCTTCTCAGATGAGCGAAGGGGATCTGCTCGCGATCGACCGCGAAAACCACCCGCCGCTGACGCAGCGTGCCCGCGCGAAAAGTGAGGTACACGGATATCGCCTGCTCGAAGTATCTGCGAAACGATCCTGCCGGGATTCAGATCACGGGCAAGACCAAGACCCGGCTTTGCGCGATGCAGACTATTCCTACGGAACGGTACACATCGAAGCGGACACCGCGGAAGCATCCTTTGAAATCGAAAGCGGCGGAAACGACGGAAACGATAAAAATGGCGCAGTCACCGCGCGCTTTCTCGTCCCGGTACCCGGCGACTATGCCGCCGTTCAGGCGGCTCTTGCCTGTGCCGCGGTATCTCGTCTCGGCATCGGCCTTACAGAAGCCGCTGCCGCACTGCGAGAGCTTGCTCGTACGCCGCATCGCTTGCAACTCATCCAAAAAGATGGCATCTTAGTAATAGACGATACGTACAACGCAAGCCCGGACAGCATGCACAGCGGGCTGATGTTTCTTACGTCTGTACCGGCACTGCGCCGGATTGCCGTCCTAGCGGATATGAAGGAACTGGGGCCGGAGTCGGAGTCCCTTCACCGTGCGCTGGGCCGCGAGATTGGCACCGGTCTTTCGGCGGGACAGATAAACGTCCTCGTCTGCTACGGTGAAAAGGCACGTGCCATCGCGGAAGGCGCCGCCGAGACAAGCGAAGCAAGGGGGACAAAGGAGACAAAGGGACAGGTCCTCTGTCTTGCGGGCAGCCGGCAAATCCGCATATACGAAAATCAAGAAGAAATGATCGCAGATCTCCTAGCCGGCATGGAGACAGGAGACGTCTATTTGGTGAAAGGTTCTCATTCAATGCATATGGAAGCTGTAGCAAATGCACTGCTCGGGCAAGACGGGCAGGGCGGACAAGAGACGGAGGTGTAGATGCCGCTTCAAAGCGTGGAATCCAATCTGGCGCTTTCGATTGCGCTCCCCTTCGCGGCCGCGTGTATCCTTACGGCCATCCTCACGTCGGTGCTGATTCCCATCCTGAAAAAAGCCCGTACCACGCAGACAACCTATGAGTTTGCGCCCGAGGAACACAAAGCGAAATCCGGTACTCCGACGATGGGCGGTATCGCCATCCTCATCGGTACCGTGGCTGGCAGCGGTGTCTCGATGATTCTGCACGGCTTTTCCCAAAACCTGCTTGTGATTCTCATTGCCTTTGTCGTCTTTGCCCTGATCGGCGTCGTGGACGACTGGCAAAAGATCACGCGCCGCCGCAATCTCGGGCTGCGCGCCCGGCACAAACTTGCGCTTCAAATCATTGCGTCCCTCGTGGTTGCGATTTGGTATCTCATCCCCGCAAAAATGGGCACCTGGATCATCCTCCCGTTTTCCTGGAAGGCGGTTGACATCGGCCCCTTCATGGTCTTTTACATCGTCTTCATCATCATCGCAATGGCCAACGCCGTGAATCTGACGGACGGCCTTGACGGTCTCGCCTCCGGCACGACCTTTGTCATTTCGATCTTTTTCCCGGTTTTCGCCATGCTCGGCTTCAGCCTGAGCTTGCTGCGAAATGGTGAATTCGCCATTCTGAATATTACGCAAAATCTCGGGGACGCGATGTTTTTCGCAGCCCTCGCCGGCGCCTGCATCGGCTTCCTGTTTTTCAACCGGCACCCCGCGAAAATTTTTATGGGGGATACCGGATCGCTCGCCATTGGCGGCGGTATCGCGGCCTGCGCCATCTTTACGCGCATGGAACTCCTGCTCCCGATCGTCGGCTTTGTCTTTGTGGCCGAAGTGCTCTCCGACATCATCCAGGTCAGCGTCTTCAAATTGGCCCATGGAAAACGCGTCTTCAAAATGGCGCCCCTGCATCACCATTTCGAACTCTCAGGCTGGCATGAAAAAAAAATAGTCGCCGTTTTCGTCAGCACCACCTTCATCCTATGCGTGATATGCGCCGCCGTGCTGATCGTACAAACGAGCGTGATCGCCGGATAATACAGATAGGATAATAAGAAAATCATGAGCGAACCCGTGATATCCAGCACCAAGAAAGTTTTGATCGTAGGCCTCGGCATTTCGGGACAGGCTGCTTTTGACGCCCTGATTCCGGAGCGTGTGGTGCCGGCGGTCTATGACGCGAAGGATATCGCAAAAACGAATCCCACATTCTACGCCAGAGTCAAAGCGGCCGGCGCGAAAGCCTACCTCGGCGGGACAGCCGTGCCCGATATTGCGTGGGATATCGTGATTCCCAGTCCGGGCGTACCGCTGGATCTTCCCTTTCTGCGCGCGGCAAAAGCGCGCGGGGCGAAATTCATCGGCGAGCTCGAACTTTCGTATATGTTCGGCCGAGGCAAATACGCCGCGATCACAGGCACGAACGGCAAGACAACCACCACGACCCTGGTCTATGAGATTTTCAAAGACGCGGGTCTCGACGCGGTAGTGGCCGGCAACATCGGCAACGCTGTTGTGACCGAAGCCCTCGGGGCGACGGATGACACCTGGCTCGTCACAGAGGTCAGCAGTTTTCAGCTGGAAACGACGCAGACTTTCCGGCCGAGGATCTCGACATTCCTGAATCTCACGCCCGATCATTTGGACCGGCACGGGACGGTGGAAGCCTATGGCGAGGCAAAGGCCCGTATCTTCGCAAACCAAAGCCAGGGAGACTATTTTGTATACAATGCGGACGACGCGGCGGTCTCTGCGCTGGCGGAGAAAAGCCATGCAAAAAACGTCCCGTTCAGCCGGACGCGAGCGCTGTCTTTCGGCCTGCACGCCGCAGAGGGGCGTATCGTTTCTGTAGACGATAACGGCATACAAACCGACATCATCGCCGCAAGCGAAATCAGAATCCCCGGTGCGCACAACCTTGAAAATGCCCTGGCCGCTGCGGCGGTGGCGATCTGCGCCGGCATCGGCACAGATGGGATCGCAGACACACTCCGGCGTTTCCCCGGCGTAGCACACCGGCTCGAACACGTCTGTACGGTGAACGGTGTCCGCTTTGTGAACGACTCGAAAGGAACCAATCCCGACGCCGCGATCAAGGCGCTCGAAGCGGTCGGCAAGGACATCATCCTCATCGCGGGAGGCTACGACAAAGGGGCCGATTTCGCGGCGTACGCGGCGGCCGCCAAAGGCCGTGTGAAGTATTTGCTCGTTCTGGGTGCGACCGCGCCAAAAGTGCGCGCGGCCGCCGAGTCAGCAGGCCTGGAGCGGATAGGTACGGCCTCGGATATGGCCGACGCCGTGCGTCAGGCTTACGCGGCAGCCGAACCCGGCGACACCATTCTGCTCTCGCCGGCCTGTGCCAGTTGGGACATGTACAAAAATTTCGAAGAACGCGGAGACGATTTTCGGCAGTTTGCGAAAGCGCTGAAAGAGGCGGGACAATGAACGAAGAAAGACGTCATATCGACGCGATCCTGCTGATCGTTGTCATCTGTCTGACCCTGTTTGGTGTGATCATGGTTTTCAGCGCAAGCTATTACAGCACGATCAGCGGAAACCAGGGTCCCTACCAATATCTCATACTCTCCATTCGCTGGGCGCTGGTCGGCGCGGCGGGCATGCTCGCATTTTCCTTCATCCCTTATCGTCTATACTACAACCTTGCCCCGATCATTGTTCTCGGCTCGGTCATCTTGCTTGCGGTGCTGTTTATTCCCGGCGTTGGAATCACACGCGGCGGCGCTACACGCTGGCTCGGTTTTGGCGGATATACCTTTATGCCCGGCGAATTTGCAAAGTTTGCCGCTATCGTTCTCGTTGCCTGGTTTTACACGAAGTATGCAGATAAGATAAAACATTTCGTGCGCGGTTTCCTGCCGATGGGTTTGGCGATCGTGATCTATTTCGCTCTCATATACGAGGAGCCGAATCTTTCGACCGCTTTGATCATCGTACTAACGATGGTGATCATGATGTTTTTGGCAGGTACTCCGATCGGGTATATCATCGGCGCGGGCGCAGCCGGCGGCTTCGTGGTTTGGAATATGATTCAGGGCGCCGGGGGTGAACATTCGTCGCGGATCGCGGGCTTTCTCGATCCGTTTGCGGACGCACAGGGTGATTTCTATCAGACCGTCCAAGGATTGCTGGCCTTGGGGTCAGGCGGGCTTGTAGGCGTCGGCCTTGGCAATAGCGTAGAGAAAGCCCTGTGGCTGCCCGAAGCGCAAAACGACTTTATCTTTGCGATCATCGGAGAAGAAACCGGCTTTGTCGGCTGTATTCTGCTGATCTTTGCCTATATCGTTCTCATCTGGCGCTGCCTGATCATCGCGATGCGCGCGAAAGATCGCTTTGGCATGCTGCTCGCCAGTGGTATCGCCGTGCTATTCGCCTTGCAGACGATTCTGAACATCGGCGTTGTGACCTCGCTGCTGCCGCCGACGGGCGTGATCCTGCCTTTCGTGAGCTACGGCGGGAACGCGATCGTTCTCTTTATGATTCTGATCGGTATCATGCTGAATATTTCGAAAGGCCGCGGCGGTCTGAAATCCAAGCGCAGAAGACGCCGTGAGGAAGAGGAGGAGATCGCATGAGCGATGGCGTCAGGCTCCTCCTCGCCAGTTCGTCCACGGGCGGACATATCTACCCAGCGCTGGCGATCGCCGGGGAAGTGCGGGAACGTGATCCCGATGCGGAAATTCTGTTTGTCTCGGCAAGCTGGGAGATCGGCAAGGACATCGTCGGGAGTTACGGGTATACGCAAACCTTCATTGATGCGCAGGGCTTCGACCGCAGGCATCCGTGGAACAATATCGCGACGCTTCGGAGCCTGGTACGCTCCTCGAAACAGGTCAAAACAATCCTACGGGATTTCCGGCCCGACGCTGTCATCGGTACTGGCGGCCACGTCTCCGGCCCCGTCGTTCGGGGCGCCCGCAAACAGGGGATTCGTACGATGATCCAGGAACAAAACGTGCTTCCCGGTCTGGCCAACCGCATGGCCGAAAAATATGCCGACCGCGTATTTATCGGTTTCTCCGAAGCGGCGGCATATTTTAAAGAGCAGAAAAAAATCACCGTCAGTGGCAATCCCGTGCGTGCGGAATTTTTTGCGTTTGACCGTGCCAAAGCGAGGGGAGATTTGGGGATTCCCGCCGAAGCAACAGTGGTATTCATCTTTGGCGGTAGTCAGGGCGCCTCCCGCATCAATGAGGCGGCTGTAGAAACGATCGAAAGACTCGGCGGCGGGAAGGGCTATACCATCCTCGTCGCAACAGGTCCGCAGCTTTACGACGAGGTACTGGCCAAGACAAAAGGCCTGTCCCTCTGTCCTGTCAACAAGACAGAGGGACAGGCCTTTTGTCTTGGCGACGTGCGGATCATGGGCTATGCGGATCCGATCGCGCAGTATTATGCGGCGGCGGATCTCATCGTATCACGGGCCGGCGCACTGACTGTCAGTGAAATCGCGGCAGTCGGCAGGGCGTCTATCCTGATCCCCTCGCCCAATGTCGTGAACAATCACCAATTATACAATGCCATGGCACTCGGGGATTTGGGAGCCGCTTTGATTTTGGGCGAAGACGAGATCGAGAATGGCGGTCTCGCCGAATGGATTGAATTGTTGGTTCGCGAACCCGGCAAGATCAAAGAGATGGGCGAGACGGCAAGGACAGCCGCCAAGCCGGATGCAGTGAAAGTGATCGTGGATGAGTTATTCGGAACAAGTCCCGCGTAGGGAACAAGCCCCGCGTAGGCGCAGGCCGCCACGCGGCAAACGGAAGAAGCAGCATTTCTTCCTGAATATCTTCATCGTAATCCTCGTCATAGCGGGCCTTTATCTGCTCGTCACGTCGTCGATCTTTGACGTCAAGTATTTCACCATTGAAAACAATCAGCATTTCACGGAGGCGCAGATCGTGGAGATTTCCGGCGTTCCGAAGGGGGAGAACATCTTCACGATCCGTGTTTCCCATGCGCAGGAACGGCTCGAACAGGATCCGTATATCCGGGGAGCGCGGGTGCAATGGGATCTGCCGGATACCATCGCCATCTCTCTGGATGAACGTACGGAGGATGTCCTCGTCGCGTCGGGGGACGATCTACTTTTGCTCAATTACGATGGGACTATCCTGCGCACGGATGCGGCAAAAAGTGCATTGCCGCTTATCGTGGGTCTGACGCCAAAGGATCCCGCACCCGGACAGCCGCTCAAGGTGGCTGAGGCGGATCTGTTAAAACCGTGTTTCGATTTTTTTCAGCTGATGCAACTGCATGATTTTCCGGTGCAACATCTTGATGTTGGCAATCTTCTTCCGCGCGTCTATATCCTGGATACTTTCTATATCGAAGGGACTTTGAAGGACATTGAAAACAATATCGACGAGCTGAAAAGAGTCGTTGCCTATCAGCTGGCGAACGTATCCGATCGCGGCAAAATCAGTGTAAGCGCGACCGGTACCGGTTCCTTCATCCCGGAAAATTCCGGCACTGTGTAAGCCTCCGTTTTCGGAGGTATGCGTGCTCCGGATTTAATCAGTGCTTCCAAAGACAACAGAGAGGAAGATACATGACAGAACGATCAAAAGAAGATGTTTTAAGGGATATCAAGCTGTTCGTTTTGGATATGGACGGCACCTTTTATTTGGGTGATCAAATCATAGACGGGTCGCTGGAATTTCTGGAACAAGTCCGAAAAAGCGGAAGAAAATTTATGTTTTTTACAAACAACTCCTCCAAAACACCGGAGATTTATGTTGAAAAATTGAGTCGGATGAGGTGCCGAATCGGACCAGGGGATGTCATGACGTCCGGCGATGTGACCATTCGTTTTTTGAAGACGCATTACCCGGAGAAAACGGTGTATCTCATGGGCACCGCTGCACTCAGGGATGATTTTCTCCGGCAGAAGATTCGTCTTACGGAAGATCAGCAACCGGATGTAGTTGTCGTTTCTTTTGATATGGAATTGACTTACAAAAAATTGGAGCGTGTCTGTACCTTTATTCGAAACGGGGCGGTTTTTTTAGCAACGCATTTAGACATCAACTGTCCGACAGAAACGGGTTTCATCCCGGATTGTGGTGCGTTCTGTGCCGCGATCAGCCTTTCAACCGGAAAAGAGCCCCGCTATTTAGGGAAACCGTTTGCCGATACGCCCGATATGATCGTTTCTGCAACCGGTTTTGCAAAAGAAGAGATCGCTTTTGTTGGGGATCGGCTGTATACAGACGTCGCCACAGGCGTAAAAAATGGCGCGACGGGTATTTTGGTATTGTCAGGAGAAACGAAACCGGAAGATCTGGAAGATTCTGATATCAAACCGGATGCGATATTTTTGAATCTTGGTGAAATGGCACTGTATTTACAAAATATTTAGGAGGATGAAATGGGAAAAGATCTTAACAAAATCAATTTATGGATATTGGATCATTTTTAAGCGTGAAAACATAATTTCCTTGCAATTTAATTGCAACAATTTCATTGCCTTGTGATATACTGTCACAAGAAGTATCACGAAGGAGGATTATAAATTATGTTGCAAGACGGCATTATACTTGTACCCGGAGAGTCCAATATCGCAAATATCATCGTCGTTGGTGTGGGCGGCGGTGGCGGCAACGCTGTGAATCGTATGATCGAATGCGATATCAAGGGCGTTGAGTATATCGCAATCAATACCGATAAGCAGGATCTTGACCAGAAATCCAATGCGGAAGTCAAACTGCAGATCGGTCAAAAAGCCACGGGCGGGCTCGGCGCCGGCGGAAATCCGGAGGTCGGTCTTCTGGCCGCCGAGGAAAACCAACAAGAAATCGAAAATGCGATTCGCGGCGCGGACATGCTCTTTATTACAGCCGGCATGGGCGGCGGCACGGGAACCGGCGCGGCTCCTGTGGTTGCGAAGATCGCGCGCGAACTCGGCGTTCTGACGATCGCCATCGTGACCAAACCATTCAGTTTTGAGGCGAAAAAACGGCGTGCCTACGCAGAACAGGGTATCGAATACTTGAAGCAATATGTCGATTCCCTCGTCGTGATTCCCAATGACAAGCTGTTGCTCTTGTCTGACCAGAGCACGAAGATGATCGACGCACTGAATTTGGCCAACGAGATCCTGAAGGACGGCGTACAGGGCATCACGGAGATCATCACGGGTGCCGGCTTTATCAATGTCGATTTCGCGGATGTGAAGTCCGTCATGAACCGTCAGGGCGTCGCACACATGGGCATCGGCCGGGGCAAGGGCGAAAACCGTGTCAAAGAGGCAGTCAAGTCAGCCATCAATAGCCCCTTGCTCGATACGACGGTGGCGGGAGCGAAACACATTCTGCTTCGCATCGCGGGCAACGAAGATATGGGAATGCTCGAATTCTCCGAAGCGGCCGATATGATCGAGTCCGAAGCGGACGGCGAAGCAGATGTTCGAATCGGTATGTCGATCGAGCCCTCACTCGGTGACGAGATCGTCATCACGGTGATCGCGACAGGTTTCGACGGACATGAAAGCAGCATTCCGCTTGTCGCACTGGGGCCGCAAGATGATGGGTTCCGTCCGCCTTCTGTTATGCAGACAGGCTTTGACCAAACAAAAGTCTATCCGGTTTCGCCCGAAGGTGTGCCTGTCGGAGATGGATATCTGGAGTATGAGCCGGAGACGGCACCATTCTCAGACGGAGAGTCGGTCGATGGAAATAATTTTGCGATTCCGGATTTTCTGAAAGGCGAATGAGCGAAGATTCCTGAAAGACGGACGAGCACTTAAGAAAAACAGAACAGGAACATATTACCCCGGCACTTAAATATAGGATGTCGCGGGGCAAATGAGTTCCTGCGGCATTTCATTTCTCGGGGTGCCGAGTATGTTTTGGTCTCTCATGGTATAGTATTTGATGATATGATGAATCATGAAGATTTGATTGAATTTTTGATGCACGACGACGTCTACGCCCGCCTGGTGTTGGGAGCCTCCGAAATTGGAGAAGCTGTACCGGAGGTTCTGCCGATGGTCGGGCTCGATCATCGCAATCCGCACCACCAATATACCGTTTGGGTGCATACTGCACATTCCGTTGCTTTCGCGCCGAAAGACCCCCTCGTTCGTCTGGCGCTATTGCTGCATGACATTGGCAAACCCGTGACGTACACGGTGGGATCGGATGGGATCGCTCATTTCCGGAACCATGAAGAAGTTGGTGCTGAGCTTGCAGAACCCCGCTTGCGAGCGCTCGGATTTCCGGAGGAGACGGTACTTCTCATTTCAGATCTGATTCGTATGCACGACAGAGATATTCTTTCAGAGGAGCTTCCGGATTGGATTAGCCGTCTGGGAACGGACGGCGTCCTGCTGCTGCTCGATATCAAGGAAGCCGATGCGAGAGCACATAAAGAAGTATATCGGACGGTTCGTGCGGAACAGGCCCGGGAACTGCGGAGACTGATACGGGGGCAGACCATAGGCGCCTGAACGATCCGGTCAACGCCGCAGTCCGAAAGGGTTTCCTCCGGGAGTTGCTGTCAACCTCCGGGATGCTGTCCGCATTTTGCATTGGCGGCCGTACTTGTGTGTACAGGCTTGAAGTAGTAAAATTTTTGAGGCTTCAATTCTGTTATTGTGGAGTAGGATAAGGTATGCGTTTTAAGAAAAAGAACATTGTCGTAAAATTCGCTTTGATTGTATCCGTGATCATGATTTTTGGATTTTCGGGTTGCGGTAACGGACAAAATACTCCTGCCGAGCCTGAGTTGATGCAAGATGGATCGCGGACAGCCGGTTGGCAGGAAACGAATCGGGATTCGATTGTAATTGGCGGCGTTCGCTCCAAGACAGGAGCAAATGCGATTTTTGAACAAACATCATTTGGACCCCAGTACCGGATGTGGGTCGATGAACTGAATCGGGCCGGCGGTATTTACATTCCGAGCATTGGCAAAAAGCTTCCGATCGAACTCAAGATATATGATGACAAATCCGATGTAACGACAATGGTCCGCTTGTACGAACAACTTTGTGTCGAGGAAAAAGTCGATATTCTTTTGCCTCCCGTCACGACTGCCCATCTGATGGCGGCCGCGCCGATTGCGCAGAAATACGGCTATCTGATGCTCTCGGGGGAAGGCGGTGCCAGTGAACTTGAGAAATATATCGCGCAGAATTCGAATGTATTCAGTGTGCAAAATTATTCCGCGACCCAGGTGCCAGCCTTTATTGAAATGATCAAGGAGCAGGGCATCACTTCCGTTTATGGCGTTTATCTCAAAGACCTTCTCGGATCCGACTATTGGGAGGCGATGAAGGCGCTTCTTCCCGAGGATGTGGAAATCAAGGGGGAGACGGGTATAAAATTGACAGATGGCATCGATGCCGAGTCGATTATCAATGATGCCCGGGCTTCGGGTGCGCAGGTATTTCTTTCTTTTTGTCATCGTGATCAGAACGTGACGATCGCGCAGAAAGCAATCGAACTCGGCTACAATCCGGATGTCTATCTGCTGGGCCTAGGCGGCTCCTATGATTTCCTCGGCAATCAGCTTTTCAGCACGGTCGGCGTTGATTCTTTGTCCGCTCTTGAGGGACTGATGAGTTGGGGTGCGTGGAACGAAAAGTCCGGATCGGCAGCACAGGCGTATAGCGAGCATTTTCGATCCTACTGGACGGAAAAAGGTGAATTCTGGCTCAACGCCGACGGCACGCCTAATCCCGAGGGTACTGTTTATCAGGATTGGTACGGTCAGATCTGTTATTATTCCACTTGCCAAATATATCAGCAAGCGATCGAAAATGCAGGTGAGTTCGATGAAGATGGACATTTGAACAACACCAAGCTTGTTGAGTATGTCAAGACAAGTGAATTTGATACCATTTTGAATGAGCATTTGAAGTTTACGGATAATATTCTTGGTGCGGATATGTATCTCGGTGAGATCGGGCAATGGCAGAGCGGCGTCTTTGAGGTCATTGACGTTGGAGACCGCCGCACGGCGGAGCCTATCCTGCCAAAACCCGCCTGGCCGACAGAATAGGCTGACTGTAACGAATCGTTTTTAAGGCAAAATATCTTTGTATAACGCGATTGACGTAGCCGCGTGAAATGTGATATGCTGCATCTGTCAATACGAAATGTTGACAGTGGCGGATGGAAGCAGCTCTTACTTTACGGGAAATGAATGTACGGCAAGAAAGTACATTGTCTCCTTCAACTGCATGTCTGTGGTCATAGCGCAAAGTAAGAAGAGTAAAGGAGGCTGTGAGATGAAGGAAACAATACACGCAAAAAATAGTCTATTGTACGATTATTACGGGGCCTTGCTCAGTGAGCGGCAGCGTGAGGTTTTTGAATTCTACCATGAGGACAATCTTTCGCTTTCGGAAATCGCTGCGGACATCGGCGTGAGTCGGCAGGCCGTGCACACGGCGCTGGGCAAAGCGGAGGAGCGACTCGCTTCCTATGAGGAGGCCTTGGGTCTGATTGCCAAGCATGAGGAGTATGAACGCGCGCTGAAAGAGATCCTCGCAAAGACGGACGGAATTCTTGGTGATAAGGCCAGAGCCGGCAGCATCGAAAAAGCGGACGCCGCGGTTCTGAAGGATCTGCGCCGCATTCAGAAAGTGATCAAGGGGCTGGATATTTAGCGACTATGGCATTTGAAGGGTTACAAGAAAAACTACAGAACGTTTTCCGAAAACTGAAAGGGAAGGGCGTCCTTTCCGAATCGGATATCGATGAGGCGATGCGCGAGATCAAACTCGCTCTGCTCGAGGCCGACGTCAATTTCAAAGTTGTCAAGGATTTTGTCGCGAACGCACGGGAAAAAGCGCTGGGATCGGAGATCCATGCCAGTCTGAACCCGGGACAGCAGGTGATCAAGATCGTTCAGGACGAATTGGTCGGTCTGATGGGCGGCACAAACAGCAAACTCACGTATTCGCCTTCGGGCTTTTCGATTTACATGATGGTCGGTCTGCAGGGTACCGGTAAGACGACGACCTGCGGCAAACTCGCCGGCTACCTGAAGAAAAACGGCAAGAACCCGATGCTTTGTGCCTGCGACGTTTACAGGCCTGCCGCCATCGATCAGCTTGAGATCGTCGGGCAGGGCGCGGGCGCGCCGGTCTATGCGGATCGAACGACGAAGGATCCTGTGGAGATCGCGGAAGCGGCCGTCCGCGAGGCTCGGCGCCTCGGCAAGGATGTGCTGATCGTCGACACCGCCGGACGTCTGCAAATTGATGAGATGCTGATGGAAGAATTGCGTACACTCAAACGGACACTCCGGCCCCATGAGATTTTGTTGGTGGTCGACGCGCTCATGGGCCAGGACGCGGTGACTACCGCGAAGGGCTTTGCGGAAGGACTCGGCGTGGACGGTATCATTATGACCAAACTCGACGGCGACGCTCGCGGCGGCGCTGCTTTGTCAGCCAAGACCGTGACAGGCAAGCCGATCAAATTCATCGGCGTAGGCGAAAAGCTCGACGCCCTTGAACCGTTTCATCCCGACCGTATGGCTTCGCGTATCCTCGGTATGGGCGACGTCATGAGCCTGATCGAAAAACTCGAAGCGGATTACGAAGACGACAAGGCGGCCGAACTTGAACGCAAGATGGCAAAAAACCAGTTTACACTGGAGGATTTCTTGGATCAGATGGCGCAAATCAAAAAGATGGGCGGTCTCGCTTCGCTCATGGGTATGATGCCCGGTTTCGGTGCCGGCAAGGTGTCGGATGCGCAGGTGGCTGAGGGCGAGCGCGAGTTCATTCGTATGGAAGCCGTCATGCAGTCGATGACAAAGGAAGAGCGCAAAGATCCTTCGATCCTGAATGGTAGCCGGCGCAAACGCATCGCGGCCGGTTCGGGTCAACCGGTGTCATCGGTCAATAGTCTGATTAAAAAATACGAAGAGGCCCGTAAAATGATGAAATCGTACATGAAGCCCGGACGGCGCATGCGGTTGCCCGGTATGCCAGGCGGAATGTTCTAAGATTTTATAAGCAATCATTATTTGTAGTAAGGAGGAAAAAATGGCAGTAAAGATCAGGCTCAGAAGGATGGGTGCAAAGAAAAAGCCCTTCTACCGTATCATCGTCGCAGACTCCCGGAGTCCCCGGGACGGGCGCTTCATTGAAGAGCTTGGAACCTATGATCCGCTGCAGGAACCGTCTGTGATCAAAGTGAATGCGGAGAAGGCCCAGAAGTGGATCTCCAACGGCGCACAGCCGACAGAGACCGTCAAGAAATTGCTCAAAACAGCCGGCGTACTCGAGTAGTCCGCGCATCGCGCAAAGGAGATCAACATGGAAGAACTCGTCAAGACGATCGCTCTTTCCCTGGTAGAGAGTCCCGCGGACGTGAGCGTCCGGGAAATCGAAAAGGATGGAGAAACGGTTATCGAACTCAAAGTCGCGGCGGATGACATGGGCAAAGTGATCGGCAAACAAGGCCGTATCGCCAAAGCAATCCGCACGGTAGTCAAGGCTGCCGCCGCAAAATCAGGCAAGAGTATCGGCGTGGAGATCGTGCAGTAGGCTTGCCCTGCACATTATGCAACAGATTAAAATCGGGAAGATCACGGGCGCAGCCGGACTGCGGGGCGAAGTCAAACTCTATCACGAGTCCGGCGATGATGAAAGTCTGTCTCGCGCATCTTCCCTTTTTCTATGTCCGCCAACAAAAGATCTGATCGATCAGAAGGTCGTGCAGTTCTCGGCTGATCAGCCGGTGGCGCAGTCCCCGTGCCCGCGCCGTTACACCGTTGTGTCGCTTCGCATACGCGGACGCACACCGATCATCGGTTTGGCTGGTGTCAACGATCGCAATGCCGCCGAAGCACTGATCGGCTCGGAAGTCTTCGCGGACAAAGACACCATTCGCCCGACAGAGGAAGACGCCTATCTCGTGAGTGATTTGATCGGCCTTCGCGTTATTGAAACGGGTACGGGGAATGAAATCGGTCTCGTACAGGGGATCGTTGACAATCCGGCGCACGACCTGCTCGAAGTCGCAAGAGAAGGCAAGGGCAGTCTTCTTATTCCCATGGCGGACGTTTTTATCAAGGAAGTAAATCTGACCACCGGCCTGATCCTGGTCGATGCTGAGTTGTTGCTGCAAAGCGACTGAGCCCCCTCTTTCGCAGAGGAGGCGACTTGTTATCGTTGTTGTCTCACCGTGTAGGCGTTGCCGTTCATGGTGGAGACGAGGTTGCCTTGCTCATCCGTGACGTCAATGCGGAAGAGTGACATTTTCTTGCCGCCGCCGATCTTGCGGGCTTCGGCGTAAAGGGTGCCGCCGGTAACGGCGCGGAGATAAGTGATTGAGGCGGACTGGCTGACTGTAAACAAGCCGTCCGACTTTTCCATATGTCCCACGTTGCAGGCGATCGCAAAGGCGGAGTCCGCCAGCGTGAAAATCGCGCCGCCCTGCACCTTATCCGCAAGATTCAGGTGTTTTTCCGAGACTATCATACTGCACCTACAGAAGTCCTCTCCGGTTTCCTCGATGACCACATCGGTGAGCTGCAAATAGCGATCGTTCTCAAAAACTTCCCGCACAAATTTAAGTTCCATTCAATACACTCCATCACAATTATTTACACACAAGTTCACACCTATAATAATATAGATTGCTTGCCTCGTCTAACGCAAACTTCATACGCGATACGTACTTCACACACGGTACTGATCTGGTGTGTCAGTAGCTGTCATTCTGCAATAAAGTTGTCATTGGGACGTCGTGCGCCTTACCTATATCCCGTTTGCGATCTCGTTCATTTTGATCGGCATTATGAGAAGCGTCGAAGCGGTTAAAATCGGCTTTATCATATCGATCATCTCTTTGGTCGTAAACGTATTTCTGAATTATGTTTTGATCTTTGGAAGGTTCGGGGCACCCGAGCTGGGCGTCAAAGGTGCGGCGATCGCCACGCTCATTGCCAGGCTGACGGAGATGGGCGTCGCGATTTTTTACGTGATCAAAATAGACAAGAGGGTAGGGCATCGGTTAAGCGATTTCCTAAAGATCAACAAGAGGCTGCTTCCGGCATTCATGAAGGTGACAATTCCGGTAATCGCCTCCGGTGCGATTTGGGGTATTGCGATGGTACTCCCGCTGTCGATGCCGGGAACGTTTGTATTCAATTGGTCAGCGCCGCTCGTTTTTTTCATTCTAAAATCAGATCAGATTACAAAATGCTTCGTGGCAATCGTTAAGGTCAGTCGCGGCAAATGGGTGCGGGAAATTGGGGGTCAGGAGAATGGATCTCTGGCGAGATCAAAGAGAAATTTCATCGATGAATAGTTGTGCGAATTCTGCTGAAATGGAAGCTCAAATGGTTTATGATATCATTTAGATGATATCGTATTTAGCAATCGAATCGTTCAGCAATGTATGATAAAATGTGTGTGCGTGCACAAGCGTGGATGATAGAGAACTTACGGAAGGGAAGTTAAAAATGCCCACAATAAAAGAGATTGCGGAACTTGCGGGCGTTTCCCGTGGAACAGTGGACAGAGTCCTGAATCACCGCGGACATGTTGATTCTATAAAGGAAAAGAAGGTACTTGAAATCGCAAAAGCACTTCATTATACACCCTGCCCCGCAGGAAAAACGCTTGCGATTAAGAAGAAAAACCTGAGGTTCGGTTATATCCTCTTTAGCAGTACGTCAAGTAATCCCTTTTTTATTGACGTCGTTGACGGTATCGAAAAGCGCGCCGCAGAACTTGGAGAGTATAATGTCAGCGTAGATATCCGATATACAGGAGAAAAAAATCCGGAATTGCAGGTGAAGCAGATCGATGAACTGCTTGAAAGCGGCATTTCCGGACTCGCCATTGCCCCGATCAATCATTCCTTGGTCATTGAGCGCATAAGGGAACTCGCGTCAAACGGTTTCCCTGTAGTTACTGTCAATTCTGATATATCTGATAGCGGTAGGATCGCTTATGTGGGCAGCAATTTTTACAAGAGCGGTGAAACCGCCGCCGGCATCATGAATCTTATATGTGCCGGAAGTTCAAAAGTAGGTATGGTGATGGGATCGCCACTGGTACTTTGCCAAACAGAAAGAGTTGCGGGGTTTACGAACCGCATTGGGGAGGCGTATAAAGGAATCGAAATAACCGCAACAGAGGTGAACAATGACGATGACATTTTGAGTTTTGTTGTCACGAAACGTCTTTTAGAGAAGCATCCTGAAATAGACTCTTTGTTTCTTGTCTCAGCCGGTGTTTTAGGTGCATGCCGCGCCGTGAGTGAATTGGGTTTCACGGAGAAGCTTAAGGTTGTATGCTACGATACGACGATCGCGTCGCGCGAACTGATCGACTCCGGCGCGATTGTCGCAGCGATCACACAGGAACCGTTTTATCAAGGTACCAAGCCGCTTGATATCCTGCTCGATTATGTCGGCATGGGTGTAGAACCCGAAAAGGAGTACTATTACACCGAGTTGGGTATCAAGATAAAAGAGAACCTTTACTGATTCCCTAAATAATCTACAGAGGAAGAAATCTACGGAGGGGCAAGAAAAATACTTGACTTCTCTTCATTGACGCATTATCATAAGGCAAATGTATTTTTGCTCGAGCACACGGGCGACAGTCCAGAGAAAAACTGCTTGGCAAAATGTCCGAAGTCCCAGAGGAGCTAGAAACGATAAGGAGAGTGTAAGGCTATGAAGAAAAGACTAACTATATGTATGCTTACAGTGGTTATGGTCATGTTATTGGCGGCTTGTAGCGGTTCAGGCAGCGGAAGCCCGGCGGCATCTGCGGGCGGTAGCACCCCCCCTGCGCAGTCGGAGTCTAGCGGGCACAAAATAGGTTTGTCCCTGCCAACACAGGCGCAAACACGTTGGAGTACGGATGGAGTGAACTTTCAAAGTCTGTGCGATGCCGCCGGCTTAGAGCTTGTGACTACTTGGGCGGATGATGATGCGTCAAAGCAAATCAGTGATATCGAGAATCTGATTTCACAAGGAGTTGATGCTTTGATCGTTAGTGCAGTTGATGAATTGGTATTGGATCCGGCATGTAAGCTGGCTAAGGAGCAGGGGGTATGGGTGGTTTCTTATGAACGATTCCTCCTTGAAACGCAGTACGTTGATTATTATGTTAGACCAGCCGGTTTAAGACCTGTCGGTGTGTTGCAGGGAAATTTCTTTGTTGATCATTTCAATTTGGCTGCGGATGATGACAAGACATACACCATCGAAATGTTTGCAGGTACGGCATCGACAGCTGGTGCACGGGATTTCTTTGATGGCGCACTGGAAGCATTACAGCCCTATTTCGATTCCGGCAAACTTGTATGTAAATCCGGTCAGACTGATTTCTTGACGGTTGCGATTGAAAATTATGCCATGAATACAGCGCAAGATCGGATGGATAATCTGCTCACTGCATATTATAGTGATGGCGTAGCGCCTGACATGGTTCTTTCACCAAATGACTCTATTGCATTGGGGATCGTAAATGCTTTGAAAAACGCAGGCTATACAGATCCTGATAACTTCCCTGCCATTACAGGGCAGGATTGCGATATCCCCAATATCAAGTTGATGCAAGAAGGCTTCATTGCTCAAAACGTTTATAAAGATCTCTATGCGGCGGATGCACTCGTAATCAAAGGTATTCAGGATTACTACGCAGGGAATGAGCCGCAAACGAATGCAGTAACGAACAACGGTGTATTTGACGTCCCGACGATGGAAGGAAATCCTGTGAATGTTACGCAAGACAATTGGTATGAGATATTAATTGACGGAGGAGTTATGACCCTTGCCGATTTAGGATTGACCGAAGCGGACATTAAAAAATAGAAAAGCTACAGTTGTAGATGATCATGGCACAGTGGAACAATGTTTCATGAAAGAGTTTTCCTATGACAATACCTTTGATAGAAATGAAGAATATTACAAAGACATTTCCGAGTGTCACAGCGCTCGATGATGTTAGTTTTTCATTACAGGAAAAGGAAATACACGCCCTGGTAGGCGAAAATGGTGCGGGCAAGTCTACCTTGATGAATGTACTGAGTGGCGTATATCCCTATGGCTCGTATATTGGAGACATTGTTTTCAATGGGAATATCTGCAAATTCAATCAACTGAAGGATTCCGAGCGCATGGGCATCGTCATCATCCATCAAGAGTTGGCGATGGTTCCCTATTTAACCATCGCTGAAAACATGTTTCTGGGAAATGAGCGCATTAAGGGAAAAGGCGTAATAGATTGGCAAAAAACATATCAGGATGCTGAGCAGTATATGGAAATGATCGGCCTTCATGAAAGTGCTCATACATTAGTTAAGGATATAGGCGTTGGCAAACAGCAGATGGTTGAAATCGCTAAGGCGCTGGCAAAAAACGTAAAACTGTTGATATTGGATGAACCCACAAGTGCATTGAACGAATCAGATGCAAGGCATCTATTGGATTTACTGCTGGATTTCAAAAAGAACCGCGGCATTTCCTCGATAATTATTTCGCATAAACTGGATGAAGTCGTGTATGTCGCAGATAAAATCACGATAATACGTGATGGTATGACCATTGAAACATTGGATCGTAGTGTAAATGAGTTTACAGAACCGCGGATTGTCACGGGTATGGTTGGCCGAAAAATGGAAGAGCGTTATCCGCATCGCACGCCGGCTATTCAAGACATTGCATTGGAAGTCGAAAACTGGGACGTATACCATCCGCTATATAACGACCGCAAGGTTGTTGATGATGTTTCATTTCATGCTCATAAAGGCGAGGTTGTTGGTATTGCGGGGCTAATTGGTGCAGGGCGGACAGAATTATGTCAGAGTCTCTTTGGTAAGGTATATGGCACAAAAATCAGCGGAGTGATCAAAATTAAGGGTGAACCGGTTCGTCTGGATACTGTATCGCAAGCAATTTCGGCGGGTATCGCCTATGTGACAGAAGATCGAAAAAGCGACGGATTGGTTCTAAAGGATTCCGTTCAACGCAATATCACATTGGCTTCTTTGGAGAAAATTCAAGAACGGGGTGTACTAAACTTTGATAAAGAGTGTCAAGTCGCAGATGAATATGTGGAAACTCTGTCTATAAAAACGCCAAGTATTGATCAATTTGTTGAAAACCTGTCGGGGGGAAATCAACAAAAAGTGCTATTGGCAAAATGGATATACGCCCAACCGGATATCCTGTTGTTGGACGAACCGACACGCGGTATCGACGTCGGTAGCAAGTACGAGATTTATTGTATCATCGACAAACTAGCTGCCGAAGGGAAATGTATATGTATGGTATCGTCGGAGTTACCTGAATTATTGGGCATGTGTGACCGGGTGTATGTAATGTGTGAAGGCAGGATAATTGGTGAGCTGCAAAGAAGTGAAGCTACGCAGGAGATTATTATGGACATGATTTTACAAGCCAGTAAAAGGGAGACCAACTCATGAGCATAAGAGAAAAAATCGGGGGAATATTAAAACAATACATCATGGTCATTATTTTAGTGGCAATATTGCTCATTTTCCAAATTACCACGAGCGGGGCATTACTGACGTCGGTGAATCTGTTTAACCTGGTAAATCAGAATGCCTATGGAATGATTTTGGCGGTGGGTATGTTGATTTGTGTATTAACAGGCGGGAACGTGGATTTGTCTGTCGGATCTCTTTTAGGTTTTGTAAGCGCCTGTATGGCAACATTTATGACTGAATATGGAATGAATACATACCTAGCGATTTTTTTAGGGCTGCTAATTGGTATTCTTGCCGGCGTCTGGCAAGGCTTTTGGATCGCATATGTACGCGTTCCGTCTTTTATTACCACACTCGCAGGTATGCTTATCTTTCAGGGTGGAATCTTGCTTGTACTGAAAGGAGGGAAAACCATTGCGCCATTGCCAGAGAGTTTTAACGTTTTGGCGTCAGGATATATCGGTACGGCGGAGGCGAGCGGTTCAATCTGTCTTGCGGTAGGCGTTATGATCGCATTGGTTTTTGTATTCTTCCAGATCAAAAATTACATTACCCGAAAGCGTAACGGTTATAGTGTGAATCGTATAGGGTCATTGCTATTGTCCTGTATTATCGTCAGTGCGGTACTCATATGGGCATTTGCAAAAATAGCCGAGCAACGTGGCGTGCCAACGGTATTGATTTTAGTGGGTCTTGTTGCGCTTATATACTATTTTGTAACGCAGAAGACTGTTATTGGGCGTCATTTGTATGCATTGGGCGGCAATGCAAAAGCCGCAAAACTCTCCGGGATAAAGACGGATCGAATTCTATTCTTGGCGTATGTAAATATGTCGTTGTTAGCAGCAGTAGCTGCCGTTGCATACAGCGCACGTATGAACGCCGCAGCTGCTACTGCCGGTACAGGTACTGAACTGGACGCCATTGGTGCGGTCTTTCTTGGAGGAGCTTCCGCCTCCGGCGGAATCGGTACTGTTGGAGGGACATTGATTGGGGCGCTCATCATGGGCGTTCTGAACAACGGCATGTCGATTATGGGACTGGGTACCGATATGCAACAGGCCGTCAAAGGATTGGTATTGCTTGCTGCCGTAGCGGTTGATGTCATTTCCAAACAACGAACCTTGGATCCAATTATGAATAGAATCCGTTTGGTTTTCTTCAATAGGTTATGACAATAAGAGGAGGTCGTATATTGTGCCATACGCAACAGTGAATCCGTTTAACAACCAACTCATACAGTCGTTTCCTGAGCTGACTGATGATGAGATTAATGCCGTTCTCGATAGGGCGCATGCGGCCTACAACACTTGGAGCCGCACCCCCGTCTTGGAGCGGTGCGCTATTTTTGCACAGGCCGCAAAACTGGCCGAAGAACGTTTCGACGATTTATGCCGCCTGACCACACTCGAGATGGGAAAACTATACTCTCAAAGCGTCGTGGAGACGGAGAGTATCATTTACATATTAAAGTATTTCGCCGAGCATGGCGAGGACATCATGAAGCCGGCCCCTATTTTCAATGAAGGTGATGAGTTGTTGATGATGCACCAGCCGCAAGGCATTATCATATCGGTCGAGCCGTGGAATTTCCCCTTGTACCAGGCTATACGCGGCTTCGCGCCAAATGCCATTGCGGGTAACGTCATCATTCTAAAGCATGCGTCAATTGTGCCGCAGTGCGCCGCAGCACTTGTTGAATTGTTGCGCGATGCGGGCTTACCGGAGGGGGTGTGGCAAAACGTGTATGCCAACCACGCGCAGGTTGATCGATTGATCACCGATCCGCGCGTACGCGGCGTGACTCTCACCGGCAGCGTCGACGTAGGCCGCCATATCGCCGCCACCGCCGGTAAATCGCTGCGCAAGACCGTTCTTGAGCTTGGCGGAACCGACGCTTTCATAGTACTGCCGGATGCCGACCTAGACGCTACCGTTGATTGTGCGGTCGCTGGGCGTTTCTTCATCAGTGGCCAGGTATGCATTGCGCCCAAAAGGATGATCGTACTCGACGAGGTCTACGACCAGTTCGTTGAGCGCTTCACACAGGGCGCATCAAATTTGCATCCCGGCGACCCCTTCGATCCCGCAACGACCATAGGGCCACTGTCATCACAGGCACAGGCGGACACTGTGAAAGCGCAGATCGCGCAGGCCATCGCCGGCGGTGCGAGTGCCATTGAAATAGGCGATCCAGTCCCGGATACAGGTGCATTTGTACAACCCACCATACTGACGAACGTGACGAAGAACAACCCTATCTTTTACGAAGAGATCTTTGGACCTGTCGCCATGATTTTCCGGGTCAAGGACGAGGACGAAGCAATCGATTTGGCCAACGACACGTATTATGGCCTTGGTGGCTCGGTGCACAGTCGCGACATCGCCCATGCTGTGGAACTCGCCAAGCGTATCGATACCGGCATGGTTGCCATCAACGCATCGTATCCCTCGGCACGTGAAGGAAAAATCGACAATTACGCCATGCCTTTCGGCGGAGTAAAAGATTCCGGTTATGGTCGTGAGATGGGTTACGAGGGTGTTTACGAGTTCTGTAACCACAAGGTGATTTCCCTTCCGGTCGGGGTACACGCCACGTACGGCGCCACCAACGACGAGACTGTTATTACAACCGATCACCGTGGCAATGATGAGTTTTAAAATGATGAACTTTAAATAGAAAGGAACCGTCATGAAAGCAGCAATACTTCGTGAGCTCGGCGGCAAATTTATTATCGAAGATATCTCACTTGCTGAGCCGATTGGTCATGAAGTCTTGATAGACGTCAAGGCTGTCGGCCTATGCCACAGCGACTTGCATGCGTCCAGATTCGGCTTCGAATATGTCAATTCATTACCGTTACTTCTCGGCCATGAGGTCGCGGGTGTTGTTATTAAAGTTGGTTCCGATGTTGCCGAATTTCGTGCGGGCGATCCTGTTGCGGTATCACTGATTCGGTCGTGTGGACACTGTGTCCCATGCCGAACGGGGAGGCCTTACCAGTGCAAATACCCCGATGATGTTTTGCGTCGGCCGGATGAGCCTGGTCGTATCATCGCTGACGGTGATTCGATAACCCAGGCATTCGGGGTCGGCGGGTTCGCCGAACGCGTCTTGGTACATGAAAACCAACTGGCGAAGGTGCCTACAGAGGTGCCGTTCCCACAAGCGGCCATCCTAGGCTGCGGCGTTATTACCGGTGCCGGATCCGCCATCAACACAGCCAAGGTACGACCGGGCGACACAGTCGCGGTCGTGGGACTCGGCGGTGTCGGGCTGAACGTCATCAGCGGGGCGCGGCTGGCCGGCGCAGGGAAGATCATTGGGATCGACATCCAGCCCGTCAAGTTCGAACTTGCACGCAGATTTGGAGCAACAGATACGGTTGATTCTAGGGATGCGGACGCCGTGAAAACCATATTAGATCTTACCGGCGGCGGGGTAGACCATTGCTTCGAGGTCATCGGTCTTTCTGAGACCGCACGCCTGGCCATCGATATTACCGGCGTCGGCGGCGGTGTATACATAATCGGCGTCTTCAAGCCGGATGCCCAGTTTCCCATCTTTCCGCCTATTGACATGATCGGAAGTCAGCGGAAGATACAAGGCGTCTACATGGGTTCCACTGACATTAAGCACGATATCCCAATGTACGCCCGGTTGTATCTGGAGGGACGGTTGAACCTGGACGACCTGGTCTCCCGCGAGATCAGGCTGGATGAAATCAACGAGGCTTACGCCGATCTCGATCAAGGCGGATTCGCCCGTACCGTTATAACATCTTTTTAATATCCTGCATTGCGCAGAGAGGGGATCAGCATGAGCGAAGAAAAAAAATATGATATAAAAGATAAAGTCGTACTTATTACGGGTGCCTCTGTCGGAATAGGCAGGGAATTGGCCTATACTTTTGCCGTCCAAGGGGCAAAGGTGGCGGTTAATTACAACAAATCGGAAGAAGAAGCGGAAAAAACCCTTCAGCTTGTAAAGAATCATAGCCCAGACAGCGCTCTTTTCAAGGCGGATGTTTCCGACATTTCCGCTGTTCAGGCAATGGTAGAGCAAATCAACGCCAAATATGGCCGCATTGATGTGCTGATCAATAATGCGGGGGTGACAGATTTTATACCCTTCAAAGATCTTGATTCGGTTACGGAACCTATTTGGGATAAAATAATGGATATAAATGTAAAGGGAAATTTCTTTTGCAGCAAGGCTGTTCTTCCCATTATGAAAAATATAGGATATGGCGTGATTATAAACATTTCCTCTGTGGCGGGCGTAAAGCCGTCGGGAAGTTCCATTCCTTATAGTGTTTCAAAAGCTGCGATTCTTCATCTGTCAAAATGCCTGGCAAACTCCTTTGCTCCGGAAGTGCGCGTGAACTGTGTGGTTCCGGGTCCCATCGCTGAAACCAGATGGAATGATCCTTTGGTAGAAAACGGTGCTTACCATGGTTTGGATGCGGTGTATGAAAACAATAAAAATAACAGTTTGCTGAATTGTTTGGGGTATCCGGAAGATATTGCCGAAGCTTGCTTGTTTCTGGTAAAAAATTCACGGTTTACAACAGGGGCCGTGCTTGCCGTAGATGGCGGAGCCTGTTTATAGTTCAATATCATTACGAATTTGAGGAGGAAATTATGAAAAACACAAATGACAATCAAAATATTGATACATTCAATCAGGAATTACTCGGTTTTATTCAAGGCGGGCTTTTAAAGTCCATGGGCTATTCTTCAAAAGACGCCCGCAAAAAAAGGATCGTTATTGTAAATTCATGGAGTGAACAATCTTGCGCGCATACTCATTTGCGCGAGCTCTCCGCTGCCGTAAAATACGGCGTTACCGCTGCCGGTGGGTTGCCGTTGGAGATAAACGTGATAGGGCCATGCGGTTCTTTTGGAGAAGATTCTGATAAAATAGCTCATTACGATTTCCCTACCAGGGATGCAATCACAGCCTCCATTGAAGCCGCATTGAATCAGTTTTGGTGTGATGGATGGATTGGTATAGGATCCTGCGATAAAATCGTGCCCGCGATGGTGATCGCGGCTCTGAGATTTAATCGTCCGTTTTTGTTCATTCCCGGAGGAACACAAATACCGGGTACGCACAACGGTCAATGGTATTCTGTTTTGAGTGGGGCAAAAACTTATTTTAATAAAATGCTGGATGGGCCGATATCCGAGGAAGAATATGAGGGGATGACCAGCGCATGCGGTAACTGCGCGGGAACCTGCTCAGAGTTATCTACAGGCAGCAGTATGCAGATCATCACGGAAGCGATGGGGATTGCGCTCCCTTATGCAAGCACAAGTGCCGGGGCATCGTCAGAGATAAAATCACTTGCCTCGGAAGCCGGAAGCACGATTATGCGCTTGGCCGAACAGGAAATCAGACCAAGAGATATTATAACCAAAGAATCCATGGAGAACGCCATTCGGGTAAATTTGGCCATATGCGGTTCAACAAATACGGTAATACACATGGCTGCCTTTGCTCATGAAGCGGAAATTGACGTTACTTTGGACACCTGGGATGCCGCCGCTAAAAGCAATTTGAAACCCATCGCGGCGATCTCCCCAAGCGGGCCTTATTCTGTCTATGATCTTCACCATGCGGGCGGAGTTCCAGCAGTAATGAAACAGATTAAAGACTTCCTTCATTTAGACAGTGTTTCTGTAATCGGGAAAACAGCAGAGGAAATTATTGCGTCCGCACATGTAAATAATTCCGCTGTTATTCATGATATTGCCAATCCGATACTGGATTTCTGTTCCATCAAAGTTATTCGGGGCAATCTGGCGCCCAGAGGCGCAATTTCCCGTTTGTCCGTTGTTGAAGACGGGCAGGCTTTGGCAGGCAGGTATTCGGCGATCGTGTTTGATAAGTATACGGATGCGCTAAGCGCCGTACTTGACGGGAAGATCAAGAGCGGGGATGTTATCGTACTTCGCTATGAGGGACCCAGAGGCGGCCCGGCGATGTCGGAAATGTTTTTTATTGTATATGCGATAAAGAAAATGGGCCTAAAAAGAATAGCTCTTATTACGGACGGACGCTTTTCCGGTGCTACAAGTGGCATGATAGCGATTGGCCACGTATGCCCCGAGGCTTATGTGGGCGGACCGATTGCCTTAATAAAGGATGGCGATATGCTTAACATAGACCTCCCCAATGGCGTGCTTGACATAGAATTAAGCGATGAAGAGCTTGAGGAGCGCAGAAAAGCGTGGACAGTTCCGGAGAAAAAATTCACCAAGGGCCTTTTGGCTGTTTATCGGAAAATGGCACTTCAGGCTGATGAAGGAGCCGGTTGGGCTTTGGAATAACGTTGGGAAGGGACACTTGTATGAAACCATTATCGATTAAAAATAAACGTATTGCAGATGATTCCGGCAAAGAAGTGTATCTGCGGGGGATTTGCATTGGCTCATGGTTGAATAAAGAAAATTTCTTGACAGGTTTTCTTGGGACCGAAGCTATTATGACCAAAGCACTGTATCAGGAATTGGGTGAGGAACGCACAAAGGTTTTCCTCAAGACATATCACGATGTGTTCCTGACAGAAGAAGATTTCTCCTACCTTGCAGGGCTCGGCGTGAACGTGATGCGCATCGCTGTAAATTACCATCATTTTGAAGATGACATGCGACCATATGAATATTATTCGGATGGGTTTTATTATTTGGATAGAGCGGTGGAATGGGGACGTAAATTCGGGATTTACATCATTTTGGATCTACACGCTCTCCCCGGAGGACAAAATTTCCGCTGGCATAGCGACAACCATTCTGATACTGCGTTGCTTTGGGAGCACAGGGATTTTCAGTTACGAACCATCGCGCTCTGGAAGCATATTGTATCGCATTACCGAGACGAAACGGTGATTGCTGGATATGATCTGATGAATGAGCCTGAGGCGCCCGATCTTGCGCATCTGCACGATTTTTACGCGGAACTTATTTATGCAATCAGGGAGTTGGGAGACCGGCACATCCTTTTCTTGGAGGGAAACAATCGTGGAAACGATTTTGACGGCCTCGATGCTTTTTCCGATGAAAATCTCGCTTACAGTTCTCACAACTACAATTTTGTCACTCTGCGTGCGCGTAGCTATCCGGGCGTCTGTTGCGGGCGTTATGTAGATGAAACCACAATGGAGCATATGTTCAAACAACGCAATCGTTGGATGCTGGAGCGGGATTTGCCTTCTTGGTGTGGTGAATTTTCCACTTTATTCGACAGCAATATCCTAGATCCCAGTATTCAAGATATTGCAAGACTTGCTTCTCTTAAGGATCAGCTGCGGATTTTCAACAAGTATCGTCAGCACTGGACACTATGGACCTATAAGGATATCGGCTACGAGGGGCTTGTTTCCTCAAATCCGACATGCGAGTATTTAAAGCGGATTGCCCCACTGCAGAAGATAAAACGAGAGCTTTCGCTGGAACCATTCCTGGATAGGAAGTTTGGCGGAATTTTTGCGGATGTACATGGTCTCATTCAAAAAACAGCCCAAAGTGTTGCAACGCATTACAAAGATTATAGCATCGACTATGATGATTTGATCAAAAGCATGGGTGAGCAGTCCATCTGCTGCAAAATCACGAATGTGCTGGCACCACTTTACGCGAATGTGTTCAGCGATATGTCCAGTGATGAAATCGCGATCATGATAAAGGAAGCATTTGCGCTCGAACACATGGTGAAGCGCGGACAGTTGGAAGACGTTTTGAGATCGACACTTTAATGAAGACAACGAAAGTGGGCGTCATTGGATGCGGAACAATCAGCGGAATTTATTTTGAAAATCTTACGAAGCGATTCAAGCAAATAGAAGTATTGGCATGCGCAGATATTTTTCTTGCCAAGGCAGAGGAAGCTGCACAAAAATACGGAATACCGATCGCCTGCAGCACAGAAGAATTGTTAAAGAATCCTGAGATTGAAATCGTTCTGAATTTAACCATTCCTGCAGTTCATACCGAAATAAATGTGGCGGCGCTGAAAGCCGGAAAGCATGTATATTGTGAAAAACCACTGGCTTTGAATATGGAAGACCTCAACAAAACGATTGATTTGGCGAAGGAGAGACACCTATCGGTGGGGTGTGCACCAGACACTTTTATGGGCGCCGGTCTCCAAACATGCAGAAAACTAATTGATGAAAATTGGATTGGAAAGCCCGTGTCCGCGACAGTCAATTTTGTAAGTCACGGTCCTGAAACCTGGCATCCCTCACCTGAGTTCTATTACAAACCCGGCGCAGGGCCATTGCTTGATATGGGACCTTATTATCTGACCGCGCTCGTTTTTTTGCTTGGGCCTATCGGCAGTATTTCATGTTTTACAAATAGAGCCCGGGATAAAAGAGTGATAACAAGTAAGGCACACAAAGGAGAAATCATTGACGTCGAGGTCGAGACGGGTTACTGCGGCATTTTGAAATTTAAGAGCGGCACGATCGTAAATGTCAATATGAGTTTTGACGTCTGGCTTTCAAATCTGCCTCTTTTTGAGATATACGGTACAAAAGGAACTTTGGTCGTAACAGATCCGAAGATGTTTGGAGGAAAGGTCGAAATATCAAGAGGCGAAAAGGAGATACATGATTTCTTTAAAGAAATTCCATTGCCCTATGGTTCGGCAAATGATAATTTACGCGGGCTTGGCCTTGCTGACATGGCAAAAGCGATTCAAGACGGAACGGAGCCGCGTGTGAATGCGGAGTTGATTTATCATGTTACAGAAGCCCTGTTGAATTTTGAAACTGCCGCAAATGGTTCGCATGTTTATAAGATGAAAAGTACTTGTACAATGTCTGCGCCGATCAAAAACTTTCAGACTTTTCAGATTTTTTAAATTTCAGACGAATTGTATCTTGTATCTGTCCTAAATACAAGATATAATGTACCCTCCACAAAAAAACTTGTTGTAAAAAAGAGGAGGAGAAGAGAATGAAGAAGACAAGACTGATCAGTATCGTTTTGATTGCCATGATGATGCTTGCGTTGGTTGCTTGCGGCAACAGCGGTTCAGGCAGTACCGGTAGCAGCAACACTGGCGGCAGTGCCGGTGCCGGCAGTGATACGGACAGCGGTTCTGCAGATACCGCCGCACCGGCGGGCGCGATCAAGATCGGCGGCACCGGTCCACTGACGGGCGGCGCGGCGATTTACGGCCAGGCGGCCCGCAATGGCGCACAGATCGCGGTCGACGAGATCAACGCACTGGGCGGCGTCCAGTTCGAACTCAACTATCAGGACGACGAACATGATGCTGAGAAAGCCGTCAATGCATACAACAACCTGAAAGACTGGGGAATGCAGGTTTCGCTGGGTTCGGTCACATCCACACCTGCCGTTGCCACTACAGTCAAGAATTTTGAGGATCGTATCTTTGCGGTCACGCCGTCTGCTTCCGCAATTGCGGTCACCGAAGGCAAGGACAACGTATTCCAAATGTGCTTCGCCGACCCCAACCAGGGTTCCGCTTCGGCACAGTATATCCAGGATCAGAAACTCGGAACGAAGATCGCGGTCATCTACAAGAATGATGACGTGTATTCTACCGGTATCTATGAGACTTTCAAGACCAAAGCTGCAGAACTTGGCGTAGAAATCGTTTCCGAAACTACGTTTACCGAAGACAGCCAGCAAGATTTCTCGGTACAGATCGGCGCTGCGAAAGACGCCGGCGCTGACCTGATCTTCCTGCCCATGTACTACACACCTGCCTCGCTCATTTTCCAGCAGGCACAAAATGCGGGCTACAGCCCAAAGTACTTCGGCGTTGACGGTATGGACGGCATCCTGACGCTCGAAGGGTTTGATACCTCACTGGCCGAAGGCGTGATGCTCCTGACCCCGTTCAATGCGGACGCGACAGACGACAAGACCAAGAGCTTCGTGGCAAAATATCAGGAAGCACACGGCGAAGTACCCAATCAGTTTGCGGCGGACGGCTATGATTGTGTCTATGCCATTTACGAAGCGGCCAAGGCCGCAGGCGTCACGGCTGACCAGTCTGTATCCGAGATCAATGACGCTCTGGTCGCACAGTTCACAAGCTTTACATTCAACGGATTGACCGGCAACGACATGACCTGGGCTGTCAACGGGCAGGTTTCCAAGGCTCCGAAAGGCATGATCATCAAGGATGGCGCTTATGTAGGTATGGACTGATGTCCTTCCTCTCCCATCTCATCAGCGGCGTAAGCTTAGGCATTATTTACGCCATCATCGCCTTGGGTTACACCATGGTGTATGGCATCGCGAAAATGCTGAATTTCGCACACGGCGATGTGATCATGGTGGGAGCCTATACGTGTTTCTTTGCCTTTTCCAGATACCAGCAGCCACCCCTTTTGGGGGTGGCGCTGGCTGTTGTGGTCTGTACACTGCTCGGCGTCGGCATCGAGCGTCTCGCTTACAAACCGCTGCGCGCGGCTCCGCCGCTGGCCGTGCTGATCTCCGCGATCGGTATGAGTTATCTGCTCCAAAACTCCGCCCAGCTTTTGTGGACGTCCAATCCAAAGGTCTTCCCATCGGTCGTGGGCAACGGCTCTGTAAAACTGCTTGGCGGACAGCTTTCCATTTCCGTCATTACCCTCGTCACGGTAGGCACCTGTATCGTCATCATGGTGGCGCTGGTATGGTTCACCGGACGAACCAAAATGGGCAAGGCCATGCGGGCCTGCTCCGAGGACAAGGGCGCAGCCCAGCTGATGGGCATCAATGTGAATGCAACCATCTCTATGACTTTCGCGATCGGCTCGGCACTGGCCGCGTTCGCCGGAATTTTACTTTGTTCCGCTTATCCGACCCTGATGCCTACCACGGGTTCGATGCCCGGCATCAAGGCTTTTACCGCGGCAGTGTTCGGCGGGATCGGCTCCATTCCCGGGGCTATGATCGGCGGCATCTTGCTGGGTATTATAGAAATCTTTGGCAAGGCGTATATTTCTACGCAGCTTTCCGACGCTATTGTTTTCATCGTCCTCATCATCGTTCTTGTGGTCAAGCCGGCCGGGCTTTTCGGCAAGAAGATTCAAGAGAAGGTTTGAGGCGGCGGCATGGGCAAACTCCGTAAGTCTACGCGCACAACCATTTTCACCTACGGCGTCGCTTTGATTGCCTTCATCGTAGTGCAGGCGATGGTAAGCGGCGGCAATATGAGCGCGACGCTGCAGGGGCTGTTGGTGCCCATTTGCGCTTATGTGGTAATGGCGGTTTCCCTGAACCTCACGGTAGGCATCCTGGGAGAACTATCGCTGGGGCATGCCGGCTTTATGAGCGTTGGCGCTTTTTCCGGTGTGGTCGTCTGCATGAGTCTGCAAAACGCGATCCCCTCGGATCCGCTGCGTCTAGTGATAGGCATGTTGGTCGGCGCCCTGTGCGCCGGCATCGTCGGCTTTCTCATCGGGCTGCCTGTCCTCCGGCTCAACGGAGACTATTTGGCCATCGTTACGCTGGCCTTTGGCGAGATCATCAAGAATGTCATCACCTGTCTGTATGTGGGGGTAGACGCAGATGGGCTGCATTTCAGTTTTCTGACCTCGGCCAGCGCGCTGAATCTTAAAGAAGGCGGAACGGTGCTCATCAACGGGCCAATCGGCATCGCCGGCATCCCTAAAGTGTCTACCTTTACAATCGGCTTCCTCCTTGTCATTGTTTCGCTGATCATCGTGCTGAATTTAGTCAATAGCCGTTCGGGACGCGCGATCATGGCACTCCGCGACAACCGGATCGCCGCGGAAAGCGTAGGGATTCCCGTAACAAAATACAAGCTGATGGCGTTTGTCACTTCGGCCGCGCTGGCCGGCGCGGCAGGCACACTCTATGCCATGAATTTCTCTACCATCGTTGCTACGAAATTCAACTTCAATACCTCCATCCTGGTTTTGGTCTTTGTGGTGCTCGGCGGTCTTGGAAATATACAAGGCTCTGTGATCGCGGCCATTGTGCTCACGATGCTGCCG
>BNUG01000027.1 GCA_025997195.1 Clostridia bacterium | reverse complement strand
GAAAATAGAAATGACGAGACAGCTTGACAACGTATACCGGCTTGATCACGCAGTAACGAAGGCGCAGAAAACAATACTGAAAGCGTTTGGCATGGACGCGGCATATATAAAATACAAGGCGGCGGAGATCAGCGGTCAGCTGAATACGGGAAAATAAAGAGAGGAGCAATAACATGGCAAGAACAGCGACGGGATCTGTGCCGATCAAACAGAAGATCGAAAAGGCTCAGCAGGCAGTAATAAAAGCAAAGGCGAAATACGATGCCGCTATCGCCGACTTAAAGAAACTTATGGACAAGCGGGATGCGTGCAGGCGGGATGAAATCATGACGGTGGTTGCACATAGTGATAAATCCTATGACGAAATCATTGCCTTCATTACCACGGATAGCTCCGGCGACGAGTAAACTATAGGCAGAAAAATCCTACCCCGGAATCATGCATGCGGCACTTTAGTGATTCGAGATAGAAAATTTCTGGAAGTTCACATTTAATTATTGACAAAAAGCATAAAGCAACGATGAGGATGCGGAACAGTGTGCGTACAATACGTACTTGACAATGTCCTATTTGTACTGTATCGTGTACATATCGTACAACATATGTTATGGAGGTTGAGATGGAAAAAATAGCATTTTGGAATAATAAAGGTGGTACAGGAAAGACGAGTCTATCCTTTCAAATTATCTGCGAGTATGCAAGAGAAAATCCGAAAAAGCGAATATTTGTAATGGACGTGTGCCCCCAAGCTAATTTATCGGAATTATTACTTGGAGGATTGCACCAAGGAGGAAGCGACAATCTACTAAAAAGACAGGGGGCAACTCCACGAGCAACCATAGGTGGGTATTTTCAATTGCGTTTACCTTCGCCCTATACCCTCCCGGCTTTTGTTGCGTCAGACTTTATTACGAAACCATCAGAATACAATCATTTTATTCCAAGCAATATAGATTTGCTTTGCGGCGATCCATTGCTTGAATTACAGTCCAATGCAATATCAACGCTTGCAAACACTCAGATACCTGGTACAAATACATGGGTGGCCATAATTGATTGGCTCAGCGATTTTATATTACAGTTGGATGGCGTTTATGATGTTGTTTTTTTCGATGCCAATCCAAGTTTTTCAATTTATACACAAATCGCTCTGTCAGCGTCAGATAAAATAATGCTACCGGTAATGGCTGATGATTCCTCACGTCGTGCAATTCAGAATGCGTTTTCACTTATCTATGGATTGAAACTGCCTTCTGAAATTTACACACAGTATGCATTTGCAGAAAAACTAAAAGCTGCATCCCGACCCTTGCCTAAAGTACATATGATTTTGAAGAATCGTATTACTCAATATATGGGTCCGGCTTCTGCTTATGCTACCGTATTAAACTCAATCGATAGTGATGTGGAATCCCTGCTCATTAATAATCCGGACATTTTTACATTCAAGGATATCAAGAATGGCGTTATAAATATAAGAGATTTTCAAACAACAGGAGTGGTTTCCCATGCTCGAGGATGCCCGTTTTATTTTCTTAGTTCCGGGCGACTTGATTTATTGGGACAGAGAGTTCAGGTTAAGGAGGAATATCGATTAAACTGCATTGAGAACATTCAAGAGGTTGTATCAAAATCGTTGTAGCGAAAACTCGATAGAATGTTAGGATTGCAAATTCAAATTAGGAGGGTGCTATGTCTACTTTCGGAAAAAGCATAAATCTGTTTCTGATTGACGGAACTCCAACCGGACGGGTCAAGGTCACGCTTGCGAATTGGACGGGTGTTGCATATCGGATTCCGCGTACAGAACTCGACAAATGCAGAGATCGTGAAGACCTTTCGCAGAGCGGGGTTTATTTTCTGTTTGGTACATCAGATGAGACCGGCGACGGCGTGGTTTACATCGGGCAAGCCGGAGTGCGGAAAAACGGAGAAGGCATTCTGTATCGATTACTGGAACATAAACGGAATCCCGACAAAGACTACTGGACAGAGGCCGTTGTGTTTACTACATCCAACAATTCTTTTGGGCCTACAGAAATAAGCTATCTTGAAAATCGTTTCTGCAATCTCGCAATCGAGGCGAAACGGTATGTCGTCAAGAATGGAAATGATCCGTCACCGGGCAATATCACGGAGGAAAAGGAGAGCGAACTGGAAGAGTTCGTTGACTATGCCAAGATCGTTATGGGTACATTGGGGCACAAAGTTTTTGAAAAGTTTGTAAACATGCCTGTTGTCACAAACGCAGGGGATGCCGCGTCCGATGATTCTGAAGTGCTGCTTGAAATCAAACAAGGCGGCATTGATGTAAAAGGGCAACGTACTTCTGACGGGTTTGTTTTATTCAAGGGGAGCAGAATCAAATCTGAGGTATCGAAATCTTTGCGCGAAGCGGTAAAACAATTGCGCGAACGCTATGCCGGGATCATCAGCAGCGATGGTGTACTGCAAGAAGATATTTTGCTGCGAAGCCCGAATGAAGCCGCCAATTTTACCGTTGGGTATCCCATCAACGCGCTTGAAGCATGGAGAACCGCCGAAGGAAAGACTCTGAAAGAGATTGAGATTGAGGAGAGCGAAGCCTATTAAGGCCGACTATTGGATAGGAGGAGAATCTGATGACTTGTGAAAATAATACCACTATCGACTGCCCCTGCACATATTCCTGCGCGAAGCATGGGAAGTGCTGTGAGTGTGTGGCTTATCACCTGCGGATGGGGGAGTTTCCGGCGTGCCAGTTTTCGGCCGAGGCGGAGCGGCGATATGACCGGAGTTTTGAGGCGTTGGCACGGGATAGGGAGCGGTAGTAGCTTGTGTGAGCGGACGGTGGTGCGATAACCTATCTTTTCTTGACTGTTTTTTCTGAAATGATATACTTTTAGTAACTAAAAACTTCTTTAGTAACTAAAAAAATGGAGACGCCATGAAAAATCCTTTTACACCAACCTACGGAAGTGTGCCGCCCCTGTTTGCGGGAAGAAGAGAAATCATCAGGCAAATCATTTTTGGCATTGAAAACGGTCCCGGTGATCCAAATCGTTCAACCGTAATCACTGGAGCGAGAGGAACCGGGAAGACCGCGCTACTGCATCAAATAGCCGTGGAAGCCCTCGAATACGGGTTTATATCTGTTTACGCAAATTCCAATTCCGTTTTGCTTGACGAGATTTTGCGAAGACTTGAAAAGGAAGCATCGGAATTCATTGAAAGAGAAAACAAGGCAAAAATATCCGAGGTCAATATAAGCGGCTTCGGCATAAAGATAGAATACAGCGACCAAAAAAAATCATGGGAAGAGAATCTTGAAAACATCATCGAACAGTTAACTGCTATGAATATCGGAGTATTGTTTGAGATAGATGAGGTGCGAGGCGGCGACGAGCAAATACGAAGATTCGCATCTCTGTTTCAGACATTTATCACTGCGCGAAAAAATGTATGTCTCATTATGGCGGGTCTGCCGCACAATATAGACAATTTGTTCAAAGACAAAGTGATTTCTTTTATTCGCCGTTCCAGAAAACAAGAATTGGGACTTATCGATATGTCCGAAGTATTTTACACGTTAAGAGAAACAATAGAAACTGAGGGAAAGACCATAGATGCCGATGCGTTGAAGATTATGACAGAGGAAACAGCAGGATTCCCATATCTGATTCAGCTTATCGGATATGAGGTCTGGCAAGTCTCCGGCGATAAGAAGAATATTCGCAGAAAAGATGCGGAGGACGGAATACGAAACGCGCAGAGATATATTGTTTCCTCGGTAATAGAACTCACATTAAATGATCTTTCTGATAAAGATCGTGAATTTTTAGTCGCCGTGAGTCAGTTGGACACTCCGGCGGATATGTCGCTCATTGCTCAAAAGCTGAATGTTGATTCCCGCTATATCAGTCAATACCGGCTTCGTCTGATAAAAGAAGGAGTCATCACATCTGTGAAGCGTGGTTTTGTTGACTTCGTCCTTCCTCAGTTCAGAAAATACCTACGGGAACTATCAGAGTGAGCAAAGGGTTGGCGGACATCGCTTTGAATTATGGTTTGAGCATTGACACTTGTGCAGAGAAGATAGACTTGCAGCATTTTGGAATATGCCACGCACGTTGTATTGATGATAGGATTTTTGAGCAACTGTTAGACTGTCGCCTTAATACTGAAAAGGACAAGACGCAACGTCTCGAATGTGGTTGTATCGCCAGTATAGATATAGGAATGTACAACACCTGCAAGAATGGTTGTCGCTATTGTTACGCAAACTACAATCAGAATGTGGTTGACTCGAACTATATAAAACATAATCCGATATCATCACTTATTTCCGGAGAAGTCGGAGAGGACGATAAAATTCATGAGAGGAGTATGAAATCTTGTAGAGATATTCAATTAAGGCTTGGTGGGCAAAATCAAATCTGAGGTATCGAAATCTCTGCGCGAAGCATGGGAAGTGCTGTGAGTGTGTGGCTTATCACCTGCGGATGGGGGAGTTTCCGGCTTGCCAGTTTTCGGCCGGGGCGGAGCGGCGGTATGACCGCAGTTTTGAGGCGCTGGCACGGGACCGAAAATCACAATTCTAATTATTATGGAGGATTTGGAAATGGCGGATAAGATTGCATACACGACGATCGACGAGTACATCGAACTGTTCCCGGACGAGGTGCAGGCGGTTCTGCAGGGGATGCGGAAGGCGATCCGCAAGGCGGCGCCGGATGCGGAGGAGCGGATCCGCTGGCAGATGCCGACATTTTGGCAGGGCGAGAATCTGATTCATTTCGCGGCATTCAAGAATCATGTGAGTATTTTCCCCGGGGCGTCTGGGGTGGAGGCGTTCACGGACAGATTGATGGAATATAAGACGTCTAAGGGTACGATACAATTTCCCTTGTCGAAACCGATCCCGTATGCGCTGATCGAGGAGATCGTCCGGTTCCGCGTGGCGGGCGGACGGCCACGCAGAAGATCGGGAAGCGAAAAATCTTGAGGCAATGCGGGAACTGCTGACGGAATTCGGCGGGCGTTTGGTACGGGATCGAAAGTCACAAATTTAATTATGAGCGTTAATTATGATTGAACTGCCATTAGGGGCAAGCCGGATTTTGTTTGTAAAACGCGGTCTTGGGTGTAAAATATGTATATGGAACTAAGCAGGGATGAAAAATTAAATATTATGAAGAACCTCAACTGGGATTATCGGACATCCGACGAGGACATGCTTGCTGTGGTGGAAGGGCGTTTGCCGTGCGCGTGCGCCTTTGATCAGGATGCGCTTTTTGTCCGAAGTCTCGAACGGCTTCCGTGGCATTATGTCGTGGCCCTGTGGGGCGTGGATGCGATGAAACGGCTTTATACCCGGGATGTTCGGGATCGGATCTGGCCGGCTGAAAGAAGGGAGACGTTCGATGTCGCTTTCGGAATATTACGAGGGGAGCCTGTATCCTCTCCAGGATGGGGTTCTGAACGTAGTCAGAGACTCCGGCGCACCTTTTTATCTGACCGATGGAACCGCCCTGAGTCGGGGATATTATAAGCATCGTTACTCTGACGAATTAGATTTTTTCGTTAATCATGACGGGGACTTTCCGGAACACGTCAACCTTGTTCTTGCAAAATTGAAAGAGAACGGTTTTGTATGGGATGCAGACAGCGGTATGGTAAAGTCAGAAACATTTACCTCTGTTCATGTGAGACGTACCGGAACGGATGCCCTGCTGAAAATCGATTTTGTGAATGACGTCGTTCCGCATTATGGCAGTTTTATTCAGGCTGATTTTTTTCCGAGATTGGATAACGTCCGCAACATTCTTTCCAATAAGATCGGGGCGGTATTTCGTTTTTCCGGGAAAGATATTGCGGATATTCGGGAAATCGCGCTTCATGAATCATTCGCGTGGGCGGATGTGATTTCTGAGGCTCGGAACAAGGACGGCGGCGTGGAGGCGACGGTAGTAGGGGAGATCCTGCGGACTGTGCCGTTGTCGGCTTTTGAAGAAATACGGTGGTCAGGCCCTGCGCCCGATTGGGATTCGTTCATCGATGATGTCGGCAAAATCGCACACGATTTGGTTTCATGCGGGGAAAACAGTCTGCATCCATAAAATTTGCCTAAGGCATTGGTTCGGGATCGAAAGTCATAAAGGCAATTATTAAGGACAGCTAAAAGAGGAGATTATGGATCAGAAATTAATTGCAGAAATACTCAGGTTTCGTGATGATCGGGATTGGAAGCAATTTCACAATCCGAAGGATCTTGCGATATCGCTGTCGCTGGAAGCGGCGGAACTGCTGGAGAATTTCCAGTGGTCGACAGCGGAAGAAGCTGTGGAAAAACGGCTCTCTGCCATTTCCGAAGAGTTGGCGGATGTCGTCATGTATTCTGTTCTTTTTGCCGATGCGGTCGATCTGGACATCGGTACGATCGTGAAGAAGAAATTGGAATTGAATGCGGACAAATATCCGGTAGACAAGGCGTTCGGAAAAAAGAATAAGTATACGGAGTTTTAGATGGATATAACGAAGATATTATGCGAAGAACTTGGGATCCGCGCGGCGCAGGCTGATGCCGCCATCCGGTTGATCGATGAAGGCAATACCATTCCGTTCATCGCGCGGTACCGCAAGGAAGTCACGGGCTCGCTCGACGACGAGGTGCTCCGGAATCTGAACGAGCGGCTCGCGTATTTGCGAAACCTGCGGGAAAAGCAGGAGCAGGTCATTGCGGGCATTGACGAGCAGGGCAATCTGACAGAGGAACTCCGGCAAAAAATCCTTGCCGCGCAGACGCTCGTGGCTGTGGATGATTTGTACCGGCCCTATCGGCCAAAGCGGCGTACGAGGGCGACCGTGGCCATCGAGCGTGGTCTCGCGCCGCTGGCGGAAATCATTCTGGCCCAGACGGGAAGGGTGCCCATCCGGGAACAGGCGGCGGCATTCGTGGACGCGGAGAAAGAAGTTCTCACCGTGGAAGACGCACTGGCGGGCGCGAAAGACATTATCGCTGAGCAGCTTTCAGACGATCCCGACTTCCGTACCTATATCCGGACAATCACTTTCTCAAAGGGAGTGATCGCTTCGGCCGCCGTGGACAAAGAGGCGAAGACCGTATACGAACAGTATTACGACTTTGAAGAGGCGGTCTCGAAAATCGCCGGACACCGTATTCTCGCCATCAACCGCGGTGAAAAAGAAGAGGCGCTGCGTGTGAAAATTCAGGCGCCAAAGGAAGACATCCTTCGGTATTTGGAACGCAAAATCATCACCAATGACCGTGCGGATACGGTGCCGCTGCTCGAAGAGACGATCACCGACAGTTACGCGCGCCTGATCGCGCCGTCAGTAGAACGGGAGATCCGCGCGGAGCGAACGGAGTTTGCCGAAACCGGCGCGATCCGCGTCTTTGGGCAGAACCTCACACAGCTTCTCTTGCAGCCGCCGATCTCTGGCCATGTCGTCCTTGGCTGGGATCCGGCTTTCCGCACGGGATGCAAATTGGCCGTCGTGGATGAGACGGGCAAGGTGCTCGATACGGCGGTCGTCTATCCGACGCAGCCGACCTCGCCCGAAAAGATTCGTCAGGCGAAAGACATCGTCAAGGGTTTCATCCAAAAATACGGTGTGACTCTGATCTCCCTCGGCAACGGGACAGCCTCCAGAGAGTCCGAACCGATTCTCGCAGAAATCGCAAAGGAAGTAAGCGGAACGGTGCGGTATGTCATCGTGAACGAAGCCGGAGCCTCGGTTTATTCCGCCAGCAAATTGGCGAGCGAGGAATTTCCGCAGTTCGACGTAGGACAGCGCAGTGCGGCATCCATCGCCAGGCGGCTGCAGGACCCGCTCGCGGAATTGGTGAAAATCGATCCAAAGTCTATCGGCGTCGGCCAGTATCAGCACGATATGAATCAGAAAAAATTGGGCGAGGCGCTGGCGGGCGTTGTGGAAGCCTGCGTCAACAAGGTGGGCGTCGATCTCAATACCGCGTCGGCCCCCTTGCTCGCCTATATCGCCGGCATCAGCGACACGGTGGCCAAGAACATCGTGCATTACCGCGAGGCGAACGGAAAGTTCACGGAGCGCAAACAACTGAACAAGGTGGCGCGGCTCGGGCCAAAAGTGTATGAGCAGTGCGCGGGTTTCCTGCGCATCAAGGGCGGCAAAAATCCCTTAGATTCGACGAGCGTCCATCCCGAGTCCTACGGCGCGGCACAGAAACTGCTTGCCAAATACGGTTTTGGCACAGAGATGCCGGCGGCCGACGGACTTCCTGTTCTCTCGCGCATGATCGAGGATTATCAAAAACTCGCCGGAGAATTGGATGTCGGCGAAATCACGCTGCGGGACATCGTCAGGGAACTTGAAAAGCCCGGCCGCGATCCGCGCGAGGATATGCCGGGACCCATCCTGCGCACGGACGTGCTGGACATGAAGAATCTGAAAGAAGGCATGACGCTCAAAGGCGTTGTGCGCAATGTAATCGACTTCGGTGCCTTTGTCGACATTGGTGTGCACCAGGACGGCCTTGTGCACATTTCACAATTAGCGGACAGGTTCGTCAAACACCCCTTAGACGTGGTCAGCGTCGGCGACATCGTGGAGGTGAAAGTGCTGAGCGTGGATATCGAAAAAAAGCGCATCGCCCTGACCATGAAACCGTAAGACCGGGAGCAGATTGAATCGATGACTAAAGATTTTTTCGTTGTAGATTTTGAATTCACACAGTGCTCGGGGCGCGAGAAGCCGAAAGGTTTTTTCTCGGAGATCCTTGAGATCGGCGCGGTGAAAATTGACAGCGAGACCTTAGAGGCGACAGGGCAGATCCACGATTTCGTGCGACCTCATTTCTATCCCAAGCAGGCGAAGGAGATCATGACGTTTTGCATGATCACCGACAAGGACATGGAGGCGGCGATCGGATTCGCGGAAATGCTGGAGAAAATACACAGCCTGTACACGCCCGGGCAGACCTATTTCGCGGCCTGGGGCGATGCGGATTATGCGGTACTGGCGGAGGGCTGCCGGCGGCACGAACTGGAGAATCCCGTCTTGCGGGCAGATTATTTGGATATGGCCGCCTGGTACAAGTGGGAGATGGGCGACAGCCATACCACGGGTCTGCGCAAGGCAACGGAAGAGCAGGGTATTGATACGGGGCTGCTGTGGCATACGGCTATCGACGACGCCATCAATACAGGGAAATTATTGGTACAGATTCTGCAAGACGGTTGGGAACCAGAGGACTTCATTAAGACCAATGAATTAGGGAATGATTTCCTTGCGTGAAAACCTTTCGCAAAAAGCAGGGGCGCGGCGCTCCTGCTTCCTGCTCTAATGAGGTGAATAGGGTTGGCTAAGTGATCAGTCAAACGCGTAGTGATCCCAGAGCGGGAGCGTGCGCCCGATGCCCTGCGCCTTTGCGCTTTCGAATACCCGGAAGGCTTCCGATAGATCGTGGATGCCCATGCCGATGGGATTGAAGAAGATTTTTTCCTTGGCGCCGGTGCGGCCTTCGAGTTCGCCTGTCAGGACCTTGCCGAGGTTGCCGGTGATTTTGTCTTCCGTAATGAAACCGTCGCGAACCGCGCGCCATGAGACGTCGGCGCCGTGGTGCTTGACCTGGCCCCAGTCGTCGACGTAGATCTTGTCGCAGAAGGCCAGCGCTTCGGGCGGCGTATCCCAGAAACTCGTTTCGATGTGGGTGACGCCTTCCTTCCACCACTTCGGGTCAACGTAGGATGCTTTCGCCATGGTGGCCGTCGTGATCACGTCCGAGCCGGAGATGACGTCTTCATACGAAGTCGCGGCGCGCAGTTCGACGTCGACCTTGTCCTTCATCTTTTCGACGAAGGCTTTGACGTGGTCGGGATTGGGGCTGTAAACCTTGGCTATTTCCAGATTCGGAAGAGCGGCACAGATGCCCATGAGCTGCGTCTGGCCGATAACGCTGGAACCGATCAGACCGTATTCCCTGGCGTCCGGATTGGCTAAATATTTGGCGGCCACGCCCGAGGCGGCGCCCGTACGCATAGCACTGGCCAGTGTGCCGTCACAGATGCACTGCGGCATCAGCGTTTCCGGATCGAGGATGATGATGATCGCGTTGGCCCGGGGCAGATTGTACTTGCTCGGGTTCCATGGCTTGCTGGGGATGAATTTGATGCCCGAAGTATTGACCGGCCCGATACCGATCTTGGCCAGTTCTTCCGCGTAGTCCGCGCCGCCCAGCCACGAAGGCATGGACATGATGCGCCCAATGGTTTCCTCACTGTCTTCGCCGCCCCAGCGGATGACAGGCTTCGGCGGCAGGATGAAGTCGCCCTTGCCGTGCAGGAAGAACGAGCGCTCGGTCGCCTTGATCGTACCCTGCATGTCGAGCCCGCCGGCCTTCACGCAATCGTCCTGAGATAAATACAGAAATTCTACTTTGTCGTACATTACCTTTCTCCTCCTAAAATTTATTCACCTTAGAAATACGTTTTGTTCACGGAGCAATAACGGATCATCTTTGTCATTCCCGCATATGCGGGAATCTTGAAATAATAACCGTCCTGAGATTCTCGCCTTCGCGGGAATGACAGTGTTTGTGTGACCCTGATTCGTAACTAATTTTCATGTGTCAGCCCTTCGCCGCGAAGCGATCGTAATTCAGCTTGCTGATGTCGATGGTGGTCGAGACCCCCTGCGTGATCAGCTCACTGAGCGCGATGGACACCGCCGGTGCGATGCCGAAGCCGTGCCCGCAAAAGCCGAACGCGACGGTCAGCCCCGGGACTTCCGGCACATTGTCGATGACCGGCACGCCATCCGAGCAGACATCGTACTGGCCCGCCCACGAGCGGATGATCTTCACGCCTGCCAGCGAGGGGAAGTAACCGATCACGCCACGGGACAGTTTCGGGAGCGTCACATTGTGTGTTTCATTGCCCTCGTAGTTTGACGTGAATTTTTCCAAGCCCCCCATGCCGCCGAGCACAAAGGAGCCGTGCTCGCTCTGGTGCCCGTAAAAATCCGCGTCCGAGGTGCCCAGCATCACGTCGAACATCGGCAGCATTTGCTCGGTCACGAAGACCTCCGAAGTTTCGCGTTCGACCGGTAAGTCGATGCCGACGGTATTGGCGATCGCCCGTGAGGCGTGACCCGCGCAGAGCAGGATGCGGTCGGCTTCGTAGATACCGTCGTTCGTCAGAATTTGACGGACGGCACCGTGCTGTTTTTTCAGACCCAACACCGTGACCCCTGTGACGAATACCGCGCCGTTCTCGAGAGCCTTCTTGTAAAATCCCAATGTCGTACTCAGTGGGTTGGCATGTCCGTCGGTCGGACACCAACTGGCACCGAGCACTTCGCCTGACATGTAAGGACAAATCTCTCGCGCTTCATCACCTGTGACCATCTTGACGTCCAATCCCACGTCCGTGGATTTTTTGACCAGATTGGTCAGCGCTGTGATATGCGCCGGCGTCTTGCCGAGACGAATGTTTCCGCGCTGCGTGTACTCCACATCGGTCTCTAACTCCTCGCCGAGCGTCGGCCAGATATTTGAGACCGCATACATGGCCAGCGGCAGTTCGCGGACATCCCGGGCGGACTGGCGCACGCCGCCCGCATTGCGGCAGGAGCCGCCGTTTCCGATCTCCGTTTTTTCCAGAACCAACACGTCAAGACCCTGCTTCGCGAGGCGGTAGGCCGTCGAACTGCCCATGATCCCGCCGCCGATGATGATGACGTCGGCTGTCTTTTTTCTATCTGTCATAGCGTTCCACCCCTTCCGAATGTTCGGTACTCTTGCCGACCGCTTCCATAACTGCGGGTCTGACCGGCATCCGACCGGTGATCCGGCCCAGTTCGCCGCCCGGGATCTTGAGTTCGCTGGAGATGATATTCAGCACCAAACGCTGACAGGTCTGCCCCTGGCAAAGCCCCATGCCGGCGCGCAGATAACGCTTGACCTCATTGAGGGTACGCATCCCTTCGTGGATCGCTTTGCGGATCTCGCCCTTCGTGATCTCCTCACAGCGGCAGATGATCAGATCGTCATCCGGAAGCGGGACGAAGGGTTCCGAGGTTTTTGTTCGAACAATGATTTGGCTCATTTTAGTTTCCCCCTTCCGCGGCTTTGAAAAATCTTGCGCTGCTCAGCTGATCGACCGGCACCTTCATAACGAGCATAGCCGTCTTGTCCATCGCCTTGTTCGTGCGGACTTCGACCACCGTCGCGTCGCAAACGGGCGCGCCGCTGCGATCCAACGCCTTGCCGACGTCGCCTTTCGCGGGGAGCGGCAGGAATTCGTAGGGCAGTCCCACCGTGCCGTAGCCGTCTTCGTACTGATCGTTGACTAAGAAGATTGCCTGACCCGAACAGACGCCGACGCACAGACCGCAGCCGCTGCACTTCTTGTCCTTGTCGAGTTTGGGGATCTGCGTGATCGTGTTTCCGACGATGATACAGCCGGCCGGACATACATCCTGACAAGGGTCGCAGGGGATATTCTGCGTACACTCGATGACGATGTGCGTACCTCCGCTCGCGTCCAATGCCGGGAAGGCCGACAATTCCGATTCGGACAGATAGCCTTTGGTCAGCAGGGAATCCGAAATCGTGAACCCCTCATCTGTCTTCTCAAAAACCTTCCCCTTGTTGCCCGGCGCAAACATGCCGGCCCGGATCTTGGAGAGCGATTCCGCGTAGGCCGTTTTCTTTTCCGCAAATTCGATGTCGTCGATATAGCCCAAATCCCTGGCGATGGCCGCAGCGGCGATCTTGCCCTGAATCATGGCCGAACTTGCTTCTTCGATGCCCGCCACATCGCCGGCACAATAGACATTCGCGATCGATGTTTCTCCGGTTTCGCTCAGCACCGGCACGTTACCGCCTTTGCCGGGCGCGAACTCCATTTGGCAGCCTGCGTTGTCCGCAAGCTGGCTCATCGGCGACAGACCGACGGCGATGCAGATCGTATCGACGCCGAGTTCGATTTCTGTCCCGGGAATCGGCTGAAAACATTCATCGACCCTGGCGATGACGGCCGACTCGACAGAGTCAACACCCTTTGCCTCGATGACGGTATAGGACGTATAGAGCGGGATGCCCGTCCGCGTCACCTTGGAAGCATGTACACCGTAACCGCCCACGCGCGGCGCCGCATCGATGATGGCTGCTACTTCGCAGCCCGCCTGCAGAAGCTGAAAGGAGACGACGAGACCGACATTGCCGGAGCCCACCATCAGGATTTTTCCGCCGGGCCGGATGCCCTGAATGTTCATCATCGTCTGCGCCGCGCCCGCGCCCATCACGCCGGGGAGATCCCAGCCTTTGAAGGGAATCATGTTTTCGGCCGCGCCGGTCGCGATGATGACCGCGTCCGCTTTGTAATTTTGAACTTCGTCCTCAATGAGAACCGAAACTTCTTTGTTCTTGTAAATACCCAGTACCGTCGCATCCAAAATGACATGGATGCCAAGATCCTTCGCTTTCGCCAGCAAATTCTCGCCGATGCGTACGCCGCGCACCTTCGCCTGATGTTCTTTCGATCCGAAAAACTTATGGATCTGTTTGAAGAGCTGTCCGCCGGGTCTGCCGTTTTCGTCGAACACGACGACCTGCATGCCGGCCTCCGCCGCTTCGATGGCCGCGCTCAGGCCGGACGGCCCCGCGCCGATGACGATCAATTCATACCGTTTCATTTGCCGTCACCTGCCTTCAGTCCAAACTGCGTCTGTACAGTCATGCCTGCTTCGAGCGGCGTGATGCACGTGCGGACATTCGAGACGCCGTTGACCACCATCACACAGTCCGTGCAGCGGCCGATGGCGCAAAAGACGCCTCTCGGCTTGTGCTGCTTCGTGGTGTAGCGGTGAATGCGAACCCCCATGGCCCGCAGAGCGGCCGCGATGGACTCGCCCGCATGGCCCTCTACCGTCTCTCCGTTATACAGAAATTGTACGAGAGGGCCCTTCTGATAGTCTTCAATAATTGGATGAGCAACGATTCTCATTTCTTTCACCTCGCATAAAAGTTAACGATCAAATACGATTTTCCAATGCCGCATAATCCGTCTCGCCCGTCCGTACCCTCACCACCTTTGTGACTTTCGAGACGAAGATCTTCCCGTCCCCGGGCTCGCCGGTCTGCAGGACTTCTTTTGCTACCCGGATCACATCGTCCACCGGGGTGGTGGAAACGACGATCTCCGCCAATACCTTCGGGAACAGATGAACCTCCTGCTTGACGCCGCGGTACGCTTCCATGATCCCGAGCTGAGTCCCGAAGCCCTCCACCTGTGTCAGCGTCACGCCGATGACGCCGATCTTCTCCAGTTCATCTAAGAACGGCCGCAGATTTTCCTGCCGGGTAATGATACTGACTTTATACATTTCCCCACTCATGGCCGCACCTCCTATTCTTCCGCATCGACAAGCGCCGCGCGGCCTTCTTCGCCGGTCCGGATCTTCACGACCCGGAGCTCCTCGGAGACGAAGATCTTCCCATCGCCGATCTCGCCGGTCTGCAGCACCTTCAGCGAGGCGTCGATCACGGTCTGCACCGGGACCTCGCAGACGATCATTTCGATCTTGATCTTCGGCATGAGTTTGACTTCTTCTTTGATGCCGCGGTAATAACGGATGGTTCCTTTTTGTACGCCGCTGCCTTCGACCAGGGTGACGGTCATACCCGTGATCCCGATGGCGGTCAGTGCATCTTTCAGTTCTTCGAATTTTTCGCGTCTGGTGATGATTGTTACTTTACTGATCGTATCCATGTCTGCCGCTCCTTTCTAATATTCCCGTTCCTGTGTGACGAAATCAGGATAGGCTTCCGCACCGTGTTCGGTGATGTCGAGACCCTTGATCTCTTCTTCCTTCGAAACGCGCAGTCCGACGGTGTGCTTGATGATTTTGAACATCAGCAAGGAAGTCGCAAAGGTCCAGCCAAAGACCGCGACCACGCCGATCGCCTGGATGCCGAGTTGCTGCACGCCGCCGCCGTAGAACAGTCCCATGTTCTCCGTATTCACGGAGGCGAAGAGCCCGATCAGCAAAGTCCCCAGTGCGCCGCAGGTCCCGTGGACGCTGATGGCACCGACCGGATCGTCGACCTTGAGTTTCTTGTCGATGAATTCCACGGAGAAGACCACGAGGACGCCGCCGAGAATACCCACCAAGAAGGAAACCCAAGGGGTGAAGAAGGCACAGCCGGCAGTGACCGCGACCAGGCCGCCGAGGACGCCGTTGAGCACCATGCTCAAATCCGGCTTGCCGTAGCGCGTCCAGGTGACGAAGATTGACGCTAACATACCGCCGCCGGCCGCCATGGTCGTGGTGATGATCGTATGGATCGTGACCTCGTCAAAGCCGAGTTCGCTGCCCGGATTGAATCCGTACCATCCGAGCCACAGGATGAACATGCCCAGCGCCGCAAAGAAGATATTGCCGGCAGGAATCGCACGCGCCTTGCCGTCCTTGGTGTATTTCCCAAGCCTTGGCCCGACGACGATCGCGCCCGCCAGCGCCGCCCACGCACCCGTGGAATGCACCGCCGTGGATCCTGCGAAATCCATGAAGCCGATGGAGGACAGCCAGCCGCCGCCCCAGATCCAATGCCCGACAATGGGATAGATGACCAGCGAGATGATCACGCTGTAGAACAGATAAGCCTTGAACTTCGTACGCTCCGCCATGGCGCCGGACACGATGGTGGCCGTCGCTCCCGCGAATACCAGCTGGAAGAAGTAGAAAATCTTCGGGTCAAGCCCGTCGACCTGATAGCCGTCAAACGGGAAAAAGAACAAGTCCGTTCCGGAAAACCCGTTGCTCGTCCCGTACATCAATCCAAACCCGACCGCCGCGTATGCCGCGATCGCAAAGCCAAAGTCGAGAACATTCTTCGCCAAAATGTTGATCGTATTCTTCGGCCGCGTCAGCCCCGCTTCCAGCAGCGCGAACCCGGCTTGCATAAAAAATACAAGTATTGCCGCCACCAGCACCCACAATGTGTTAATCAAATAAGTAGAATCCATAAGGCCACCTCCTTCTGCCTCCGCAACCCCTTTTGGCTGCCCTCTCCCAACGACTGCAAATAAAACTATGACGATTACACGTTCAGTCTACGCAAGGCGGGCCGATCTATATTGAAGGAATAGGACGCCCGGTTGTAAAAATCGGACATAAAGCAGAAATTTCAGATAATTTCGTATTTTCAAATAAAATCGTGCTATACTTCTCTTATATTCGAAAGACAGGAGGTGTGGGATGGATCAATATTTGCAGGAAAACAACTTCATTTTTTATCAGCCGCTCTTTAAGAATTGCACGGTGAATTTCGAGCAGCAAATGATCTTTTCACCGTCCCAGATGCGGTTCTATCATTTTTATATGCCGCCGTCCTACTTGGAAAAGACCGTATTCAATTGTGTACCGGACGGTTGTGTCGATATGATCTTCATTTATAACGACCGCGATTATATGGTCGAATTCGTGGGCTCGACGGTCAGCCGGAAAATCCTGAAATCCTATCCGGGCTATTCCTATTTCGGCCTGCGGCTGAAACCGGGCATGTTCGTGGCCTTAGACGATGTGTCGCTGGCCGAGGTGACGGACAGTGAGATCCTTTACACCAGTAAGGATATTGACCTGACCGATTTCATCGAGCGACTCAAGCAGCTCCACACGCTGCAGGACAAGATCGATTTGTTCCTGAAAGAATTCGCGGATTCCCTGACGGCCACGTTCATCACCGATCCGGTGCGCAACATCCTTTGCAAGATCAACGACGTGAAAGGCAATATTTCGGTCGCGGATCTGGCTAAGGATCAGTGCTATTCGGAGCGGCAGATCAGCCGCCTGATGGAATCGCAAATCAACATCGGCCCCAAGATGCTCTGCCGCATCGTGCGTTTCCAAAACGCTTTGCACAGCATGATCAACCGCCCCGGCAGGGAGACCCTTGAATATATCGCCGGTCTGAATTACGCCGATCAATCTCATTTTCAGCGGGAATTTAAAGAATTTACCGGTCTCACGCCGCAGCAATTTGTGAAAAACTTCAAAAATGAGACCTTGCGCCCGCACATCTTCGGGCGCAAGACCGGATGAGGACTGGCCGGAGTCGGATGGAGCCGACTGAAGCCGCAGCCGCAGCAAGCCCCCTTACAGGAACTTTCTCTCCGGATCGTAGAATACTTTATTGACGACTTCGACTTCCACCGGCGTCTCGCCCGCCAACACCGTGATCGTGCTGCCCAGCGCCGCATATTCGGATTTGATGTAAGCGAGCCCGATAAATTCATCAAGATACCAGCCGAAGGCGGCAGACGTGACCTTGCCAATCTCCGGTCCGCCTACTCCCGCTGTGACGGGCGAGCCGTTGGCCACCGTCTGCGTTTTGTCCGGCAGGATAAAGCCGACGATCTTGTTGACCGGCCCGGTTTCTTTGATTTTTTTCAGCGCATCGTTTCCGATACAGGGCGTCTCCTTATCGAGCACAACGGTCCAGCCGAGATCAAGCTCATAGGGGTTTGCCGTCACGACCAACTCACGCCCGGACAAATAACCTTTTTCGAGCGGCAGCGACACGGCGGCGACCTGACTGCCGCAGAGCTGCAGACCGAATTCGCCGCCGGCGTCCATGACCGCATTCCAGACCGTATAGGCGTCATCGCTGTTCACGTAAAGCTCAAAACCCAGAGAGCCGGTAAATCCCGTACGGGAAGCAATGATGTCCTCCCCTGCGATTTTTATGTTCTTAAACCCAAAATATTTGACGTCGTCGATCGGGACGTCACTGATCTTGTTCAGCAGCGGTACCGAATTCGGCCCCTGTAGGCACAGGATGCCGGTACCCCCGGTGATGTCCGTGACGTAAACCTCCCGGCCCTTCGCCTGATCCAGCAAGTACTGATACGTGCTGTACCGCTTCGCCGTGGCTGCCACGACCATATAATGATCTTCCCCCAGCATATAAATCGTTGTATCGTCCAGGATGCCGCCTTCGGCATTGACGACGGTCGTGTAAATGACTTTCCCGACAAAAAGTTTGTTCAGATCGTTGACGCAGATCTCCTGAAGCACCGTCTTCGCGTCTTTCCCCTTGACGTCCAGATTGCCCATCGAGGAAAAATCGATGACCCCGACCTTCTCGCGAACGGCAAAGTGCTCCGTCCTCGCGTCCGTGTACCCCTTGACGCCGCCCCACGCAGCCTCCGTCATGACGCCGCCGGCCTGTGCCTCCAAAAAATAAAAAGGACTCAATTTCATGACCTTCACCTCCAAAATGAATGCAGTATCTTACCCTTTCATTATGAAGATCGGAATTCAGCCAAGATTGAAAGAAAAGGACGGCGGATTGAAGAAAACAGACAAGCCTAAAAGAATGTATGAAGGAGAAACTCCGCGACCGCCTCAAAATCCCCAAAGTCAAACCTTGGTAATCCCTTCGGCAAACCGGCGGAGTCAAAATCCGGATCCGTTACGGCACAGAGCAGCGTCGCTTCGTCCGAAGAGACCGTCTGGCCCGTGCGAAGCATCGCAACGCGCGGATAATCCGAGGACTTCGCCCCCTCGATGATCACGAGATCCGCCTCCGGAAAAAGCGCGATCAGCTCCGGCAGGGCGGCCGGCGTACGCCGCACGCACATCAGCAAGTCGTCGTCGTAAATGACCGTACCATAGGCTCCGTTCGCCAAAAATCGGTAAGTATCCGTGCCCGGCGTATCGGGGATCTCCGCGCCAAAGCGGTGCCCGTGATGCTTGATCACCGCCGTCCGCACACCCTTCTCCGCCAGCAAGGGAATGAGCGCCTCAATCAGCGCCGTCTTCCCGCTGTTCTTCAGCCCGCTCACCGCGATCACCCGCAATTCGTTCTTGTCCATCCTCTGATAATACCATATAATTGTAAGAACTCCTGGGGTCTTCGCTTGGGACATCCGACGATCTGGTCGGCGAATGACAAAGGTGTTATGCGCGCGTGGCGGAACTGGCAGACGCGCCAGGTTTAGGTCCTGGTACTTAGGTGTGGGGGTTCAAGTCCCTCCGCGCGCACCAAACCATAATAATCCGAACCCCGAACCGATATTCATCGGCGAAGCGTTTGGATTTATTATTTTCTACTGACTGTGACAATTTGTTTGTGTGTGTTGATTGTTAGTTGGTTTGCGATTACAATAAACACAGGAGTTGATGTATGAAAATATACTTAGATGTGTGTTGTCTGAATCGTCCGTTTGATGATTTATCACAAGACAGAGTGAATTTTGAATCCAATGCTGTACTGTCGATTATTTCGCGGTGCAGGGACGAGGAATGGGAACTTTATACAAGCGAAGTGACCGACTTAGAGCTTTCCATGATGCCCAATCAAGACAGACTGGCACAGGTGAAAGACCTTGCGTCTGTTTCATGCAAAAAGCTGACAATATCCGATGAAGCAGAGGCGAGAGCAATCGAGTTTCAGTCACAAGGCATTAAAGCAAAAGATGGATTGCACCTTGCTGTTGCGGAAATGAGCGAATTGGATGTATTCTTGACAACTGATGATAAGTTTCTTCGCATAGCGAAAAGTATCGGTATAAAAATTACGGCAGAGAACCCTGTCACATGGCTAATGGAGGTATTGAAAAATGAGAGGTAACGCAACGGTAGATTACAGAAATCCAAGAGTCATCCGCAGGTTGGGTGTCGATGTTTTGACAAAAGAACTTGGTCCCGATGGTATGGCGTATTTCATTCAGCAATTTGACAGAGGTGAGGGCGATTACACTGCGGAGCGCGGAAAATGGCTTGACGATATGACTGTTGAAGATGCGATGAAAGAAATTAAGGCTATGCGAAGCAATCAGCAAGACTGATATTCCTTTTTTGATTTTCTACTGTAAATTGCCCGTTGTAGATTTACGACATTTTCCTTGCCGTGCTATAATGATTACAAGAAACAGCGAAAGGAGTTGTTGGATATGGAAGCGGTAGAAGCATATTACGATGGACGGGCATTCATACCAAAGAAGCCTGTGCGCGTTCGTAAAAATCAAAATGCGATTATAACGATATTAGATACCGACAATGGGGGTGCGGACAACCATTTGCTGCCAAAGATAAGCCTCCGCGAAATCGACGCGATGATGAAAGGCTCTATCACGGAGTCTATTACCGGGATTATTTCAGACCCGAATATTACACTGGAAGAAATCCGCGCAGAGAGGCTTTCAAAATATGAACGTACTGATTGACACAAATGTCGTTCTCGATGTTCTGTTAATGCGTGAACCGTTCTATGAAAATTCTCGCAGGGTTATTGCCCTTTCTGAAAAGAATGTGATTACGGGCTATGTTTCTGCGTCTGCCGCGACGGATATTTTCTATCTCGTCCGAAAAGAATTTCAAGATACCAACAAGACCTATAACGCATTAAGGAGCATATTTGAAACAATCCGGATTTCTGCGGTCAATGAGGAAACCGTGCATATCACGAGGGCGATATAACGCCCATTTCTCCGGCTGACTTTATTGCACTTATCAGCGCCGAATAGCAATCGGCGTTTTCGTTTCTGTGCGGCTTTCCTGCCGCCTCTGCCCATCCGTACAAGCAAGTTTGTCATAGGAACAATCCATAATAATATATTTCTGCATTTTTGCACGATTGTATTGTAGAATATAGGTTAGTGAATAAATAATTCATATTTTCACTGGGCGTAGTGATGTGGATACGTTTGTCATTGCGGGCAGACCCGCAATCCACAGACAATGGCGCAGACAAAACGGACTTTTAACCCAAAAATCGGACTTTTACGCCAAAGCTGTTGAAGTACCCTTGATATTGGGTGCCGGAACATGGTATTTTTTTGTTACGAATTGCTACGCTGGGCATATAAGGGATTTGGAGAGGTTTGAATTTGGCGTCGGGTTTGGATTTCAAAATGAATAGTTGGAAAATAATCCCAACCGGGGGGGGTATTCCCGAAACCCTTTCGGGAAGTTTTCGGGTGTCACATCAAAAGATGTTGGTTTGCGGTACAGGCCGTGACCGACGTCTTTTTTCATGTTACTACACTGTCATTCCCGCCTTTTTCCCGACGCTTTAGCGGCGTTGGAAAAACGGACAGCGTAGGGAGCAAAGCGACCGTAGGAGTGGGCGAAGCCCACGTTGCGCAGGCGGGAATCTAAGGAGAATGACGGTTTTGAGATTCCCGCCTTCGCGGGAATGACATGGGTTATGCGTGGGAATGACAGGTGGGTTCGCGGGAATGACAGGGTTGGCGAATGACAGAATAATGACGGAATCAATAACAAAAACATCGAGAGGAAGAAAGCGCATGAACATCTTACACAGAACCCAAAAACCGAGCCGCAGTCAGCGGGATGATTTTACAAGGAGAGCAATCAAAATGAGAAAAACAATGAGGGCAAGGACATTCCCCATTCTGCTGACACTGATGATGGTGTTGGCGATGGTTCCTGCCACGGCATTTGCTGACCCAGTTGCCATAGAGCAAGGCGCTACCAGTGCTACTCAATCAGTCTATGGTGTTTCTGCGGGTAACGTGGTCTACTTCGGCAGCTATCCGCAAAGTGCCTACACGCCAACAACCCTACCTGGCACCCCTACGGTTAACACAACCTACACCGACGCCGACGGAACGCAGTTCGTCTATTCGGGGAGCAGCAGCTACTACAAGATAGAACCCATCGCCTGGCGTGTGCTTTCCAACGACGGTACCAACCTGTTCTTGCTGGCAGACAAGAACCTTGACACAGACATCCGCTATAACAACACATACACTGGTGTCACCTGGGAGACCTGCACTTTGCGCACCTGGCTCAATGGGACATTCTATAATCAGGCTTTCAACGCAGAGGAGCAGGCGGCGATAACCACCACTGATGTGGTAAACGGTGCGACCTCAAACCCAAGCTACCCCGCACTCGGTGGAGCCGACACACAAGACAAGGTCTTTTTGCTCTCGGTTGCAGAAGTGCAAGATGCCACCTACGGCTTTGCGAATGACCAATCAAGGGTTGCCCTCAACACTGCCTATACAGCATACAAGCCTTCTATGAGTTCTGCGGGTTCAGCAGATTATTGGTGGCTCCGCTCTCCTGGCGACGACGCCAACTACGCGGCTCTCGTCAGCGACGCCGGCTTCGTCTACGACATCGGCGACGGCGTGAGCAACAACAAACGTGCTGTCCGTCCCGCTTTAAATCTCAATCTGTCATCGGTAATCTTTACCTCTGCTGCGAGCGGAGCCGGTGAGAAAAGTAATGCAACCGCAAACAGTACGCTTACGGCGGTAAGTGTACCCTCCGACTCCATAAAATTCACAATGAAAGATAATAGTGTTGCGCCGGGCTTTACGGCAAGCGCCACCGCCCGAAGCGGTGACACCTATACCATCACCTACGCAAACGCGGCAACGGACGCGAACAAGAGCATTTCCGCTATCGTAATGCGCGGCGGCGTGATGACGCATTACGGGCAACTTGTCCATCCTGCTTCGGCAAGCGGTACAACCACCGTGGCACTTCCGACAGGCTTTGACCCCGCTACGGACACGCTAAAGGTCTTTGCGGAAGAACTGAACGGCGATGACTATACTGACTTCGCAACAACGCCGATAACCATCGACACCACCGCGCCGATGCTCTCTGCGGAAAGCGCCATCCGCACGAGCGAAACAGCGGCAACGGTGAAATTTACGAGCAACGAAGCGGGGCAATATTATTACGAGGTCGTAGAAAGCGGCGCGGGGACACCGAGCATAGACACAAGCGTTACAGGCGTTTCCTGCGATACGACCGAGCAGACCATTGCCCCTGCGCTGTCCGGCAATTCCGCAAAAGATATTTACATTGTCGTGAAAGACGCGGTAGGCAACGTGAGCGCGGGCACTTTTAAGATTGTCATTCCTGCGTATGTCCCTGTGGACAAGACCGCGCTGAACGCCGCACTGACCAATGCGAACGCCATTTTGCACGGCGGGGTGAACACGACACAGGCCTGGACGAATTTCGAGAACGCGAGAACGGCGGCGGCCGATATTTTGAATCAAACCTCGCCCCCTGCTACGCAGGCGGAAATTGATACCGCCACGGCAAATCTTGAGGCCGCGATTTCCGCGTTAAAAGCCTCTGACAACAGTTTCGGTTTTGAAAACGGCGCGAACCGGTACACGATAGGCAGCGGGGTGAATCTCGTGCACAGCGCCACGCGGGACTGGGCGCTGCATACCGGCCTTGTGTATGTGGACGGACAGAGGGTCACGCACGGTACGCACTATACCTCGGCGGCGGGAAGCACCAGAACCACGCTCCATGCTTCGTATCTCGATACGCTTTCCGTCGGACAGCACACGCTGACGGTAGAATTTTCACCGGGAATCGCGCCGATCGTCGATACCTTTTATGTCGCGGCGGCAGTTCCTGCGGGTGAGGGCGGCGGCGGCGCTCCCGCGACAGGGGATGACAGCAATATGGCAGTTTTGTGGGTCGCTCTCCTCTGCGCCGCACTCGGTATGCTGTGCCTGATTGTTTGGAGAAAACGGCAGCGGATGGCAGCGGGCAAATAAGATTTTGCAGTAAGACCGAAAAACAAACAGGACAAAAACGGGTGGCGGGAACGCTGCCTGTTTTTTCATTTGCACACAATGACGGCGGCGAAACAACCCGCCGAAAAAGCAATCCCCGGTGCTTGGATTCCATCACGATGGCGGCGGCAGCCAGAGCGGGAAAACCGACAAGACGCAGGGAGCGAAGTGACCGGAGGAATGAGGCGAAGCCGAATGTTGGTCTGCCGACGGCTAAAAGCACAAAGACAATAATCATTTCAAACACAACTTATGCGTTGAATTGTATCTAAAAATAAGATATAGTATTTTCAGCGAATAGATCAGACGGAGAGGTTGTTGCATTATGGAAATCGTAGCAAACAGAATCAAAGGATTGCGTCACCGAATCGGAATCTCGCAGACAAAACTCGCCGCTGTCGTCGGCACACAGCAATCGGCAATCAACCGATATGAAAACAATCAAAGCGACCCATCGCTTGAATTGCTTATATGGTATGCAAACTATTTTGATGTGTCGCTTGATTATATTTTCGGCAGGACGGATAAGCCGCAGGGTGTACAGTATGATTACAATCCCGAAGCATTGCGGGAGCGATTCGCAACCGATGAGGCAGCAAAACAGTTCATCGAATTTTGTTTCGAAGATGGCTCACCGATGAACGAAAAGCTGAAAGAGGTTCTCGCAGGAATGATTACAGGAGGCGGCAGCGATGGCAAATAATTATGCTTTCATAGACAGCCAAAATCTGAATCTTGGCGTTCGCTCGTTGGGATGGAAACTCGACTACCGAAAGTTTCGTCTGTATTTGAAAAATAAATATAACGTTTCAAACGCATTTATGTTCATTGGCTATGTCGAAGGCAATCAAGAATTATACACGCTGCTGCAAAAGTCTGGATTTATCCTTGTGTACAAAAACACCGTGTCACATATAGAAAATGGTAAAACAATTATCAAGGGAAATGTGGATGCCGAACTGGTATTACATGCTGCTGCCATCGAGTATCCGAAATATGATAAAGCAGTAATCGTGACGAATGATGGGGATTTTACTTGTTTGATAAAATATCTCCAAGAGCATGAGCGTTTACTGAGAATACTCACGCCTAATAGCAAATTTTCGTCGTTATTTAAGCCGTACATAAAGAGCATTACAACAATGAACAAACTAAGAGGGGTGGTCGAAAAAAATGACCGGCAAGGCGGTCGGTCGAAACCTTAGGCCATTATTTGCCGGTCATGGACTAACATCGGCGGTCGGTCGAAACCTTAGGCTTGGTTAGCCATCGTGATAATTCAATTATACAGCACCAATATAAAAAGTAAAGCAGTTATCAAAAAATATTAGGAGGAAGCCTTCGGATTTATCCTCGGTAACGGCACCAGAAAAATAGGATAAACATACCTTTTTTCTCTCGTCTGCCCCGCCTCTTATGAAATTTGATAATAATTCTGTTGGCAATACTTATTTACGGTATAATTTTGACAGGAAAAAGGGGGGTATAGAGTGGGTGTACAGGCAGGAAGCGCAGCGACAAAAAAATTAGCCAATAGCAATTTCATGATATTTCTGTTCTTTGTCTCGGCAATTGTCGTGGTTGCGATTTCGGTATATTCCAGTATCATGATGAATTCGATTTCGAATTTTATGATCAAGGACATCGAGGAGAGGCTGATTGCCACGAGCCGGCTTGCGGCTACCTTGGTGACGGCCGGGGAACTGGATCAGCTTCGTACCGAAAACGATTTGGACAAACCGATCTACGCGGAGATTAAACAGCGGCTGCTTGATTTTACCGAGGAAAACGATATTATTTATGTTTATTATGAGAGGGAATCGGACGGCCAAATACAGTATATCGTCGATAACGATCTTACCGAAGACAGCGTAGATATTTCGACGCCGCTCATTCCGATGGAAGACGCGCCTCTGCTCGCCCTGAACGGCACGGCAACGACAACCGGCCTTTCAAATTATTCCCCCGGCTACATGGGGCTGCTGTCCGCATTTGCGCCGGTCTACGATGAAGCAGGCAATGTCGCGGCAATCGCCGGCGTTGATATCAGTGATGAGCAGATACTGGAAACGAACAATTACACAAAGCGTTTTCTGATTATTCTTATTATCTCCATCCTGCTCGTGATCGCAATCGGCACGATCAGCATGAGCGCGTACCGGCGAAACGGCAGAATTCTGGAGCAGCGTTTGAAGCAGCAAATGCTGATGTCCGAAATATCGAAAAGTTTCCTTCGGAAGGAAGATCTGTCCGTGCTGATCCGGGATGCCCTTCGGAAAATCGGGGAATTCCTCGGCGCCACCCGGGTACTCGTATCCTTCGCCGAAGAAAACGTAGAAACGAGTCATGCGATCTATGTATGGTGCGGAACCGATCAATTGCTTACCGCCGAAAAGACCGTCGGGCTCAATGAACTGATCGAAACGAGCTTTCCGCAGAATTTGCCACAGGGAACTTCGATGCCGACGATCAGTGTGAGCGATACGAGTGCGGATCCCAGGTACGCCATTATGGGCCGTGTTCATGTCAGGGCATTCATCTGGGCACCGCTCTATATCGATCACAAATACTGGGGTCTGATCAGCGTAGAAGAATGTTTCAGGACGCGCGGTTGGAGCGAGAGCGATGAGCAGCTTACGGCGCTCGTCAGCACTGCCATCACGGGTGCCGTTGCCCGCGATCTGATCGAACGTGAGCGAAGCGCGGCCTTGGAACAAGCCAATCAGGCGAGTCAGGCCAAGAGCGACTTCCTTGCCAATATGAGCCACGAAATTCGCACGCCGATGAACGCGATCATCGGGATGACAAATATCGCGATGGCTTCCGGTGACATAGAAAAGAAGGACTACAGCCTCGGGAAAATCGATGAGGCGTCGAAACATCTGCTCGGCGTGATCAACGACATCCTCGATATGTCGAAAATCGAGGCAAAGAAATTTGAACTTTCAGAGGTCGCCTATCGATTTGCGGAGATGATCGACGCGGTAGAAAATGTGATTCGGTTCCGCATGGATGAAAAACATCAGACTTTCTCCATCCATATCGATGAAAAGATACCGCCTGTCCTGATCGGGGACGATCAAAGGCTTTCACAGGTGATCACAAACCTGCTCAGCAATGCGGTGAAATTCACGCCTGATCACGGAGAGATCTCTTTGACGGTTCTCTTGGATGCTGTGTCAAACGATGTTTTCACGCTTAGTATCTCCGTAGCCGATTCGGGGATCGGGATCAGCGATGAACAGAAGGCGAGGCTGTTCACTTCCTTCGAACAGGCTGACAGCAGTACCTCACGCAAATTCGGCGGCACCGGCCTTGGGCTTGCGATCTCCAAGCACATCATAGAAATGATGGGCGGAGAGATCGGCGTAGAGTCTGAACCCGGGAAAGGATCGACCTTTACCTTCACGATCAAAGCCCTTCGCGGCAGTGAGGCGCAGTTGCCGCAAAAGAAATCACTGCTCGAGGAACAGCAAAGCCTCAGTGATATTTTGAGCGGTCACAACATCCTGCTTGCCGAAGATCTTGAAATCAACGCGGAGATCGTGCAGTCTCTGCTTGAGCCGACTGGCCTTCATATCGATACGGCGGCAAACGGGAAAATAGCCGTACGGATGTTTGGCGATCATCCGGATCGATACGACTTGATCCTTATGGATATTCAGATGCCGGAGATGGATGGTTATGAGGCAACGCGCCGGATTCGGGCGATGGACGTGCCGCGCGCAAAGACGATTCCCATCATCGCGATGACGGCAAATGTATTTCGGGAAGACATCGACAATGCGCACGCAGCAGGTATGAATGATCACATCGGCAAGCCTCTGAATATTGAAGAAGTATTGGAAACGCTGACGTGCTACATCCATCCGCTTCCCTGACGGACACGTACCCCTTTACTTTCCGACTGCCGCTTCCAGCACCGTTCTTGCGACGTTTGCGGCCGCGTCTTTGCCGGCACCTCCGTTTTCTACGATCACAATAAAGGCGAGCGGAGCGGTTTCGTCGTCTAAAAATCCGCAAAACCAGGAGTGTGGTTCCTTGCCGTCCGCTACTTCGGCGGTGCCGGACTTTGCGGACAGGCCGTAGCCCGCGAGATTACCTTCTCCATAGTTGTTGACGACAGCGGCGCGCATGATCTGCCGCAGCGTTCCTGCGGTGCTCCCGGACAGGACGTTTTCATGGATGGGAAGATCGATCGCAAAGCGCGCCGGAAATCCGTTTGGCGTTTTGATGCTATCGATGATATGCGGTGTGACCGCGCTGCCGCCGTTCGCGATCGCGGCGACAAATTCCAGATAGGAGAGCGGATTAATGAGCGTATCATACTGACCGACGCCGGCCCAGCCGACGTCTCCCGGCGCCGCTCCCGTCAGCGAGAAATGACCGTTTGCCACGCCGATGCCGTCGAGATCCTGACCGGACATGACGCCTGCCTTTCCGGCATACGCGGTCATCGTTTCCGGGCCGAGTTCGGAAGCCATCCTTGCATAGGCGATGTTACAGGAATTTGCCATCGTTTCCGCAAAGTTTTGTCTGCCGTGGACAGAGGGGCAGGTGATCTCCTGCCCAAGCAAATCGTAGGAACCTTCGCAAACAAATTCTCTGCTTTGGACGCCGGGGAGATTGTCGATCGCCGCCGCCGCGGTCACGAGCTTGAAAATCGAGCCTGGTGTATAGGATGCGGATAACAATCGATTGATATAGACGCCGTCGTACTTTTCCGGATCGCCCTCGATGTCGGGAACATTTGCCGGGTCAAAGGACGGCGAACTGACCATGCAGAGGAGATCGCCCGTTTTGTAATTCATCACGCAGGCCGTGCCGCGCCGCCCTCCCAGCGCCGCATAGGTGGCTCGGGCGAGATCCGCGTCCACGGTCGTTTGGATATTGTTGCCGATGCCCCCGCCGAAGTGGTAAATTCCGTTCAGGTAATTCCAGCCGACCAGTTTGTTCCGATACGTCACCTGCAGGGACGTGGCAACTCCCCGCTTCGGATCTCCGACCAGATGCATCAGCGCCGCGCGCGTACTTTCATCGGAATTGTATACACGTTCGTTTTCGATGGTACTGACCAGCACCTTCCCGTTTGCATCGAGAATTTGCCCGGCACGGACAAGTTCTCCGCTTCTGTACAAATGCTGATTGAAGGGCGCGGCCGCCCATTTCGGCGCGTCTTTGATATAGGTAAATAACAGGAATATCATACCGACGGCAAACAAGACGCACAGGATGAAAAGGATTCCGGCTCGTTTCCCCATCAATTTCATGACGCGGTCCTCATGATTTTATTCATAATCATCTTCCTCATAATCATTCTCATCCTCGTACGGCAAACTTTGCGCCCGGTGCCGTTCGTCGATGGATTTGATGCAGGCGATCAAGCCCCAGCAGGACAGCATCGAGGAACCGCCGTTTGATACAAAGGGCAGGGTGACGCCGGTAAGCGGCAGGAGGTCAAAGGAGCCAAAGATGTTGAGGGACGCCTGCACGAGGAAAAGCGTCGCGGCGCCGCAGGCCACAATGGCATAAAAGGCGGAGCGACTGGACTTTACCGACAGGAAAGCAAAGACCGCAAGGGCAAGCGGCACGAGGGCGCAGACAAGGGCGACAAGCAGCCCCCATTCTTCCGCAAGCAAGCCAAACACCAGATCGGTGTCGGCGGCTGCCACATAGCGAAGCGCACCGTCGCCCGGACCTACGCCGAAGAGTCCGCCGCTGGCGGCATAGATCATCGTGCGGACCTGCTGATATCCGGTGGTATCGGAAAATTCCCAGGCATGCCGCCATACGGAAAACCGGGCGGTGATATAAGGAAGGAAGGAAACGACGATGGCCGCGCCGGCCACAGCCATCCCAATGAGCAGGCTCAGTTTTTTGATGTCCCCCGACCGCATAAAAGTAATGACGACAAAGGTGATGAAAAAAATCATGGCACCCCCGAAATCCCGCATGATGACGAGCGCCAAAATACAGCCGCCGGAAAAGATCATGAATTTCATGAAGTTTCTAGAGGACAGCAAACGATCCAGCGTGGCGCCGCCCGCAAAGATAAAAGCGACCTTTACGAGTTCGCTGGGCTGCAGCGAAAGTGAGCCGATCCGGATCCAGTTGAGTGCTCCGTTCTGCGCGGTAGCCAGAAGCAGATTGGCGGCGAGCAGGAGCAGGGCACCGCCCGCAAAGACATAGCGGGCGCCCCTGGCCCGCTCGGGGTACTTGAGGAAAAATTGTAGCACCAAGAGCAAGACCAAGCCCAGAAGCACAGCAACAAATTGCTTGACCATGGCTTCCGGATTTGTCGAAGCGCAGACAAACAGGCTGATGCCGCTCAGGAAAAAGGCAAGCAGTTCCGGCTCGATGTACTTTCGTCCCGCAAAGCGCGTACCGGCAAAATAGACGAGCTCGAGGAGGACATAGAGCAGGAATACGAAGGGTATTTTGAGACTGATCTCGGAACCCGCAGCAAGGACGACAAGCGTGAGGCCGCCCAGGATTTGAAAGAGGATGATCAGCAAGAGCGTGGTTCCGGCGCCAAAACGGGCGGCGATCCGGGCTGCGTTTTCCGCAAGCCGTTCAAATAATCTTTTCTCTTCGAATTTGTCTTCGTACTCGTCATCGAACTCTTCGGTGACGGGAACAATGGAGATTGGCAGTCCTGCAAGCTTCACGTCGTCATACCGGCTGATAAGGCACTGTCCGATGGCCGCTTCGCCGTTAATGGTGACGCCGCCTGTCGAATTCAGGTCGGAAATCGTCCACTTATTGCTTCTGCGCGTGACGACCGCGTGAATTCTCGAAATGGACGGAATATTGATGACAACATCGCAGGATGGGCTTCGTCCGATGGAGTTTTCCCAGTGCGTGAGCGGCCGCGCGTCTCCGCCGGCGATCGTGAGATAGGCCCAGGGTTTTGTCCGTCGTCCGCCGCTCATCAGCGGCAGCAGGCAGCGAAAAAAGATGAGGATCGCCAAAACGGGAAAAATAAACCGCGTCACATAAGGGACAAACTCACCGAGTATGCCCACCTCTGAAAGAAAGGATTGAATGGTTTCTTCGATTTTCATACACTAAAATTATAGCATAGGAAAGGCAGTCTATTTCTTTGGCGGTGCGACACTCTCCCGGATGATTACTTCATATTCGGCGGCGTCTTTCATCTGCATAACATCTATTCCCTCATTATTTCGCGCGCGTGACGTAATAGCTGCTCCATGTTAGAATATGGGACAGAAAAGAAAGAAGTGCTTATGGCAAAGAAGAGATCACTCTCTAAGAGATCGTGATTGCATTACAAACAAAGGTGTGCCATGGAAAAACGCAAAATCGGTAAAACCGGAATAGAAGCCACGGTGATTGGGTTGGGCGGAGAACATCTCGACAACCAGCCGTATGAAGTCGTAGAAGAAACGATTCACGCAGCATTGAAGCAAGGGATCAATATCATGGACTTGTTCATGCCGGGAGAGGCGGTACGGCAAAATATCGGCAAGGCATTGGATGGGAATCGCGACAGGATGTTGATTCAGGGACATATCGGTTCCGTTGATTTGAAGGAGCAATATGATGTTAGCCGGGATCCGGAGATCTGCAAAAAATATTTTGAGAATCTGCTCCGGGATCTGCATACCGACTATATCGATTTTGGTATGCTATTTTTCATTGATTCTGAGGCGGCATTTGATACTGTTTTTAACGGGGAGATTTTGAAGTACGCGCAAAAACTGAAGCGGGATGGTACGATTCGGGCCATCGGCACAGGCTCGCACAATCCCTCGATTGCGGCGAAAGTCGTGGAATCGGGCGTGATTGATTTGCTTCTGTTCAGCATCAATCCTGCGTTCGATATGACACCGTCCGAGCATAACGTGCTCGATACCTTTGATACAGAAACCGCCTTTCGGGTGCAGGATTTTGCCGGGATTCGTCCGGACCGGCTCGCATTGTACAAATTATGCGAAAGTCAGAGCGTCTCCATCACTGTTATGAAAACGCTCGGCGCCGGCAAATTGCTTTCCGCCGAACAGACGCCGTTTGCGCAGCCGCTGACCGTCTGTCAGTGTATTCATTATGCGCTGACGCGCCCGGCAGTAGCGAGCGCTCTGATCGGCTGCAAGTCCAGGGAACAGGTTTTGAAAGCTGCCCGGTATACGACGCTTTCCGATGAGGAGCGGGACTATACCGACGCCTTGCGCAGCTTCCAAAGCTTTGCGGGAAACTGCGTGTACTGCGGACACTGTGCGCCGTGCCCGTCTGCGATCGATATTGCCGCCGTCAATAAATATTTGGATATTGCCGTTCTTGACGAGGTCGTGCCGCCGAGTATCCTTCAGCATTATCAGTCGCTCTCTTCGCATGGCAGTGATTGCATCGCATGCGGAAGCTGTGAAGAACGGTGTCCGTTTGGCGTGTCCATTATTGAAAATATGAAAAAAGCAGCGAAGGTTTTCGGTGTGTAACATCGTTCTGTGGCGGTAGCGCCGCGCTATAGGAATTGCGCAAAAATCGGTGCGAAGGCGACGGTCAGGATCCCTGCGATGATGAGGGCGAGACTGCTCATCGCGCCTTCGGCCTCCCCGATCTCCAAGGCTTTTGTGGTGCCGATGACATGAGTGGCTGTACCGATGGCAAGCCCCTTTGCAATCGGGTGCCGAATACGCAGGAGTTTGCAGATTCCGACTGCGAAGACATTGCCGATGATTCCGGTGATAATGATGACGATGACGGTGATGGTCACCATGCCGCTCAATTCTTCCGAAATGCCCAAGCCAATGGCTGTGGTAACAGACTTGGGAAGCAAAGTGACATACTGTGTGTGAGTCAGGTGCAGCAATTTGGCGATCACAAAGATCCCGCCCAGCCCTGTAAACACGCCCGCTAGTATTCCGGCGATAATGGCTGAGGCGTTTTTTTGAAGCAGATACAATTGCTGATAGAGCGGTATCGCGAGGCAGACCGTCGCCGGCGTCAAAAGGTAGCTAAGGTATTTGGCGCCTTCCATATAAGTCTCGTAATTCACACGGAATACAGACAATAGCACAACCACCAAAACGATCGAAATCAGCAGCGGGTTGAGAATCGCATGTTTCCATTTTCGCTTGACCGCGGAGGCGCCCAAATAGGCCAGTACACTGACCG
>BNUG01000026.1 GCA_025997195.1 Clostridia bacterium | reverse complement strand
TTCTTCAGCGATAAGGGTTTCTTCGTTTCAGGGTTCATCTGTTTTCTCTCCTATTATACATCCGCACAACAATACGTGCAATCTGATTGATATACACATAATGTCATCAATGTAATAATATGTCAATTCATATTTTGGAAGAATTTTTCATTAAATCCCCGCCTCCGGTGGGGAGAACGGAATAAGCAGAAGCGTTACAAAAAGTAACCCTCCGATTTGATAAAATTGCAAAGGTTTCGCAAGCCATTGCAAATGCTCGGACTGTAAAGCAATTGTTTTGGAAGCCTGATGGAAGCACTCAAGCAATGGTTGCGGCGCAGATTGCGAATGTACAATTGGAAACAGTGGAAGAAAGTATCGGCGAGATTCCGAAATCTGCAAAAACTTGGGGCAACCAAACGACAAACATGGGAGTGGGCAAATACTCGAAAGAGTTATTGGCATACCACCATTACAAACGAACGCCTCGAACGCCGAGGATACGCAAATGTATCCAGAAATACGAGGCGGTGCATTTATTGCTCCACCGATTAAATATTGGACATCTTGACGACCAGCACGACATCCTGCTGCGCCCGACGAGTGGCAGGAGGCGCCTGCGATCTGGGATGCTGTCAGACACCGCGTGGGTGAAATACCGCAAAAGGGACAGTTTCTGCTAACCGGATCTGTTACGAAAAAGAAACCCGGAGAAAGCCCGGCACACAGCGGCGCCGGCAGGATTGCCAAGGTAAAGATGAGGCCGATGACCCTGTTTGAATCCGGAGATTCTGATGGCAGCATTTCGCTGCACGAATTATTTGAAGGACTTGACTTTGAAACGAATACAAAAACAATTGATATCGTAAATCTGATTCGGCTGGCGATTCGGGGCGGTTGGCCGGCGAATCTCACAATCTCTGACGCAGGCGGGAATCTCTGATTTTTGCAGGCGGGAATCTCTGATTTTTGCTTGCAATATTTGTTTAGACCGATATAATAAGAAATAGAAAAGGGCTACCGCATTTGTGATGGCGGTCTGTTCCGATTTAAAGTCGAAAAGAACCGTCTCTACTGAGGCGGTTCTGCTTTGCCAAATCTGACTATAAGCCAGTTGACTACGTCTGCGATATATCCGGCATTTTGGATGTAAACATCCATCAGTACGAGAAGTATCATCATTCGCACCACCTCCTACTATCGAGATAGTAATAACGGAAATGGAACAACGTGGCTTCGCCCACTCCTACGCTCACTGCGTTCGCTACGCTGTCCGTTTTTCCAACGCCGCTAAAGCGTCGGGAAAAAAGGCAGTACCGCCATGCGATAACCCTGTCCGATAAAGATAGCATGGAGTTCAGTGGCTTGTCAACCAATATTTAACAAATATAGGATATATTATGAAGTCTGCTTGTTAGTCCGCTGTCATTCCCGCCTATTCTCTTGTCATTCCCGCCAAGGCGGAAATCTCTGACGAAGGCGGGAATCTCAATTTCATATTGTCTCAAGACTCAATTTCCTTGACATCGAAACCGGGAATCGCTATCATACATATATAACATATATTTAATATATGTTATATATGTATGATAGAGGTATGAGATTCGTTTAGAGATCCCGTGCCGGAAAAGGAGAATGAGAATGAAAAAGAAAGTATGGAGTCTACTGCTAATTGCGGCCTTGGCGGTCGGGCTGTTGCTGACAGGATGCGCCAAGGACAATGGCTCTGGCGGCAATGCCCCCGCCGGTTCATCGGGCGGAGACGCCGCTGTCGCTGCCGGTGAAGGCGAAGAAGTAGAACTTTTAGTCATAGTAGGCGGCGAACCGAGATCGCTCGATCCTGCCTACAATTATGAAACTGCGTCCTTTCATGTCGTGAACAGCATCAGCGATTCGTTGCTTGCTTTTGATGAAGCAGGCGCGCTGAAGCCGTCGATCGCGGATCGTTGGGAAGCGGTCGATCCGACGACCTATGTGTATCATATCCGGGAAGGCGCGAAGTTTTCGGACGGAAGCGACCTGACGATAGAAGACGTTATTTACTCACTCGAGCGTATCCGCGATCCGGAATTGGCTGCGGATACGCAGTGGATGTACGCCAGTGTCGCGTCGATCGAACAGACCGGCGACAGGGAAGTGACGGTCAAACTGTCGCAGCCGGACGCCAACTGGCAGTATGTCCCGGCGACCTCGGGCGGCCAGATCGTGAGCAAAGCCTATGTCGAAGAAAAAGGCGATTCTTTTGGCAAAAACGACGGTGGCACACTCGGAACCGGCCCATACAAACTCGAATCCTGGACGGCAGGCAGCCAGATCGCCCTGACAAGAAATGAATTCTACTGGGGCGACAAGCCGGACATAGACCGCGTCGTCGTCAACTTCGCGTCCGACGCCAATGCGGTCCAGTTGGCATTAGAAACAGGTCAGGCGGAATTTGCGATCACGAACGCCAAAACCACACTGGAATCTTTCGAGAACTCCGATACCATCAATGTAATCAACAAGCCTTCGATCGGCAACTCCGTGGTATCGTTCAATACGCAGAAAGCGCCCTTTGACGACGTAAATGTCCGCAGGGCCATCGCCAGTGCGATCGACAGTGCCGGCATCACGCAGAGCCAGCTCGGAAGTTACGGCAGTGTGCCCGGAGACCTCCCGTTCGGTGAAGCCGGATATACACTGGGCAGCAGAGACAGCTGGGTAAGTTTTAACGCAGGCCTGCCGGATTACTCTTACGACCTGGACAAGGCCAAGGAATATCTGGCACAGTCCGCTTATCCGGATGGATTTGCCACCACGATTTACTTCAAGCCCAACGACATTCCGCGCGCGGCCGCGCAGGTCATCCAGGCGGCGCTGAAGGAACTCAACATCGACCTTACCCTCAACGAAGTGCAGCTCAGTGACTACTATGCCTATGCCTACGGCGGTCAGATTACGGACGGCATCCGGGATTATGATATCGGCATCAACGACTGGCAACCGGACTTCCCGGATCCCATCGGACACCTTACGCCGCAGTACTGGAGCCAGAACGCAGGTCCCGGCGGATCGAATTACGCCGCCTACTCCAATCCGGAAGTTGACGCCCTTATCGAGGCGCAGAACAACACGACCGATCCGAACGAGCGCGCAAAATTAATCCAGGAAGCTTTCGCGCTCGCGGCTGACGACGCCCCGTACAAGTATCTTTATTACATGAACAATTCCCTTCTGCTCAACAAGAAATACGAGTATGAGCTTTCCCCGATGTGGATTTTCGGACTGAACTACAAAGATGTCAAAGTCGTCGGTTAAGGCAATCAGGCTAAGACTACCATTATGAGTGATTTCCAGAACCAATATGAGTCGAAAAAAATCGATTTGGAGCACGCGCTCGCACAGGTGCAAAGCGGTCAAACGATATATAATTCCTACAATGCCTTAGAACCTGTTGACTTCCTTACCGCGCTGCACACCGTGGCGGAGCGCGTGGAAGAGGTGCGTATTCAGCACTGCGGCGTTTTCCGCCCCTATGAATGTATCGCGAATCCCGCCTACAAAGGACGCATCATCCCCTGTACGGGATTTTCGGACGACTATACGCGTGCGACTCACGAATACCAAGTGACGGAATTCACGCCGGCCCATTTGCACAACGGTCTGACCCGTGGCCGGCCCGGTGGGGAAGTTGATTTGTTTGTCGCGCTGGTTTCCCCGATGGACAAGCATGGATATTTCAGCTTTGGCCTGGACAATATCATCGAAAGCGATATGATCCGGCGTGCCAAAAAAGTGATTCTTGAGGTCAATCCCAATGTTCCGCGTGTGGGCGGCTATACGGAAGTGCATATTTCAGAAGTGGATTTCCTCTATGAGAGCAGCACGCCGCTCCTGAAGCTCCCGGAACTCGAGCCGGACGAGACCGATGAACAGATTGGGTCCCATGTCGCGTCTTTGGTAGAGGACGGATCGACCATACAGCTCGGATTCGGAAAGATCCCGGACGCGGTCGCGCATCATTTCTATGACAAAAATGACTTGGGCGTCCATACGGAAATGATCACCTCCGCCGTGGCCCATCTGTCCGAACGCGGCGTCATCACCGGAAAACGCAAGACCCTGCTCCCCGGCAAGATCGTGGGAACCTTTGCGTTGGGCTCCCAAAAACTCTATGACTTTCTGGAGGAAAATCCCGCTGTCTGGATGTTGCCCGGACGCTACGTGAACGACCCGCATAACATCGCAAAAAACTACCGTATGGTCTCTGTCAATTCTGCCTTGCAGGTAGACCTGACGGGACAGATCTGTTCGGAGAGTCTCGGTCCGATGCAGTTTGCCGGGACCGGCGGCGCGGCGGACTTTGCGATCGGCGCCACACATTCCGAGGGCGGCAAAAATATCATCGCCTTTCGGTCAACGGCAAGGGGAGGATTGGTTTCCCGCATTGGGGCTCTGCTTTCACAGGGTTCCGTGGTCACGATCAGCCGCAATGATATCGACTATATCGTGACCGAATACGGCGTCGCCCGTATGAAGGGCGCAAACATCGCGGAGCGCGTAGAAGCCCTGATTCAAATTGCGCATCCCGATTTTCGGGATGAATTGAAGGCAGACGCAAAAAAATACAAGCTATGGTAGCGAAAGAGGCAAAGGAGAGACCTTATGGCGATCGATACTATTACAAATATCACGGACCGGACCGTCTCCGGTCCTGTCACGTGGGATGTCCTCAGAGAAGATTTGCTGCAGATTCCCAAGGAGACGCTGGTGGATATGGTCAGCATGTGGATCAACAATTATTGGGCCAACCAAAACTATTGGGTCTCCTTTGTCGAGCGCGATTTCGGGCAGGAGCAAGCCGAGCGCCTTGACGCCGAAGTCTTCAAGAAGACCGCGCGGATTCAGGCGAAGGCGCTCAAAGCGCTGCTGGGTCTGGGGGATGATATGAAGACTATGGCTTTCGTACTCAAGCATATCACGACGCAGTGGACGCCGGCCGGTTTTGACTGGGTCCTCGACGAAGTCACCGACGAGCATGTGGTTTTTCACGTCAATTCGTGCCCGATGAGCAAATATCGTCTGGGAAACGATTTGGAGGTTTTTAGCTGCAAAGTGATCGCATCGCCGCTGTATGACACGATGGTCAAGGCCGTCAATCCCAGGATGCGTGCCATCTGCACGCATGCACATCCCGACGAAAAAGTGGACGGATTGATGTGCGCCTGGGAAATCGTTTATGAATAAAGCAGGGGCGAAAAAGATTGATTTGGCACGCGCGCTCGATGAAGTGCAAAGCGGCCAAGACATCTACACGTCTTACAATGCGCTGGAGCCTGCGGATTTTTTGGCGGGTCTGCACGGGGTCACTGACCGCGTAGAGGGCGTTCGCGTTCACCATTTCGGCGTGTTTCGCCCCTATGAATTCATCGCAAATCCATCCTGCAAAGGCCGGATCATTCCCTGCACGGGATTTTCGGACGACTATACACGCGACGTACACGAGTACGGGGCGACCGAGTTCACGCCGGCGCATTTGCACAATAGCCTTGTCCGGGACGGCCGCGAGGGAAACGCCGATTTGTTTGTTGCCCTGGCCTCTCCCATGGACCGACATGGATATTTCTCTCTGGCGTTCGACAATATCATCGAAGGCGAGATCGTCCGGCGCGCGAAAAAGGTGATATTGGAAGTCAATCCGCGTGTGCCGCGCGTGGGTGGTTATACGGAAGTGCATATCTCGGATGTGGACTTTTGGTATGAATCGGATACGCCACTCATCACAATCCCGGATTCCGCACCGGATACGGCCGACGAACAGATCGGCGCCCATGTCGCCTCTCTCGTCGAGGACGGCTCAACCATACAGCTTGGGATCGGCAAGATCCCGGATGCGGTCGCGCGCCATTTTGCGGACAAAAATGATTTGGGCGTTCACACGGAAATGATCAGTTCCGCCGTGGCATATCTGGCCAAACGCGGTGTCATCACCGGGCGGCGCAAGACGCTGCTCCCCGGAAAAATCGTGGGAGCCTTCGCCTTGGGTTCGCGGGAGTTATACGATTTTCTGGATGACAATCCTTCCATTTGGATGCTGCCTGCCTGTTACACCAACGATCCGCATATTATTGCAAAGAACGACCGGATGATTTCGGTCAATGCGGCTTTGCAGGTCGACCTGACGGGGCAGATCTGTTCCGAAAGCATCGGGCCGACCCAATATACGGGAAGCGGCGGCGCGCTGGATTTTGCGGTCGGCGCCAATCATTCCAAAGGAGGAAAATCCATCATTGCTTTTCGGTCAACGGCAAGAGGCGGATCGGTTTCCCGCATCCAATCCCTGCTTGACCCCGGTTCCGTGGTGACGATCGGGCGCAATGACGTCGACTATATTGTGACAGAATACGGCATTGCCCGCATGAAGGGCGCCAATATTGCCGAACGCGCGGAAGCGCTGATTCAAATCGCGCACCCCGACTTTCGCGAGGAATTGACGGCGGACGCGAAGAAATACAAACGCTGGTAAAAGAAGGAGAAGATCATGCAATTTTTCACCTTAGAAGTCAAAGGGCATATCGCCTGGCTCACCTTCGATCGTCCGCCCGCCAATGCCATGTCCTATCAGACCTATTCGGAACTGGCGGAAGCCTTTGATGTGATCGATGCGGACGATATGGTATTTGTGACGATCATCAAGGCCAACGGCCGTTTTTTTAGCGCCGGAAATGATGTAAAAGAATTGAACGATTTACCCGTATTAGGGCCGCAAGACCGACCCTATGCGGAGAATGTGGAATACGGACTCACCGCGATCATTCGGTCGGCAAAACCGGTGATTTGTCTGGTGCAGGGACTCGCCGGAGGCTCGGGATTTTGTATCCCCTCGTATTCAGATATCGTATTGGCAACGCCGGAGGCGTCGTTTGGAATCCCGGAGATCTCCCGCGGCATCATTGGCGGCGCTCCGGAAGCAAGTTTCTCCTTGCCGCCAAAGGTCGTGCGCTATCTGGCCCTGACCGGCTCTTTCCTTTCCGCTGAAGACGCCGAGAAGTACGGCTTTGTTTTGAAGGTGGTCCCGAAGGAGGATTTGATTGCTGAGGGCGAAAAGATCGCGAATGAGATTTTGAAAAATCCGCCGCTGTCGGTGCGATTCATGAAAGAGTCGCTGGCCAATATCTATCCGCCCTCACAGATCGCGGACTTGATCGCAGGCGACGAGGGACGAAACGAAGCCGCTCTCAAAACCGAAGATTTCATCGAATCGGTTCATGCCTTTGTAGAAAAACGCCCGCCTCAATATAAAGGCCGGTAGGACAGAGGGCGGGGGGTTCTCGCGTCAGAGGGCGGGAGGGGTCTCGCGTCAGATGACGTAGGTGCCGTCCTCAGCCTCCGCCGCGTCCGCATCGGCCGGCGCGGCTTTGGGCGATTTGGGATAAAGGTGGCAGGAGACGAAATGATCGGGAAAGACTTCTTTCTCAGGCGGATCGATTTTGTCGCAAAGACCTGAGATGTGCTTTGGACAGCGTGGGAAAAAGCGGCAGCCATCCGGGATTCGGACGGTATTTGTTGTTTCATTTTCGAGCGGCTCGCTGTCCGGATCATCCGGATGCGCCTTTGGACGGGAAGCCAGGAGCATCTGCGAGTAGGGATGCAGAGTGTCTCGGAAGATCTGCTCGGTCCGCGCGGTTTCGACGATGCGGCCGAGATAGACGACCGCGATTCGGTCGCACATATACTCCACGACGGTCAGATCGTGGGAAATGAACAGAATCGTGAGTCCGTATTCCTCTTTCAATTCTCCGAACAGGTTGATCACCTGTGCTTGTACGGAAACGTCGAGCGCGGAAACCGGCTCGTCCGCGACGAGGAACTCCGGCCGAAGGAGCAAGGCGCGCGCGATTGCCAGGCGCTGAAGCTGTCCGCCGGACAGTTCTTTCGGCTTGCGTTTCAGGACGTCTTCGGTCAAGGCGGTTTGCTCGAGCAGGAGGGAGATGCGCTTCCCGGTTTCCTCTTTTCCGAGTTTGTGTACAAGGCCGATTTCCTCAAGAGATCTGCCGAGCGTGAGTGCGGGATTGAAAGAGGTGTAAGGATTTTGAAAAATCATTTGCTTCCCGGTTTTGCCGCCCTCGAATACGATCTCGCCGGAGGTCGGCGCCTCGATATCGAGGAGGAGTTTTCCGATCGTGGTTTTCCCCGACCCGCTTTCGCCGACAATGCCGAAGACCTCTTCGCGATTCACCAAGAAGTTGACGTCGTCTACCGCCTTCAATTCCGATTTGTGACTCCTGTCATCGGCGGACTTGATCGAATAATACTTTTTTAGATTTTTTACTTCTACGATTGTACTCATTGCGGCCTTTCACAGCGAAATACATGGTTGCCGCTCGCGCTGTGCATCGCGGGAAGGCTTTCTCGGCATCGTTCCGCCGCCTGACTGCAGCGCGGATAGAAAGCGCATCCGGTTTGCGGCTCATACAATTCCGGCGGGGCGCCGGGAATGGAGATCAGCTTGCCGCCTTTCGCCCCCGACGGCGTGCTGCTGATCAGCGCTCTGGTATAGGGGTGGCAGGGGTCGTTGAAGATCTGCCGGGCGCTGCCGTATTCCATGATTTTCCCGGCATACATCACGGCGATGCTGTCGCACATCTCGGCGACCACGCCGAAATCATGCGTGACGACGATCAGAGACATGCCTTTTTCTTTCCGCAGCCATTTCAGCAGGTCGAGGATCTCTTTTTGTACGGTCATATCCAACGCGGTCGTCGCCTCGTCCGCGATCAGGATCTCCGGCTCGAGCGAGATCGCGATCGCGATCACCACGCGCTGCAACATTCCGCCGCTGAGCTCAAACGGATATTGGTGATAGCGTTCTTCGGCCGGCGTGATTCCGACGCGTTTGAGCAGCCGAAGCGCTTCTTCGGCTGCCTGGCCCTTTGTCATGCTGCGTCTGGCCCGGAATGTTTCGGCGATCTGTTCACCGATTTTGAGGATCGGATTCAGGGAGATCATCGGATCCTGAAAGATCATCGATGCCCGCACGCCGCGGATTGCGAGCATTTCCCGCGGAGACAAATCGAGAATATTGTGTCCTTCAAAAAGAATATTGCCGCTGCAGCGGGTCTTTTGTTCCTCATGAAGACGGAGGATCGATTTGACCAATACACTCTTGCCGCAGCCGGATTCGCCGACAATGCCGAGCGTCTTTCCGCGGTTCAGGGAAAAATCAACGCCCTGTACCGCATGGACGATACCGCGTACCGTCATGAAATCCACTTTCAAATTGCTGACCTTGAGAAGCGTATTCATTTGTGTTTTTTCTTTTCGTAACGACGGAAGGACGGAAGTTTTCTTTGTTCCGGATCCAGATAGGCCTGGATGCCGTCGCTGACGATATTCAGAGATACGATCGTCAGGACGATTGCGATGCCCGGTGCCACAACGAGGAAAGGCATCTGCCGGAGATTGACCAAGCCTTCCTGCAGCATCATGCCCCAGTCGGATGTCGGCGGCTGTACACCAAGTCCGAGGTAACTGAGCGAAGCCAGCGTGATGATCGCATAACCGATGTCTACGGTGAGTTCGGCAAAAAGCGTCGAGGTACAATTGGGAAGGATTTGCCGGAAAATGATGCGTGCGTCTGAGAAGCCAAAAGACTTCGCGGCTGTCACATAGGTCTTGGTCTTCTCCACGCTGGTCAGGTTGCGCGCCAACCGGGAGATCATCGGGATATAAGCGATACCCAACGCCAGCACGGAAGCGGCGGAACCCCGTCCCAGCATGGCGACCAGGATGAAACCGAATAACAGCGCCGGGATGGAGAGGATTACATCCCAAACACGCATGACCAGAGAATCAAGCCAGCCGCCGTAATAGCCGCACAGCAAACCGAGCGGCACGCCGCCGAGTACGGAGACCAGAACGACGAGCAAGGCGTTCGTGATGGAGGTACGCCCGCCGTACAAAAGCCGGGAAAGCACATCTCGGCCGATGTTGTCGGCACCGAAGAGGTGTTCCGGTGAAGGCCCTGAAAAGGCGCTGCTCAAGTCGATCGCTTCCGGATCATAGGGTGCCAGCAGGCCGGCACAAACGGTACAGAAGAGAATCAGCAGGAAGACGACGGACGCGGCCAATACCGTCGGCGTAAAGAGCGTCCCGACATTGTTTTTTCGCCGGCTCATGCGGTAATCCCCTTTCCGCTTTTCCGGATGCGGGGGTCGACGGCGGCATAGATAAGATCCGTCACCAATCCGATCACCAAGAAGACAAGCAAAAGCACAAGGAGCGCGGACTGTACGATCGGGTAATTGTTCGTCTTGATCGCCTGGGTCAGCAGTCCGCCGAGACCGGGGAGAGAAAACACCGATTCCACGAGGACGGCGCCGGAGATCGAAGTGCCGGCAAAGATCGATACGATGGTCAAAACCGGAATCAGGGCATTGCGGAAAGCGTGCTTCCAAATCACCATTTTGGCGGGGAGCCCTTTTGCGAGCGCGGTGCTTGTGTACTGCGATTTGAGCTGGATGATCATGCTGCTGCGCGTTACGCGGGTGACGATCGCCACCATGTTCAGCGATAGAACAAAGGCGGGCAGAGGAATACGCGCCCAATAGTCACTCACCGAGTTGATCGCGCCGATAAAGCCGACGCTCGGGGCGAAGACCGAAAGTAACAAAAGCGTAATGATCGCGAGCAGGAAGGGCGGGACGGAGACAAGGATCAGGACGGCGACCGAGATCGTACGATCTGTCGGCCGGCCTTCCCGGACACTGGAGAGGACGCCGAGCGCCACAGAGAGTATGGTCCCGATCACGATGCTGAGGATCACGAGTCCCAGGGTGATCGGAAGCCGCTGCGCGATCAGCGTGGACACGCTCTGGTGATTGATGTAGTCCACGCCGAAATCTCCGGTGACGGCGTTTCCGATCCATCGGAGATACTGCGAGATCAGCGGGTCGTCCAAATAATACTGTGCGCGCAGCGCGGCCATCACTTCCGGCGTCGCCTGTCGTTCGCCGAGCATTACGGTGATCGGATCGACGCCCGAGAAGCGCAGCGCAAAAAATACAATCAGCGAAACGATGAGAAAAAGCGGGATAAAGACACAGAGTCGTTTTAGGATGTACCTAAGATATCGCATATGCTTTCTCAAATGCCTGCTTCAAATCGCTGATCAAATCCTCCGGATCTTCCAGGCCGAGGGAGAGCCGGATGGTATCATCCGTCAACTCCGCCAGCTCCCGGTGGTGGGGCGTCAGCTCGACATGGGTCGTCTGAGCCGGGTTGATGATGAGGGAACGCGCGTCGCCGATATTGGCCTGATAGCCAAAGACTTCGGTCGCGGCGAGGAAGCGTCTGCGCTCTTCTTCCGTTCCCTTGAACCCGAAAGAAACGAGGGCGCCGGCTCCTTTGGGGAAATACTTAGCCGCGAGCGTCGCATAGGGGCTGTCCGCCGTCTCCGGGTGACGAAGCCAGGCAACGTGCTCGTTATTCTCCAAAAATTTACGGATGATTCTGGCATTGCTGACCTGTTTGGAAACGCGCTCCGACAGGGTTTCCAAACCGAGCAGCACGAGGTAGGCGTCGAAGGGGCTGAGGGCGGCGCCGAGGTAGTTGAGGTGGATGGCGCGCAGCCGTCCCGTGAAGGGAATGTCCGGAAAAATGTCCAGAATGCTGCGCTTGTCTCCTGCTGCGTCGCGCAGGAACCACAGCGGTTTTTCAAACTGCGGGTGCTTGCCGGCGGCATAATCGAACTTGCCGCTCTCTACCACGATGCCGGCGATAACGTTGCCGTGTCCGGTCAGTGCTTTCGTCGCCGAGTAGACCACGACGTCGCAGCCGTACTCGATCGGATTGAGCAGATAGGGCGTCGCGACGGTGTTGTCCGTGATGAACACAAGACCGTATTTGTGCGCGAGCGCGGCGAGGGCTTCGAGATCCGGGATGGTGCCGTAGGGATTGGTCAGCGTCTCCACAAAGATTGCCTTTGTATCCGGTCTGATCTTCGCTTCGAATTCCGCGAGGTCGTCGGCGTCCTCTACGATGTCGACGCCAATGGCAAATTCCTCAAAGATCTGGTCGAAGCTGTCCACGGTTCCGCCGTAGAGTCGCGCCGTCGTGAGGATGCGCCCGCCTTTGCCGGCGGCGTTCAGCAGCGCGTAAGAAACCGCCGCCATGCCGGAAGCAAGGGCGATCGCGCCGGACGCGCCATGCAAGGCGGAAACGCGCTGTTCGAGCACGTCAACCGTCGGGTTTGACAGGCGCGTGTAGATCGGATCTTCGTCTTCAAAAGCGAAGAGTTTGTCCGCCCGGTAGCTGTCGCCGAGCGAAAAAGCGGTCGTCTGATAAATCGGAACCGACACGGCGTTGTTGTGATCTGCCGAGCGATAGCCCGCGTGCACCTTTAAGGTGTCGAATCGTTTGTTTTCCATGAATCCAGCTGTCCTTTTCTTTTATGATTTGATGTTTGTGCGATAAGGCTATCATCCTGCTTTTTGTTCTGCTTCGCTGAGGACTTCGTCAAAAATCGCCAGCGTACGGTCAATGATCTCGTAGGGGATGTTGAGCGCGGGGATGAGCGGGAGACGGTTGTCGTAATGCCCCGCACTATCCAAAATCAAGCCCTTGCGCAAAGCGGAAATACGGATGTCCTGGAGCAGATTCGGCGCCGGCGTTTTTCTTTCGCGGTCCAGTACAAATTCCAATCCGATGTAGAGACCCTGATGATCGATATAACCGATGCTCGGGTGCGTTTCCGCAAGTTTCGCGAGGCCGGCCGCGAAATAGTCGCCGCGTTTGTTCACCTCCGGCAGAAAGTCCGGCGCTGTGATGGCGTCGAGTACGGCATGGCTCGCTGCGCAGGAGATCGCGTTGGCGGCCTGCGTATTGATATGCGCCGTCGGCCCCCAAGCCGACAGGATCTCCGCTTTGGCGATGACGGCCGAGAGCGGAAGTCCGCCGCCGAGCGTCTTTGACGAGGTGATAATATCCGGCTCAATATCGGAGTGCTGATAGGCCCATAGTTTGCCCGTACGGCCAAGTCCGGTTTGTACCTCGTCAAGAATGAGCAGAACCCCATAGGTATCGCAGATCCGGCGCAGTTCTTTCAGGTAGGCTCTCGGCGGGATATAATAACCGTTCGAACTCTGGAAGGGCTCCACTAAGATCGCGGCTACATTCACATTGCCGGCGCCGCCGTAAGGGGTAAAGTTTCCGCCCAGGCTGCGATCCAGCGCATCGAGCGCTTCCATGCCAAAGCCGCAGTTTTCGGCAAGTCCGGCACGGTATTCGTGTGGAAATCCGAAGAAGCCGACGGAACCCGACTGGTTGCCGTCGAGGTAACCGGCGCGGATCGTAGCGCGCGTCGTGAGTCCGATGGTGCCGGCTGTGACTCCGTGATAATCGCCGTTGGCGACGAGGATATAGGGCCGACCCGTATAATACCTGGCGGCTCGTACGGCGCTTTCTACGGCGTCCGACCCGGTCGTTCCAAACAGGACTTTTGTTTTGCCGGAAATGCCGGAGAGTTTTGACAGCCGCTCGGCCAATCGAATCCTCTCCGGATGATCTAAGTCAAAGAAATGGGTGAGTTTTCCCGCCTGCGCGCGAATCGCTTCCGTCACGGCCGGGAAGCAGTTGCCGAGATTGCTGACCGAAAATCCGGAAAGCATATCGATGTATTCCGTTCCGTCCGCGTCGTAAAGGAGGGAGCCTTCGCCGCGCTCGATGATGGGCGCAACCGGAAACAGGCCCCAGCTTGCGCCGCCGAGGGATTCGTACCGCACCGCCTTGCGGGCGAGCGCCTTCGATTTTTCGCCGTAGGGCGCTGCGTCGATTCTGGCTAGCAGTTCTTCTTCCGTAACACGCCGCTCTTCCCTGCGTCGCTGGGCGGCGCCTTCCAGGGCGATATGATTTCCCTGCGTCATTTGTTTTTTGCCCTCCATGTCTCCGGCTCAAATTCGCTGACGATGGAGAGGAACTTGTCGTCCGGATCTACGTCCAACACGGAGTTGAAGATGTTGGTCGCGATCATCTGTCCGGCAAAACCGACGAGGACGGCAATCTCTTCGTGATTCCAGTATTTCTTGAGTTCGGCAAACAATTCGTCGTCTACGCCGTTCAGGTCTTTTACGATGGTGGAACCCAGGCGAACGAGCAGTTCTTCTTTCTCATCCAGTACGAGATTTTTCGGATCCTCGCCCAGCGCCTTCAGATCATAGATAAAGAACAGCGAGCAAAGCAGGCAGCCGTTGGTCGTGGAGATTGCGTGGCTGTAAATGACGGAATCCCGTTCTCCGAGAATTTCAAGCAAGCGCGCAAAGATCGTGTACCATCCCATGTAGGCGTCATAGACGGGCCATGAGTTGGCAAGCACTTTCTTCATGTTGGAAGGCGCACCCGATTTTTGGATCTGATAATCGTAAGCTTCCTTCAGCGGTCCCGATACCTCTTCGTACTCGAGCAGCGGTAATCTAGCCATTTTGTTTCTCCTCCTTTAAAAAAAACTCCTCTTTTTCTGCCTTCCTTGACAATATCTTTACCGGCGACGCTGCGCCGCCGACGTAAAGCGGGTAGGATGGTTCGGGTACATACTGCTCACCCGGCGGGTAGGCCGGAAGTTCAGTGCTTGTAAACAAGGATCCGCAGCCGCCCACCGGCTCGCCCGGCTCGTCCCGTGGCGTTTCGATTTTCATAAGGGCGTTCGTGAGATCCAGATGCGTCGATACATCACGGTGCAAAATGTCTTGGTCGAATTTGTCCCAGGTATCTTCGGTGGTCAGCACCTCGTCTCCAAAGGACTGCATCGACAGGGTCGGTATGCCCAGACGCTCAAACGGCCCGCTGGCGCACATGACCCAAATCCGGTTCAGCGGCAGGGCGACGGGCCGGATGCCGCGCTTCGCCATGGCCAGCGTCGCGAGGGGCCAGAGCACGGTATTGTCGGAAGTCAGCAGCAATCGCTCGCTGTCCGCCTTGCCGTCGCTGAGATGGTCGAGCCACAGGAAAGCCTCGATTTCAGGCACGAGCGCTTCATGATTTTTTAGAATTTGGTTGGCCGTCTGACAGCAGTTGCCCCAAACGTGGAAGCTGTCGAAAAAGAACAGCAGGGATTTTTCTCTTTTTTCGAGCGGAAGCGAGGCGTAATATTTGGCCAAACCCAGAACGCCCACGACGCCCACGGTGTCGCAGATGGCGCCCTCGAAGGCAGTGCAGGAATGTGCGGCCAGGGCGATCGTCTTGTCCGAGGTTCCCGGCAAAAATCCGACGACCGACTGTGTCGTGGACACCTTGCGTTTGCCCCGGATGACAAGCTTGGCCCTTGCCGTCCCGCCGCTCAGGGTTTCGCGAAGGACAGCGGCGTCTTCTTTTCCGATACCTACCGCGGGAACCGCAAATTGATGATGCGGCCCGATCTCCGAGCGTCCGGAGATATTGCTGCCGCCCGTGGGTTTGATGCCCGGTTCGACGATCTTCAGCGAATTGCCCGGAGTATCTTCGAAATACCCCACCATGCCGGCTACGCCGTTCGCGTAGGCGATATCATACAGATGAAGCAACTCGTAACGCTGCCGCGTGGCGCAGGGGCCTTCATGATCCCAGATCGCGCCCCAGTTGACGAGTACGATCTTGCCGCGGACGTCTTTGCCCGCATAATCGGCTTCACGGCCGCGGCCGGCGTCGACAAGTTCCGCTTCCGCATCGCCGAAAGCGACATTGTTTTGCGGGAAGCAGACAAAAGATCTCGTCGCCGGAGAGATTAGGTCAAAAGACCACTCGTGAAAGAAAACCCCGCGAAAATCGATGGGTTCCGTCCATGTTTCGATTCCCAGAGATCGTAGTTTTTCGGTGAGGTAGTCAGTCGTTTCGTCCATGGCCGCCGTGCCCGGAACGCGGGGGGACAAGGCGTCAAGTTCTTGCCCCCATCGGTACAGTTCTTTCGGAGACAGATTTTCTTTGTCATTCTGCGCCGATGAGGCAGCTGCGAATAAGGCGCGGGTGAGTTCCTCAAAGGACGCCAACTCCCCGCCGCCCGCGTCGCTGCTTTGGAGTGCATCGTATAGTTCGCGCAAATCACCCGGGGCGGAATCGGACTTCTCTGTATAAGCGTTCCAGGCTTCGGAAATGTTTTGCAGCAAGGCCGGGAGACTTTGCTGCTTCCGCCGGATCATTTCTTTATCCGACTTGGCCAACCCCGGCATATCCGCAAAGCCGGCTAATATTCCGTTGATTTGTTCCGATAGTGCCATTTGTCTCTCCCTGCAAAACTATGTATAGCATATATGTTTTATATGCTATACATCATATCATACCGATTCCGTTTGTCAACCGCAAATTGAAAGTAGCGCTCCAAATATGCTGCAATATCATGTTATGTATGCTATAATACTTCGTTATTGGAGCTGGTAACAAAGAAAGAGTACAAAATTGATAAGTAAGGCTGAATCGTTCCATTCGCGTAAGTGCGAAGAAAGGGAAACCGCGATGAAGATGATCAATGCATGGACACATGAGATAGATGAAATCGATGACGCCATTGCTGAAATCGAGGGCCTGCTGGAGGGCAAACTCGCGTCCAACACCGTAGGCATCGTGACGTGCCATCCGGACTATATCGCAAATGGTATCGTGGCAAAATTGGCGGAGAAACTTCCGTTTCCTATCGCCGGACTGACGACCAATCTGAGCGCTGCGGTCGGTGAGATCAATCCCGAATTGCTGCACCTTGCCGCACTGACGGCGGAGGATGCTTCCTTCGCGGCCGAATCAACGGTCGATTTGAATGTGGAAAATTATGAAGAAGAGATTCGGAATATGGTGCAAAGAGCCAAAGAAAGGCTCGGGGAGACCCCGAAATTCGGTTTGATTTTTTCGCCTGTCCTGCCGGATCTCGGCGTAGACGCCTTGCTGGATGCCTTGGATGAGGAGACCGGTGGGATTCCGTTGTTTGGTAGCGTTATGGCGGGCTTTCGGTCTGATTTTACGGATGGGCGGGTGATCACAGGAAGCGGAGCCTCGAGGAGCAGTCTTGCCGTCATTTTTATCACCGGCAATATCGAGCCCCGCTACTATTTACATTCCATCGCAAACAAAAATGTGCGTCCGCAAAAAGCCATCGTCACGGAATCAGACGGGTATTTTGTGAAAAGCGTCAACGATATGCCGTTTTTCGATTATCTTCGCAGTGTTGGTTTTGATGTAAAAACGCAGGCCGACTGGAGCAATTTGCCGGTTCTCTTTGATTTTAATAATAGCGACCGAGCCGTTGCGCTTGGTGTTTATGCTGTGGGAGAAGGCGGCAGCGTCCAGTTTGCCCGCAAGATTCCGGAAGGCACGACGTTTTCTATCGGTGTTGTGGACCCGGAAAGTATCATGACAACAGGCGGCGCTATGGTGAAAGATCTGACACAGGGCGATGCACCAAACGCGTTTTTCATTGCGCCCTGCGTTACAAGGTATTTTATGCTTGCTCCGAATTCATTGGAAGAAGCGAAGTATATTGTAGACGCAATCGGCAATCAGGCGCCGTATGCCCTGTTTTACTCGGGCGGAGAGATTTGCCCTGTTACAAAAAAGGAAGGAGTTCTGAGCAATCAGCTCCACAATTATTCGATCATTGCACTGGCCTTATAGGGGTAGGCAGACCAATCATCGGGCGATGAGGAAGAAAGTGAGGGGGGCGTGGCTGACGATACGGTAACGATTGCGGAAGCGGAAGCATTACGCAAAGAATTACGGAAAGCGGAGCGCGAGATTAATAGGCTTAAGACTTCTCTGGATATTGAACGAGCCGTTTATGAGAAAAATCTGGCGGCGCAATCGGGAAGCACACAATCTTATCTGGAACAGGCAAACTATCTGAGCCTGTTGCTCAGAAACGCGCCGGACAATTTCTTTTTCTTTGATAAATTCGCGCATCTGGCTTATGCAACGGAATATTTTATGCGAGAAGCCGGCATCGAAGATTTTTCACAGGTGCAGGGACACCATGGCCTCGAGATTCTCACGATGTTGGGCGGTGCGGAGTGGGGCAGGATCACACAGGATAAGCTCTCAGAGGCGGTGAAAAAAGATGAGTCTCTCATGCTGGAAGAGACGCTGGATATCGCCGGCAAGGGCAGGCCAAAGAAGTATATGCTGGGCTTCACCCCGATGCGGGATGAGAAAGGCGCGTATGTCGGTTCCCTGATCTTCATGACGGATATCACGGTCATTGAGGAAGCACGGCTGGCCGCCGAAGAAGCGAGTATGGCAAAGTCCATGTTCCTCTCGAATATGAGTCATGAGATCCGCACACCGATGAATGCCATTATTGGGATGACCAAAATCGGCAAAGAGAGCGGGACAGTCGAGAAAAAAGATTATTGTCTTAATAAGATCGAAGACTCTTCCACGCATCTCCTTGGTATCATCAACGACATCCTCGATATCTCGAAGATTGAGGCGGGGAAGTTTGAGCTCTCCGAGGAAATCTTCCAATTTGAAAGCATCATTCGGCGCGCGGTATCCGCCATCAATTTCAGCATTGACCGCAAGCATCAAAGACTGACGGTAAAGCTCGACAATCGGATCGCTGAGTTTTTGGAAGGAGACGGGCAGCGGCTCTCTCAGGTCATCCTGAACCTTCTGTCCAATGCGATGAAATTCACGCCGGAAGAAGGCGAAATCCGACTCGAGACAGCGCTTGTGTCTGAGAATGTTGACGGCACACGAATCCGCATATCGGTGACCGATTCCGGCATCGGTATCAATCAGGAAACACAAGCACTTCTCTTCACCTCATTTCAGCAAGCGGACAAGAGCATCACGCGGCGATTCGGAGGCACGGGGCTGGGGCTTGCCATCTCCAAGACGATCGTCGAAGCGATGCAAGGCTCTTTTTATGTGGAATCCGAAGAAGGAAAGGGTTCGTCCTTTACCTTTGAAGTCTGGATGAAAATAGGTACACAGCCTGCTGATGTTGCAGAGAAACGCCGTGTCAAGCTTTCCGATGTCCACGCGCTTGTTGTCGATGACGCCCCGGACATCATCGAATATTTTATCAGCATTGGCGAGCGGTATGGCATGACTGTGACCGGTGCAGAAAGCGGAGAACTGGCACTTTCGCTGCTTAAAAACGAAGGTAATTTCGATATCTTTTTCATCGACTGGCAAATGCCCGGTATGGATGGATTTGCTCTCGCAGAACAGATCAAAGCCCTGGGCGGCGCTTCCGTCATTATCATGATCTCTTCTTATGATTTCCATGAGCTCAAGGAACGCGCGGATGCGTCGATTGTAGATGATTACCTGCAGAAACCCCTCTTTCCTTCTATGGTGGTCGATTGCATCAACAAAGTGCTCGGCGCTAAGGCTCTCGCGGCTACCAGCGAAGAGGATGCAAAAATTGAGGATAACGAATTCTTCGGCCGGTACATTCTGCTGGCGGAGGATGTAGAGATCAACCGCGAAATCGTGCAGACCTTGCTTGAGCCCTCCGGCGTCGGCCTTGATATGGCTGAAAACGGGGCCATAGCCGTGGAGAAATACGCGGCGGATCCGGGGCGTTACGACCTGATCCTTATGGATATGCAGATGCCCGAGATGGATGGACTGGAAGCTACGCGCCGCATCCGCGCGCTGGAGGATCCCCGCGCACGGATCGTACCGATCATCGCGATGACGGCGAACGTCTTCCGCGAGGACATCGAGCACTGTCTGGCGGCCGGCATGAATGATCATCTCGGCAAACCGTTGTATTTTGCGGATTTGGTCGAAAAGCTGAAGCGCTATCTGCCAAAAACTTCCGAGTAGAAAACATGCGTTCCTGTGTGTTACAATAGCCTAAGGAAACGTAGGTGATCGCTTCGCCAATTCAGTCCAACCTTTCATCGGCGGAGCAATCAATTTGGAGCGTGTATGGGCACGGTAGACGCAGAAAAATTTAAAATCGTATCGGATTATCAGATGACGGGCGACCAGCCGCAGGCGGTGGACGATCTTGTTCGCGCGATCGAGGCCGGGCAAAACCGCCTGACCTTGCTTGGCGCGACCGGTTCGGGCAAAACCTTCACCATGGCCAACGTGATCGAACGCGTGCAGCGTCCCACCCTCATCATCTCACATAATAAGACCCTCGCCGCGCAGCTCGCGGGAGAGTTCAAAGAATATTTCCCGGAAAACGCCGTAGAATATTTTGTTTCCTACTATGATTACTATCAGCCGGAGGCCTACGTGGCTTCGACGGATACCTATATCGACAAAGACGCGGACATCAACGATGAAATCGACAAACTCAGACATTCCGCGACGGCGGCGCTTTGTGAACGGCGGGACGTGGTGGTGGTCGCGAGTGTCAGTTGCATCTACGGTCTGGGGCAGCCGATCGACTATCAAAGCCAGACGCTTTCGCTGCGGCCGGGGCAGGAGATGAGCCGCCGCGCGATCCTTACGAAATTGGTGGACATTCAGTACAAGCGCAACGATATGGGTTTTGACCGCGGCGACTTCCGTGTGCGCGGCGATGTGATCGACGTCTTTCCGTCCGGCGGCGACGCGCCGGTGCGCATCGAACTTTTCGGGGATGAGGTGGAGTCGGTCAAAGAAATTGATTTGGTCACGGGAGAGATCAAAGGTACACGCAGTCATATCGCAATTTTTCCTGCCTCGCATTATGTCGCGTCGCCGGAAAAAACGGCACATGCCGTGGAAACCATTGAGGCAGAATTGGAAGAGCGTTTGGTGTATTTCCGCGAACGCGGCAAACTGCTCGAAGCCCAGCGGCTTGAGCAGCGCACGCGCTACGATTTGGAAATGCTGCGCGAGATCGGAAGTTGTAAGGGCATTGAGAATTATTCGCGGCATATCAGCGGCCTCGCGCCCGGCTCCCGGCCTTATACTTTGATCGACTATTTCCCAAAGGATTTTCTCGTAATCATCGATGAAAGCCACGTCATGCTGCCGCAGCTGCGGGCCATGTATGCCGGCGACCGTTCGCGCAAGGAAGCGCTCGTGGAGTACGGTTTTCGGCTGCCTTCGGCGCTCGACAACCGGCCGCTGCGCTTTGAGGAATTTAATGAACTTGTGCCGCAGGCGGTGTTTGTCAGCGCGACGCCTGCCGCGTTTGAACGCGAGGCCAGCGGCGGGGTCACGGCCGAGCAGGTCATCCGTCCGACCGGATTGGTCGATCCGGAGGTGGAGGTGCGTCCGACGGAAGGGCAGATCGACGACCTGATCGCGGAAATCAATTTGGCCCGTGCGCAGGGCGGGCGGGTGCTGGTGACGGTGCTGACCAAGAAAATGGCCGAAAGCCTGACGGACTATCTCGCGAAGGCGGGGGTGCGTGTGCGGTATATGCACTCCGATGTGCTGACTTTTGAACGTATGCGGATCCTTCACGATCTGCGTGTCGGAGATTTTGACGTACTGGTCGGGATCAATTTGCTGCGCGAGGGATTGGACATTCCGGAAGTCACGCGCGTCGCGATCTTAGACGCGGATAAACAGGGATTTCTCCGCAACGAAACCTCCCTGGTGCAAACCATCGGCCGGGCCGCGCGCAACGTCGGCGGGCGCGTGTTATTATACGCGGATGCGGTCAGCGATTCGATGCGGTCGGCGATGGACGAAACCGAGCGCAGACGCAAGGTACAGATTCGTTACAATACGGCGCATGGAATCACGCCGCGCACGATCGAGAAAGCCGTGCGGGAGGTCATCGAGGCGACGAAGGTGGCCGAGGCGGAAGACTCCTGGTACGAGGCGCGGGCGAAAAACGAGATGACGATGAAAGAGCGTCAGGAGTATGTGGGGCGTATGGAGAAAGAAATGAAAGAAGCCGCGGCCCGGCTGGAGTTCGAGCGCGCGGCTGTCTTGCGTGACCGGATATTGGAATTTAAATTGTAAGCGTCGTCTATCGGACGGGGCAGACGCCGTTTTCGCAGCCGTCGTCGCCGATGTCGTATTCCTGTTCCTGTTTTTCATATTTCGAGAGCAGCGAGGGGATGAAGGGTTTCATCTCTGCCGTGCGACGCTCAAATTCTTCTTCGGGGATTTCTTCGAAAGGCAGCAGGTCGTAGAAGCTGTCGTCGTAGGGCAGGAAGGACAGGGCGACGATCTCGTCCCAGTGTTCCCAGACCCAGTCTTCGACGAGGCCCCATTCCTCATCGCGTACATGGACGGTGATCGAGCAGTTGTGGTCGATGTAATTGTCCATGAACAACTTGTAAATCTCGAGTTGTTCGATGGCGGAAACGTCGCCCTTGGTCAGGCCCTGCGGCGCCTGTACCGGGAATTCGATGACTTTGGTCGTCGCGTTTTCGCGCGTCTGTCCCGCCTCGGGGAAGACGGGATAGCCGAGTTCTTCGCAGACGCGGACGAGCGGGTCGTCGGCCGAGATACGGACGCGGCGGACGAAATAGGCGGCGTGAGAGTAATGTACGCCGGGGGACACCACGGGCAGGAGAGACAGCGTACCCTCGGGCTTGATCGTTGTGACCAAAAGCGGCTCCTTCATGCCGAGTTCTTTGGCGTAGTGCTCCGCCGCGCCTCTCGCGGCTTTGCGGAGTGCCTGCAGGAGTTCGGCCTGTCCTTCTTTTGTAAGGCCGACGGCGTTCACCATGTCCTGCCAGCCGGTAAGCGAGCAGCCGAGCAGGCGGTCGCGCTGCTGGACGGCGTTCCACTCAGGAATCTCGAGTTCGGGACAGGTCATACGGTAGCCTGCCCTTGCGGAAAGACGCTGCGCTTCGAGCAGACCTTCGCGGTCGAGTACGCCGTCTTCGCTGACAAATCCCATCACGTTCACGGTGGTCAGGTTGCAGAGGCCGTCGCTGTCGAGCAGGATCTCCGCGCAGGGATTGACGCCGCTGAAATTCGGTCGGCGCTTTTTGCCGGCTTCCTCGTTGACCCAGCCGGGCTCTCCCGAATAACGCATTTGTTCGAGATGCCAGTGAAGCTGTTCTCGCGTCGGCTTGCGCGTATAGTAAATGGAATTGTTGCTCATCTGGCGATGCGCGATCTCCGTATCGAGGACCCAGTTGTCGTCGACTTTCGTGTAGAGATCGCTTTTGGCGCCGATGGCTTCCGCGTCGTCCATGTCGAGCAGGGCGATCTCCGCCGTACGCCGGACGCCGCCGACCACGACATTTTCGCCGATGATGTTAGCGATGTCGAGACAGTCGATCGGACGCAGCTTCGCTTTGTCTGTGCCGGTGCGAGCCCCTGCTTTTTCGAGGACGCGCACGAGTTTTGTGAACATGTTTTTCATGCTCTGGTGGCCGCTTGCCGTGCCGCCGAAGGTACGCAGGCGTTCGCCCTTGCCGCGTACATGGTCATAATTGAGGATGACGGTTTTTACTTTGCGGTATTCCGTGCTCCAAAGGATTCGTAGGAAATAATCAAGCGACTGTACCCAGCCTTCTTTACTATCGCCGATGAGGATACGAACCGTATCGCCGTGTGTAAATTCGAGCGAGGTCGAGTCCTGCCGCATGGTGCGCAGCATGGGGGTGTAGGATTCGTGGATGACTTCAAGATCCGTGCGTACGGGCGGCAGCTTTTCAACGTCGGCTTTCAGGATGCGGACGCCGACGCCGGAGCCTACCATCAGTAGATAAAAAATATCGCGGTAGGCGGTGAAGCTGTCGATCACGCGGAAAGCACAGTTGTAATTGGCCATCGGGTAGTGGGCGGTCACATCGGTGCCGCCGACCCAGAAGGTGCGTCCCGAAAGGAATTGCTTGAGTTCGAAGATATTGCGGTAAAGCTGCTCGGCCTCGGCGCGTGCGACCGGGACGATGCCGGTATTGTACTCGACAGAACGGCGCACGGTCTCCCACCAGTATTCACGCCGACGCTCTTCCGGAATCCAGCGCGAGTAGGTGCGATAATAGACAAAAGACCCGAGCTGTTTCATCGGCGAAGGCGCGTGCTTGTAGGCGGCGAGGAATTCTTCGCCGATGCCGCGCCCATCGCGCCGTTTGCGCGCGTCGCGGGTTTTGTCGCGCTCATAGCGGTAAATAATGTATTTTTTCGCGGCGGCTTTCAGGCCGTTTTCCATGAGATAATCCTCGACGAGGTCTTGGATATCTTCAACGTTGACATCCTTACCAAAGGCGATGACCTGGCTTTCGACCTGACCCGCGATCTCCGCTGCCAGAGTCTGATCCACGCCTACCGTGGTCTCCAACATTGCATTTTGAATCGCACCTGCGATCTTGTATTTGTTGAAGACGACGGCTTCTCCGTCGCGCTTGATCACGTTCGGCATAATATACTCCATTCTGCTGCTTCCGGTATCCCAAATCCTTACTAAAAAACGCTTTCACGTGTGAAATTCATGCTCACGGTGGTTGTTTGCTATCTTGTGTCAGTAAGTTTTATCATACACATTATATTGTGGTTGGAGGGCAATTGCAACCGATAATTCATGGATATAGTGAAAAAATAACAGCATTTCATAAAAAGTTTGTCACACAACTGTCATGTTTTTTGATTTTTCTTATCTATATAGGTAGAGGGATGACACACTGAAGGCTCAGAACGATTCCAACTCCCCTTCATCTCGGTCGGCAAATGTTCCCATGACGTGCAATGTTATCCCCAATGGTTTATAAGGCGGAAAGGAGACTAAGATGGAAGAATCTACAGACACGAAAAACGCAGTCACCTATTATTCTGAGGCCGAATTGAAAGACCCTGTTTGTTGCATCTGTGGTGAGAAATCGCCGGAGCGTGAATTCCGTGGGCTTGGCGTCTGCTCTCACTGTATCGAGTACATTAAGATCAAGGGCTTGACCGATTGAGCGCGCAGGTGTAAGAAGGCCAGCGCCGGGCATGTTCGCGACGCAATCGTGTACGATTGACCGATTGAGCGCGCAGGTGTAAGAAGGCTGTAAGGAGGCACCCCATCCGTCGAAGGGGCAACAGATGGGGTGCTTCATTGAAAGAGTATTGGGTCGGTATTGGCGGACCGGCGGGAAAAACAGTCTTTACAGGGGCGCTTCAGCCGTGGTAATATACAAACTGTTCGTTTGGCGTGTTCCGCATGCGAAACGAACCAATATGCCTCGGTAGCTCAGCTGGGAGAGCACCTGACTCTTAATCAGGGTGTCCAGGGTTCGAACCCCTGCCGGGGTACCACAAGAAAGGTTTGAAATTTCAACAATTTCAAGCCTTTTTTCTTTTCCGTAAAATCCCAAAAATCTGCATTTGACCCCAACCGTGACCCCAACCAGCTTTTGCAAAGATTTTTTGATGCAATAAAAACGATCTTGATTTAGACCGCGGTGTGATAACGACCAGGCAAGTTTCGGGCGCCGGAATTTCAAAGTGGTATTTATTCCAATTGGAAAAAGAAAAAAAACTACATAAAGCTGGCAGAGGCGTTTACGTTACGGAAGATGGATGGATCGATGAGTTCTATCTTGCGCAAGTCAGATTTCCAAAAGGAATTTTTTCACATGAGACTGCCTTGTATTTGCACGGTTTCTCCGATAGGATCCCGCTTACAATAAATATGACTTTCCCGTTCGGGATCAATGTTACCCCCATCAAGGAGGCTGGCATCCGTCCGTATGTCGTGCGAAGAAACTACGATGTTGGAACGGTTACGGTTCAAACACAAACCTTCTCTTTTTGCTGTTATGAATTTTTTTCATAATTGTGTTTAAACACGGCTGTTTTTGGGTATACAATTTGTATATAATAATATGTACTGAATATAAGGGGAGGAAAATGAGGAATCAAGCAAGGAAGAGTAAATTTAGAGTGCGGCGAGCTCCGGCGTTTTTGCTGGCAGCTTTGATGCTTATAATGGTCATGGTGCCATCAACAGCAATGGCAAACCCTATCGATGGGGATTTGACAGGTTCGACTGAAGAGGTTGATGTCAATCAGATGCCCGAGCAGGAACAGGAGCCGGAAACGGCAGAAGCAGAGAATGGAATTCCGATCACGACTTTCGACGCGGGCGACGGGAGTCGTGAGATTAACATATCATCAGCGACTGCAGCGACTGCAGCGACTGCCGCTTTGCAGGCTGCACTGAACGACCCTAGTGTAAATGAAATCATTCTGACAGGGGGGGGCACACTTCAGCTGACAGCGACGCTTACCATTCCTCATGGCAGGGATATCACGATAAAGGCGGCGAGTGGTACAGTAATCCTTGAAAATCCAAGTCCCTCTGGTTCAAGTTCAGTACGGCACATCAATATTGACGCCCGCTCGAGCGCTGAGGCTTCCACTACTCTTACCTTTTACGGAGTCGAGCTCCAAGGTCCTGCGCTCTCTTCTTCTTCTCCCGTGTATGGCGGTGGCATTAACTTTCAAGCGGACTCATCAAAAACTTTGATTTTGAAGGGGGCGGTTGTAAGAGACTGCACAAATAATGGTAATGGTGGTGGTATATTTTCGACTGGCAATCTGATTATAGATGACAGTAAGATAACCTCTAATAGAGGGACTAGCGGCGGCGGCGTTTACCTGTCGAACCCAGCCGCCACCCTTGAGATTATCAACAGCGAGATATCAGGCAATTGGGCGACCGATAATGGTACAGACAAAAGTTATGAGGGTTATTATAACGGTGGCGGCGGCGTGTATTCGGAGGGTCCGCTGACGATTAAAGGCAGCACCATTACCGACAACACATCAGGGGCCTATGGCGGTGGTGTGCTGGCGCACGTTAATGCGACAATCGAAGACAGCACTATTTCCGGAAACATTACATCTCGCCAAGACTCAAGCCGGCCAGATGACTATGGTTCTGCGATATTTTCGAGTAGCGATGATAATTTAATAAAAATTGATTCCTATTCCGTTGTTTCGAATAGGGCGGGCGACAACCCTCACTCGGGTAAGGGTTTCTCGCCACGGGTGCTAGGCATTACATACTCTCCGGCAAGCAGGACGAATGGGGATGTCACTGTTACCTTGACTGCCAGTGAGCCGATAAAGGTGCCAGGCGGTTGGAAGGCCACCTCCGACAAGAGGGTTATTACCAAGGAGTATTCTGCGAATGACAAAGAAGAAGTTACCTTAGAAAGTATTGCAACAACAAACACGGTTAAACGGAACATTGATATTACTTGGATCGACAAAGACGCGCCGAGACTCGTAAAGCTTACCGTAAACGGGCAGGAATTGAACCTCGCCGTTGGCGCAAACAATTTCGTGAACACCTCGACCGGCGCGAACATCGTTGCGGAGGTTAAAGACGATGTGGACAGCGCAGCGTCCGCACGTATCAAAATCATTGCGGATGACGGAGAGCACACATTCGATGGGCGCTCGCTTGCCCTTACCGATCCCGGCATCTTCACTCCCGGTAAGGCTTATACGATCGAAGTCACCACGTACGACAACGTGATAGCGGGCGCTCCTAAAAGTGGCGACCTCAACACAGCCACGTACTACATCCCCTTCACGGTGCAGGGAATCGTCACGGTGAAGCCCGCGGACCGCACTGCGGTCTACTCCGGTGCCCCCTTGGTGCCGAATGCCTATGAAATCGTCAGCACGAATCCCGCAGGTCCCGGAGGTGGGCTCCCTGCGGGCATTGCTATTGACGATAGCAAAGTCTTGTATTCGGGAAGCCAGACAAATGTCGGCACCGGCCCCAGCGTCAGCGCCATCACGGCGGGCAGTCTCTCATTGGTAGGCACTCCGGCGGATGCCTACAGAATCGAATACGCCCCCGGAACCCTCACCGTCACACCGCGCACGGTCGTCATCACGATCGGTGACAGGGCCGAGACCTTCTCCGGCTCATCTTTCGGCGGCGGTCTTACCGTCACGGGCGGAGGCACCGTCCTTGCGGACACCGGCCTGGCCCCCGGAGACAGTGTGAGCGACCCGACGATACCCATCGATCCAGCCGACATCCTCGCGGGGCGCTATACCTACGGCGACGGTGAGAGCGGTATCGGCGCCACACACAACAACTACGGCGTGGGCTTCTTCAGGATAGTCAACGGGTCGAGGGGCGACGTGACCTCCAACTACAGCATCATCGTGACCGACGGGACGTTCACCGTCGCGGAGCCGGCCGTCGTGCCGCCGCCCGCACCCGAACCGCCTATCGTCACTCCTCCGGTAGTTACTCCTCCGGCTGTGACACCCCCGGAAGTAACAGAGCCCACGCCTGATCCGGTAGTGCCTGAGCCAATCTCCGAACTGCGGGAGCCGGCAGTATTCGAAGCTCAAACGGGCAACATCTTCTCGGATATAGCGCGAGGCAACGTGCCTCTCGGTGGTTTTGCCGCAAATGGAGCATGGAGCGTGCTGAGCCTGATATTATCAATTATCGCGACGCTCAGTGTACTGATTCTGTTCCTGCAAAAAGCATTCACACGCAGACAAAATGGCGATGATAGGCAACGCAGAAGCATTATCGCAACTGTCTTTACAATACTGGTCGGGATAGCTACGCCAATCGTCTGGTTTATCTTAGACGATTTGAGTCAGCCAATGGTCTGGATTAATCAATGGACGATCATAGTCGGATTGTTCTTCATAGCTCACATAGCACTGAGAATCGTATTCGGACTCAAGCGTGATCGGTCGGAACCTAACGTAGGTACCCATATTTAAATTCAATTCACGTAAATTCACCCCCGTCGGCTCGAGCCACGGGGGTGACTGGTTCGAATCCCTCAAAATTGACCCAAATGCACGAAAAGTGTTGAATTTTCAACACTTTTCTGGCAAATTTTGGTGGAGCGAAGCTGTTCATGCTCGAACTGTAGGTAGATGGTGTCAGAAGGTTACAGGCACAAATGTCCGATCGAGATGACATTGATTAAATCTGGTCTGGTATAGCTTGCAATACCGCCTGTAATGATATTGCAGGATGCAAGTTTGTCGAGTTTCGTTTTCGGAAGACGATTGCGGAGCTTTTCGAAATTAGAAACAGCCTCGGCGATAGCATCTTCGCCGCCGAGCTTGACTTCGACTGCCGCCCATACACCATCCCTTCGCTCGAGGATCGCATCAACTTCAAGATCCGTGGAGTCCCTGTAATGGTATACCTTTGCATCGAGTACCTCAGAGTATACTCGTAAATCCCGTATAACCATTGATTCGAACAGCAATCCCATCGCCTCCAAATCACTTAATAGAGATGCCGGATCTGCTCCGAGCGCTGCTGTTGCAAGCGAGGGATCAACAAAATGCCATTTCGGTTTCACGCGCAAACGGATACTTGACCTGATATGCGTACTCCATGCAGGCAATTCTTCTAATACGTAAATTTGGGAGAGTTGGTCAAGATATTTCCTGACGGTGGGCAATGAGAGATTTCCTTCGCCAATTTCAGATTCGGCAGCGAGTTTTTCAAGGGAAGCCTCCGTAGAAATATTTCTTGCCAATGATCGGATCAATGCCGCCATTCGGATAGGATCCGGTGGACTTTCGAGCGTCCGCAGATCCACATCGGCAATGTTGTCAATATAGTCGGTCAGAGCATCGAGGGCTGCTTCCGGCTCAAGAATCTGCAATGCCGGCCAACCGCCTTTTACGATGATGCCGGCGTATTCCGTGACATTTGGACCATCCAGTCCGCTGAACTTAGAGTTTTTCTCAAATAGATTTTTGAAATGCGCCTGACAAGTTGATAATCCCATTTCGGATAGAGTCATTGGTCGAAGCGTGAGCCTTGAAAAACGTCCAGCACCGGTATGCCGGGTTTTATCTTCGGCAGGTGCGGAAGATCCTGTGAGAATAAATTGGCCGGGCAATCCTCTTGCATCAATTTCAGCGCGGATCGAATTCCAAATGGATGGCGTAGTTTGCCACTCGTCTATCAACCTTGGAACCTCCCCTGCAAGAATGGTCTCAGGGGCAATTTCAGCGGCGAGTGCCAAGTCTGCTCGTTGATCCAACCGGACAGAACTGGCTGCATGATGTAAAGCAGTGGTGGTCTTGCCTGCGGCGCGCGGACCGCGCAATACGACACCCCCGGAAACTTTTAGTTTCCGGGCGATAATGCTATCTATCAACCTGACCGTATATTTTTCCATTCACTTAGTATAACACGCGTTTTCTATTTTGCAATATATTCGTTTTCTATTTTGCAACGTGCGCGCTTTCTGTTTTGCAACTGCTTTAGCACCACGGCATCTCGTATTGTGGCAGGCACCTCCTGCCATTCATCAATGCCATGAGGGGAATCGCCTTCCAACGCAGATTTCAAATTCAGGTCGGTTAATAGTTTCTTTGCCCAGCCAAGACAAAATAGTGTAGTTTCTTTCCGCTTTGTTGCCGAGTGCATCAACGTGCCAAATCAACAAAGATCATTTACAACGGATTTTGAAAAGAATCTGGATGATCTCCCCAATAAAAAATGGCATGCGGAAATACCGGTAGCCAATACAACGGAAGTAAATATTTTTGGGGAAAGTTTAACGGAATTTATGTGTTTAGTGTATGTAGAATTATTGGCAGTGTCAAGATTTTTCTAAGCCCATGAAAACCCATGTCTGATCCACAAATGATAATGTCTCAAATAACCACAAATGAAAATGTCTCAAATGGACTGTGCAAAAACCGTATCATTGCGGGGTGCCGGGTCGGTGCCAGGTGCAGGCTCCGCCCGCAATGACAGTACGGTTCCCGCAATGAATGACAGTACGGCGTCCGCAATGACGGGAATGGGGCAGCAATGCCAAGGGCGGCAATGGCCGCCCCTGGCTGAATAGACACGTTGACTTAATTGAATATTGCCCTCGTTTGGTAATTGGCCAACAGCTTGTTGACCAATTGGAGTTTCCTGCACATAGAACGTAAGAACTGTCTCATATACTTCAGGTTGGTAGTTGAAAATCCGTTGGCATCCGGGAATGCAGTTTTCAAATCCTTGCTTAGCTGCGTTATCACACCGCTCTCTCATTTACTTTCTGCTTTCCGTAGTCATGGTGAAATATAAGAGACTCTTCGTTATCTTTTCGTTCCATCCAAAAGCAAGACAAATTGAAAATCCAACACATTCGTGAAATTGGAGGACTTGCTATGATGCGTAGTTCAGTATTATGTTTACGCGAATAGAAAACTACATTTAGCTGGTGCTGTCCGATATGTTTTGTCGGCATACCGGTATATTCGTTGGCCTTGTTTTGACTTTCACCAAATATACCAAATGCGTATTGATATCTCGAATGGACGGGATATCAATATTTTTTCTGTAGGATGTCGATCTCCGTCTTCGTTTCGTTTGCCTGTTATCGCAAGCAATTTGAAACGGAGGTTTCTCATGAAAAAGATCAATTTGCGGAAATATTATCCGCACTATACAAACGACTGTTTTGTTGAAGTACCGGACGAGATTGCAGATCTCATCGTTGACAAAAATAGGAAAGGTAGGGCATGGTAAATGGAAGTGCAAACACTCAAACTGTTATCTCCGCGTGAATTCAAATTGCTTTTTGCACCGGGATGATCAGAGACTACAATCCGGGATCTTTTTCATGCACCAGGGTTTCCGTCGGTGCAACTCGGAAGGCGAATCTATACGACGGAGATCGCGGCTGCCCGTTGGCTTTCATGTTGTGGCATTGATGGCTTGATGGAAGAAAAAAATGATGGCGATTTTATTCGATAGAGCGTGAAATGTGACCGTACATCATATTCGGTGCACAAACTGTCCGAAAATCAAGTATTTGTGCATTTGACTGCACAAACTTCTTGCAAACGGATTGACTTATGCTATACTGATTGTAAGCGGAGGAATCGTATATGACAGAGCTTTTATCAAGACCTGAGTATCTTGAGCAGCTGATCAGTTTCCGGGACAAGCAGCTTATCAAGGTTGTTACCGGAATCCGTAGGTGCGGGAAGTCTACTCTTTTTGACCTTTATACGGATTACCTGAAAAAGCAGGGCGTAGAAGACCGGCAAATCATCCGGCTGAATTTGGAGTATCCTGAGTTCCATGATCTGCAAACTTATATGCAGCTTTACGACTTTATCAAAGTACAATTGCAGGACGATTGTATGAACTATGTTTTTATTGACGAAGTCCAGACGGTTCCGGAATTTCAGAAAGCTGTTGACGGTTTATTCGTTCGCAAAAACTGTGATGTGTATGTTACAGGATCAAACGCGTATATTCTTTCGGGCGAATTGGCAACACTGCTTTCCGGGCGGTATGTGGAAATCAAAATGCTCCCGTTGTCTTTCAAGGAGTATATTTCGGCACTTGGAGAGAAGACCGATCTCATCCTCAAATATCGAAGTTATCTTGAGAATAGTTCATTTCCATACGCCTTGGAGTTGTCAAAGAAGAAAGACATTCGCGCATATCTCGGCAGCATCTTCGATTCTGTAATTCTGAAGGATATCGTGGCTCGAAAAAAAATATCTGATGTTGCCACGCTGCAGAGCGTTACACGATTCGCCTTTGACAACATCGGGAATCTAACGAGTGCTACAAGTATCGCCAATACTTTGATTTCCGGCGGTCGCAAAATTTCTGTCCATACGGTTGAGAATTATCTTGAGGCTCTGACTGATAGCTTCATTCTCTATAAGGCCGGACGATACGATGTGAGAGGGAAACAGCAGCTTGTGACCGGCGCGAAGTATTATGTTTCCGACATCGGCCTTCGGTACTATCTGTTGGGGAACAAGAAGTCAGATGCCGGTCATATCCTTGAAAATATAGTATACCTGGAACTTTTGCGCCGAGGCTATGAAGTCCATGTCGGCAAAATAGGCAGCGCCGAGGTTGATTTCATCGCAATCGGCGAAGAGGGAGAGGAATATTATCAAGTTGCCTATACGGTAATAGGAGAGCCCGGTGCAGATGGTAAGACCGTATTGGATCGGGAACTGGTTCCGCTGAATGCCATCCGCGATCACAACCCAAAATATTTGCTGACAATGGACTTTACGTCGGCAGCATCGCACAATGGTATCAAACAGATCAATGCGCTGGACTGGTTGCTGGAATAGATTGTGAGTATACATTAGAATGACGCGCGGTAAATAAAATGTTTGGAATTGAGTTGAGTGACAAACAATGTACGTTAATACGAGGGGAGGGCGAATCGACAATGCATGAAAATAATATCGTTCTCCACCCCAGTTTCCACCCCAACACGCGGAGACTTATTCTGATTTCAGGCTTTTGCATTGTATTAACGTACATTGTTTGTCACTCAACTCAATTCCAAACATTTTATTTAC